>CACNFD010000002.1 GCA_902619615.1 uncultured SAR116 cluster alpha proteobacterium | reverse complement strand
ATTAATGCTTAAAACATTAAAAGTACTAGTCTCACTTTTATTTTTTTTTATATCTAATATTGCATTTTCTCAAAACATTGAAGGTCTTAAGGAAATTGTTAAAGCTCAACAAGATAAAATATCTATTATTGAAGATAATCTAAAAAAATTAATTGGTTCTATTGAAGAGCAATCCAACTTAAATAAATCAGAGTCAAGCTTGAAACTAATACAAAGTCAAGTTAATGAAATTAATCAGAAATTAATATTGCTCGAAAATAATATTAAAAATGTAACAAATCTTTCTTATAATTTAGAATTTGCATTAAAAAGAATAGAACGACACCTAGAACTATCATCCATTCAAAATGTAACTAACAAAGAAAAAAAAGAAGCTAACAGCAAGAATGATTATAAATCCCCAGATAAACTTAGTATAAAAAAGAAAAGTTTAGATACAAAAACAGAGGGTGTACTTGGCTTTATCAAGGAGACTGAAGGTAAGGACGAAAAAGATAATAAAGATAAAGGAAAAATTGTAAATAAACATAATAACATAGAAAAAAAGTCTTTCTTGCCAAAAGGAACTGATGAAGAAAATTACAATTTTGCACTGGATTTAGCAGGTCAATTAAATTTTGAAAAGGCTGAAAAAGCTTTCAAAGAGTTTCTTATAATTCATAAGGATAGTAAAAAAATCGCTGATGCTCAATATTGGTTGGGCAGAGTATATTTCGCTCAAAAAAAATTTGAAGAAGCAGCAATTGCTCTAGCAGAATTTAACAGTATTTTTCCTAATGATCCAAGATTCCAGGAAACTACATTATTGATTGCTGAATCAGCTGTAAATTTCGCACCTAAAGATCAATTATGTGATATCTTGAATCAGTCACTCGAATTTATGGTAAATCCATCTGTTAAATTTGTAAAAAGAATTAATACACTTAAAATTGAAAAGCAATGTACTGCTGAATGATCTCGAACTTCAATAATCATTTTGCCAAAATAATAAAAAGCCCTAAAATCAAAAATAGATTTATTCTTGGCCTATCTGGTGGGATAGATTCTATGGCTTTATTACATCTACTTAGAAATTTTATAGATAATAACAAAAAAATCAAAATAGATTTGATACCAATAATTGTTGATCATAATCTAAGATGTGAATCTGAAAAAGAGGCTAAAGAAGTAAAGAAAATATCTGAAAGTCTTGGTTTTAATGCACAGATTAAAAAAATTACTGAACCCAAACCTAATGGGAACATTCAAAACTGGGCTAGGAAGCAACGACGAAACTTCCTTTGTCATGCATGCATGGACAAGTCAGCCAATCTTATTTTAGCACATCATTTTGATGATCAAGCTGAGACATTATTTATGCGCTTAATAAAAAAAACTGGTCTTGATGGACTTTCTGGAATGAGCGCAGTTAGTAATTGGAACGGTATTTTTATCTTAAGACCACTTCTTAATAATAACAAAGATCAAATAAAAAACTATGTACAAAGTAAACATATTAAGTATTTTGAAGATATTTCTAATTTTAATTTTAAATTTGAAAGAGTAAAGACTAGATTTTTGCTTGAAAATATTAAAAAACAACTTTGGCCAAATATTTCTTATGATCTTAATTACCTCGGTCATTTGAATAGAAATTTATTAATAAAAACTAGCTCTATTTTTGACTGTTGGATAAAAAAAAATATTTCAATAAACCCTGGTGGAGCTGTAAGAGTTGATTATAAGAGCTTAAAAAATATTTTTGAAAAATCCTATCACTTTTCTACAAGAGTTGTTGGTAAAATTATTCAAACTGTTGGAGGAAGTGAATACCCTCCTAAAAGAAAAAAAACGTTTGAACTTATTTATTCAATTTTTTGTTCACAACTTAAAAAGAAAAACCTTGGTAATGTAAATATTCTTCATAGCATGGGCTATTTATTTTTTTTTAGAGAAAGTAGAAATATAAATTTTGAAGTTAATATTGAAAGTAATAAGTATCATGTATTTGATGGAAGATTTTTAGTCTTAAGTTCAATTTCTGGTAAACTTATTAAGTGTACAGAGAGTGAATTTGTACCAATTTACCATAAAAAACCGTTCAAAAAATATGACAAACAAATAAATAATACGATTCCTTATTTAAAAACTCTTGAAGGTAAGACAATAAAACCCCATCTAAGTATTATTAATCAGAATTCTGAACTAAAAAATAATCTAAAACAGAATTGTTTTAGTCTTTACCTTATTAATAGAATCTTGGTATAATTATCATTTAATAAAAAGGAAAATAATGAATAATTTTGGAAAAAACATAGCAGTTTGGGTAATTATCTCACTTGTATTGGTAGCTATATTCAATGTATTCCAGGGAGGATCATCTAAGAGCTCAGGAAATGCAATAGCATACTCTGATTTTCTAGCAAGAGTAAACGCTGGAGAAGTTAGGGAAGTAACCATTCGAGGGGATAAAATTTTTGGCTCATCAAGTAGTGGTATTCCATTTTATTCATTCATACCAAAAGAGGATAAATTAGCTAATAAATTATCTGATAAAGGAATAAAGGTTTCATCAGAACCTGATGAGAGTAGTATGCCTGGCATTTTATCAGTTTTAATTTCATGGTTTCCAATGCTTCTTTTCATAGGTGTATGGATTTTTTTTATGAAACAAATGCAAGGCGGTGCTAAGGGTGCCATGGGTTTTGGAAAATCAAAAGCTAAACTCCTTACTGAACATAGGGATAAAGTCACTTTCAGAGATGTTGCTGGCATTGACGAAGCTAAAGCTGAATTGGAAGAAGTTGTAGAATTTTTGAGAGATCCCAGTAGATTTCAAAAACTTGGGGGCAAGATTCCTAAAGGGGTTCTACTGGTAGGTCCACCTGGCACAGGTAAAACATTGTTAGCTAAAGCTGTAGCAGGTGAAGCAGGTGTACCATTTTTCACTATATCTGGTTCAGATTTTGTTGAAATGTTTGTTGGAGTAGGTGCATCTAGAGTAAGAGACATGTTTGAGCAAGGGAAAAAAAATTCTCCTTGTATAATATTTATTGACGAAATTGATGCTATGGGCAGACATAGAGGTGCTGGTCTTGGTGGTGGCAATGATGAAAGAGAACAAACACTCAACCAACTTTTAGTTGAAATGGATGGTTTTGAAACAAATGAGGGTGTGATTTTGGTAGCAGCAACAAATCGACCAGACGTTTTAGATCCTGCCTTGTTAAGACCTGGCAGATTTGATCGCCAGGTTGTTGTGCCTAATCCTGACATGATTGGTAGAGAAAAAATACTTAAAGTTCACATGAAAAAAGTTCCATTATCATCAGATGTTATTCCAAAAACATTAGCTCGTGGAACTCCTGGGTTTTCAGGAGCTGATTTAGCTAATTTAGTAAATGAAGCGGCTTTATTATCTGCTAGAAAAGGTAGAAATAACGTTAGCATGATTGAGTTTGAGGAAGCTAAAGACAAAGTTATGATGGGGTCTGAGAGACGATCAATGGTAATGACTGAAGAAGAAAGAAAATTAACTGCTTATCATGAAGCTGGTCACGCAGTTGTTGCAGCTTATTCGCCTGCCAGTGATCCTATTCACAAAGCAACAATTATACCACGTGGTAGGGCTCTTGGAATGGTGATGAGATTACCTGAGGGTGACAGAGTTTCAATGGCTAAAGACAAACTCTACGCAGACTTAAGAGTAGCATGTGGAGGAAGAATAGCAGAAGAAATGATTTTTGGTAAAGAAAAAGTAACCACGGGTGCAAGTTCAGACATTAAAATGGTTACTGATATAGCTAGAAGGATGGTTACAGAATGGGGTCTTTCAGACAAACTTGGATTTTTAGCCTATGAAGCTAATGAACAAGAAGTTTTTCTTGGTAGATCAGTTTCTCAGCAAAAAAATGTATCTGATAACACTGCTTCTATAGTTGATCAAGAGATTAGAAAGATTGCTGACACTGTGTATTCTGATGCTCAGAAAATGCTTAAAAAATACTCTAAACAATTAAAAAGAGTAGCCGAAGCACTACTTGAATATGAAACACTTGATGGAAACCAAATTAAAGATTTGTGTAAAGGGCTAAATATTTCTATAAAAAAATCTCAAGATAAAGATGAAACTCCAAAAGCCAAAAAACCAAAGAAAAGAGCTGGTATACCCTCAACAACTGCGAAGCAAACTGTTGTTACTAATGAAATAGATAATTCATAAATTCATAGGCTTCATAGGTTAATGTATGGTTTTTGTAAAAAAAACAAAATATTTAATAGCCCCGCCATACAGCGAATGCACTGAAACTTTTTTAAGTCCAATACCTTGTTCACCCTCTGAAGTTACTGGTGGTTTAAAGTTAGCAGGTGGATGGAGATGTTTTAAATACTTAAATGTTCTTCAAAAAAAAAAAGAGAATTTGATTGAAGTTCAAATGACAACTAAAGAATTATTAAAAGTTGCTAAAAATTATAGTAAAACTTGTCTGACTGAAGCTGAATTGCAGATAGATAATTTGGTAAATAAAAGACTTCCTTTTGGTAAACTTGATATTTCAAAAGCACATATAATGGGCGTAATTAACATAACACCAGATAGTTTTTACAAAAAGAGCCAAACCAATAATACCAATAAATTGAGCAAAAATTTTTACGAAATGATTAATAGTGGAGCTTCTATTATTGATATTGGAGGAGAGTCGAGTAGACCCGGAGCAGAAAAAATTTCGGTTGTTGAAGAAAAAAACAGGGTTGTTGATCTAATAAAACAGCTGAAAAATTACAGGATAGATTCGTTAATTTCATTAGATTCACGAAATTTATCAACAATGAAGTCATGTTACAAGATCGGTGTTGATATATTTAATGACATTACAGCATTTAAGGAGAAAAATAAAATAGACTTTATATCAAAAACAGCTTCACCTATAATAATGATGCATATGCAAAAGGAACCTATAAATATGCAAATAAATCCTAAATATAGTTTTGCTCCTATTGATATTTATAAATTTTTTTCAAAAAAAATTACTGATTTGATTGAGGCGGGAGTAAAAAAATCAAATATTGTTATTGACCCTGGAATTGGATTCGGAAAAACTTTATCTGATAACTTAAATATTTTAAAATATTTACCACTTTTTCATGGTTTAGGTGTTCCAATTTTAGTTGGAGTAAGTAGAAAATCTCTTATTGAAGAACTTACAGTAGAGGATTTTAATGTGCGTGGGAAAAATAAAAAATCTGTCAACCCTACTAAAAGGTTGAGTGGCTCTTTAGCATTTGCTATGCATGCAAATAGGAGTGGTGTCCAAATAATAAGAACTCATGATGTATTTGAAACAAATCAAGCTTTGATATGTCAAAAAGCGCTTAATTTATAGGTTAAAAATGATTCAAACAACATTTAATAGTAATCAAAGATTATTTGGTACTGATGGCATTAGAGGCACCGTAAACCAAGGAAAAGTTACTGCTATAATGGCTGTGAACCTGGCCATGGCAGCAGGGGAATATTTTTATGGCAGAGCTGGAACAAAGAAATCTAGAGTCTTAATAGGGAAAGATACAAGATTATCTGGATATATGTTAGAACCTGCCTTAGTAGCAGGTTTTACTTCTGTAGGTTTGGATGCGATTACTACTGGGCCTCTTCCGACCCCAGCTATAGCTCACTTAACCAGAGTGTTAAGGTGTGACTTAGGAGTAATGATTTCAGCTTCACATAATCCATACCCAGATAATGGTTTAAAGCTATTTGGTGCTGACGGTTTTAAATTAAATGATAATGTTGAAAATGAAATTCAATCAAGAATGATTAGTGGTCCTATCCTTGCGAAGTCAGAAAATTTAGGTAGAGCAAGAAGGATGGAAGATGCAATTGGACGATATTCAGAATTTGTAAAACAAATATTACCTAAACGCGAAGATTTAACCTCTATGAAGGTTGTATTAGATTGTTCTAATGGTGCATCATACAGAGTTGGTCCTGAAGTTTTATTTGAACTCGGAGCTGACTCCATAATTATTGGAGCAGAACCTGATGGCAAAAATATAAATTTAGATTGTGGGGCAATGTATCCAGAAAATATGGCGAAAATCACAAAACTTGAAGGAGCGGACTTAGGTGTTGCTCTTGATGGGGATGCAGACAGGGTGATTTTTTCAGATGAAAATGGTGAAATTATTAATGGTGATCAAATAATTGCAGTATTAGCTAGAGAAATGCAAAATAACAATGAATTAATAGATAATCAGGTTGTTGGCACTTTAATGTCTAATTTAGGATTAGAAAATTATTTAAATAATTTGAACATTCATTTACACAGAACAAATGTAGGTGATCGTTATATTTTGGATAAAATGAATAAATCTAATTCTAAACTTGGAGGAGAACCATCTGGACATATATTGCTTGCTGATTTTGCTAAAACGGGTGATGGGTTGTTAACCGCAATTAAAATATTATCTCTACTCAAAAAGTCAGGTTTAAAAGCTTCTGAATTTTTAAGACCATTTAAACCAATACCTCAATCCTTAAAGAATCTAAAAAATATTGATAAAAATGTTCTATTAAATAAAAACATAATTAGTTTAGTTGAAAAACAACAAAAAGAATTGGGAAAAAAAGGAAGAATATTATTGCGTCCTTCTGGAACAGAAGATTTAATTAGAATTATGGTAGAATGCACTGATTTAAACCTTTTAAAATCTACAACTGAAATTGTTTCTAAAGCAATAATTAAAGAAAATGACAACAAGTAAAGTTAGTAATTTATCTAAAACTGTCCTAGTCATTGCTGGTTCTGATCCTAGTGGTGGAGCTGGCATTCAAGCAGATTTAAAAACACTGACAACTCATGGTGTATATGGGATGACAGCGATTACGGCACTTACAGAACAAAACACCAGAGGTGTTTTTGAAATATTTGAGATTCCTTTGGATTTTGTTGTAAAACAAATTGATTGTTGCTTGACTGACATTGGAGCCAACGCAATTAAAATTGGGATGATGCATAATGTAGAGTTAATTGATGGGGTATATGAAGCACTCAAACACAATAAAATAATAGGTAATGGAAAAATAAAAATTGTTCTTGATCCAGTTATGGTCGCTAAAGGTGGGCATAGATTACTTAAAGAAGATGCGGTAAATTCGTTAAAAAATTTTATAAAAAATACAAGTCCAGTTTTAACACCTAATATTCCTGAAGCAGAAATATTAGCGGGAATTAAAATTAATAATTTAGTTGATATGAAAACTGCTGGAGAAAAATTAATTGATTTGGGTGCAAGTTTTGTCGTTTTAAAGGGTGGACATATGAATACGCCAATTATGTCCGATTTTTTAATTGGCGAAGAAGTTTTTGACCAAATTGAAACAAAAAAAATAGAGACTAATCATACTCATGGTACTGGCTGTACAATGGCATCAGCATTAGCGGCCGGATTGGCTAAATCATATGAGATTAAGGAAGCATTTCAAAAAGCACATTTTTATGTAAATCAAGCTATAATAACATCACCACGATTTGGTAATGGACATGGCCCAATAAATCATTCTTTTAATATTAATTAGTTTGTTCATTTGTTATTTTAAGAAGATTTTTATACCACTTATATACAGGATCGTCATTATCTAACAGATTGCATGTACTACAAACATCTACCCACTTTAAATTTCCAAAAAAAATACAATCTTCTATTCCGAGGTTTCTCCCAGATATATAACCATAATTAGTTATTATTTTCCTAACTGGATCAATTGATTTTCTAAACTTTTCAATAGAAGATGAAATAAATGGAACAAATTTTGTAATTGATCCATTTATTCTTTTTTCTCTAGTTTTTATATAATAATCGATATCATCTTTCTCTAATACATTGGGTATTTCATGTGCAATTATCTTAAACAAGATTGGTAATAATTGTCTTGAAGTCCATAAATATAAAAAATACGAAAAATTTTTTGATGCATTATTAATAAAAATTTTTTTCTGGGGATAATTTTCGTTTAACCAATTAATTATATTCCATGAATCACAGATAAAGCCATCTTTATAATCTAAGATGGGTACTAATTGTTGTTTGGAAAATGCAATTTTATGTTTATCAGTAAATCTTACAGGAATAGTTTTGAATTTTATTTCATTTTTAATAAGACATAGCTTTATATTCCAACATGGAGGACTAAATCTTAGATCATTTTTGCCTGACAAATCATATAGCTTAAGCATTTATTTTATGGATCCTTTAATTGTATTGACTTTTGAAAAATAACCTTTATCAAAGTGAGCGGGTAATTGCTTCCCAACAAGCAATAACATTTTATGAGGTTAATATGACAAGACCATTAGTCAAGCCAATTCATCCAGAATTTTCATCTGGACCTTGTGCAAAAAGACCTGGATGGTCTCTAGAGGTATTACAACCAAGCTCACTAGGTAGATCCCATAGGCATAAAGATTGTAAAAATAAATTAAAAAAAGTAATCGAGCTTTCTAAATCAATATTAAATATTCCTGATGATTATTTAGTGGGTATAGTGCCTGGATCTGATACTGGTGCAATAGAAATAGCTATGTGGAACCTCCTAGGGGCAAAACCAGTAACAATGTTAGTCTGGGATAGTTTTGGTGCAGATTGGGCTAAAGATATTCAATTACAATTAAAACTCAAAGATATTGACATTTTAAAAGTGGATTATGGAAAATTACCTAACTTAAATAGCTTTGATTTCAAAGGCGACATAGTATTTAATTGGAATGGTACTACTGCAGGAGTATGTGTTCCTAATGGAGATTGGATAAAAAATTCACGTGATGGTTTAACAATATGTGATGCAACCTCAGCTGCTTTTGCAATGGATATAGATTGGTCAAAATTGGATGTAGGTACATTTTCATGGCAAAAATCTCTTGGAAGTGAAGCTGGCCATGGTATGATCATTCTTTCTCCAAAAGCTGTTCATAGAATAAACACATTCAATCCCAATTGGCCGATACCAAAATTATTTCAATTAAAAAAAAATAATGAGATAAATTTAGATATTTTCTCAGGTTCAACAATTAATACACCGTCAATGATTTGTGTTGAAGATTTTTTGGATGTGCTGAATTGGTCTAAAGAAATAGGGGGGTTGGAAGAGTTAATTAGAAGATCGAAAGATAATCTAAATATAATTAAAGATTGGGTATCTTCGTCTACTTGGGTCGATTTCTTGTGTGAAGACCTAAACAATTTATCAAATACGTCAATATGTTTGAAGCTTATAGATCCTAAACTTATTTCACAATCCCTAGAAACAAAAAATATTATAGAAAAAAATATAATTAAGTTGTTGGAGGATAATAATGTAGCATTCGATATAGGAAGTTACAGATCTGCACCTCCTGGATTAAGAATTTGGGGTGGACCTACAGTTGAAAATGATGACATAAAAAAACTACTACCTTGGTTGGATTGGGCCTACCATAAATCATTAAGTGATCTAGATATTTAAATATTAATTGAGGGTAAGAAAATGCCAAAAGTTTTAATTAGTGATAAATTAAGTGAATCTGCAGTAGATATTTTTAAAAAAAATAAAATTGAAACAATTTACAAACCAGGCTTAAGTCATGATGAATTGCTTAAAGAAATTAATAACTACGATGGACTTGCAATTAGATCAGCCACAAAGGTTACTGAAGAAGTCTTAAAGAATGCAAAAAATTTAAAAATTGTTGGCCGTGCTGGTATTGGAACGGACAATATTGATAAATTAGCGGCAACTAAAAATGGTGTAATTATTATGAATACACCATTTGGGAATGCCGTTACTACTGCTGAACATGCCATAGCTCTTATGATGTCACTTGTAAGAATGATACCTCAGGCTGATAGTTCTACTAAACAAGGTAAATGGGAAAAATCTAAGTTTAATGGTACTGAAATAAATGGTAAGTATTTAGGATTAATTGGTTGTGGAAATATAGGATCAATTGTGGCAAGTAGAGCTTTAGGTCTAAAAATGAAGGTTTTGGCGTTTGATCCATTCCTTACACAAGAAAAAGCTTCTGAATTAAGTGTTGAAAAAGTAGATTTAGAATACTTACTAAAGAATTCAGATATAGTATCTTTGCATACACCTCTGACAGAGGACACTAAAAATATAATTTCAGCTGAAGCAATTAGCTTGATGAAAAAAGGATCAAGAATAATTAATTGTGCAAGAGGGGGATTGGTTGATGAGGTGGCCTGCAGAGCAGCTTTAGAAACAGGCCATTTGGCAGGAGCAGCCTTTGATGTTTTTACAGAAGAACCCGCCAAAGAAAATATTTTATTTAACGCCCCGAATTTAGTTGCCACACCACATTTAGGTGCTGCTACAATTGAGGCACAAGAAAATGTTGCTATTCAAATAGCTCAGCAAATTTCAGATTATCTTAATACAGGAGCTGTAGTTAATGCTCTTAATTATCCAAGTGTATCATCAAAGGAAGCCCCAATTCTTAAACCTTATGTAAAGTTGGCTTATCTGATAGGATCTTTTTTAGGTCAAGTCACACAAGAAGGTATATTGAGTGTCAAATTAGAACTAGAAGGCAAGGCATCCAATATTCAAGATTTACCTTTAATGGCTAGTGCATTGGTTGGAATTTTAGAACCTACATCTGCCGCAGTAAATAATGTAAGTTCTTCGTCAATCGCTTCAAGTAGAGGTATTCATTTATCAACCATAAAGCATGAACGTAGATGTGATTATGAAACTTTGCTTAAAATTACTATTCAACATGAAAATGGTGAAAGGACAATATCAGGTACTCTAATAGCTGGTAATAAACCAAGAATTATAAATATTCAAGGTATTTCAATTGAATCAGAGTTCCCAAAAAATGCTTTATATTTAAGAAATTATGACAAGCCTGGTTTCATTGGTGATTTAGGAAATAAACTAGGAAACAACAATATTAACATAGCCTCTTTTCACCTGGGTCGTCGAAGTATAGGAGGAGAAGCTATAGCGTTAGTAGAGGTTGATGGAAAGATAGATGAGAAAATCATATCAGAAATAAGAAATTTACCTCATGTAGCTAGAGTTAACACAATTAATTTTGAAGGTAAATAAATAGTTATTCATTTAAATATTTATTAGATAGATTAGAGACTTTGGTATATAAGATATATTTCTATAATTAAGGTGACTAGAATGACTGTTTCACAAAATCAAAAAGGGTTATTACCTGCAGGATTAAGTGACATTCTGCATCCTCAAGCAAAAGATCAAGCTAAAACAATAGAAAATCTGCTAGATGTATTTTCCAATTATGGGTATTTCAGGGTCAAACCGCCCTTAGTTGAGTATGAAGAAACGCTACTATCAGATGGACCAGGAACGGTATTAAAAGATTCTACGTTTAGGATAATGGATCCCTTATCTCAAAAAATGATGGCATTAAGATCAGATGTAACTGCACAAATATCTAGAATAGCATCTACAAGATTGTCTCATTTGACTCGTCCACTCAGATTGTCTTATTCAGGAGATATTTTAAGAGTAAATGGTGACAGTTTCAACACTGAGCGTCAAAAAACACAAGTTGGTGCAGAATTAATTGGTATAGAGAATGAATTTTGTGATTCCGAAATTATACTTGTTTGTCTAAAAGCTTTAAAATCAATTAATATTCAAAATATAACTATTGATATAAATTTACCATTTTTGAGAGATTTTTTTTTAAAAGAACTTTCAACTTCTTTAAAAGAAGAGATTAATAAGGCAATAGATTTAAAAGATAAAAAAATTATTCAGAAGTTAAAATTTAAATATTCTGAAATTTTACTTAATCTTATGGAATCTTCTGGTGAATATTCGTACGCCACACAATACCTAAAAGAATTAAAACTTGAAGGTTTTTTGGATGAGGTTAGAAATTATTATTTAAAAGTAATTGAAATAGTCAATAATAATGATCAATCTATCAAAATTTCAATAGATCCACTTGAAAACAGAGGTTTTAAATATCATTCAGGATTGTCTTTTACTATCTTTTCTGAAAATTTAAAAGGTGAAATTGCCAAAGGTGGAAGATATAAAACTTTAAACGGTGAGTCAGCAATAGGATGTACAATTTATATTGAAAAAATTATTTCTACGCCAAAGTTAAATTCAGAAAAACCCTTAGTATATGTTCCACATCTAAATATAAATGATGCAGATAAAGTTATTAGTAATGGATACAGAGTTGTGTTTGGTAATAACCTTAACACTGACTTTGAAAAAGATGCTTTGAATTTGAAATGTCAATATATTTGGCAAAATGACTCGATTGTTAAATTAGAAACATAATTAATGAATTGAAACTAAGGAAGGTTTTATGAGTAATGTAATTATTGTTGGAACACAGTGGGGTGATGAGGGCAAAGGTAAAATTGTTGATTGGTTGTCGCAAAAAGCACATTTAGTAGTCAGGTTTCAAGGAGGTCACAATGCAGGACACACACTAGTTGTTAATGACAAAGTGTTCAAATTATCATTATTGCCTAGTGGAATAGTCAGAGAAAAAACACTCGTTCTGATTGGTAATGGAGTTGTAATAGATCCTTTCCATCTACAAAAAGAAATAAATGAACTGAGCGATCAGAACATTAAAATATCTTCTGATAATCTAATTATATCAGACTCAGCCTTTATTATCTTACCAATTCACAAACTAATTGACAAATTAAGAGAAGAAAAAAAGAACAAAAATAAAATTGGAACTACTGGTAGAGGAATAGGTCCATCTTATGAAGATAAAGTTGGAAGGAGAGGGGTAAGAGTATGTGATCTTTATGATAAGGATGAATTATATAATAAACTATCAAATTTATATGATTTCCATAATATATGGTTAATAGCTACGGGTGAAAAAAAGCAAGACCCAGACGAAATTTTAGAAAAGCTATGGGCTTTAGGACAAAAATTGAAATCTTATGTACAGCCTTCTTGGCTTTTGATAAATAAATTCAATAGACCATCATTTAATATATTATTTGAAGGTGCACAGGGTACCTTTTTAGATATAGATCATGGAACTTATCCTTTTGTAACAAGTAGCAATACTGTTGCATCACAAGCTGGCATTGGAGCGGGGTTGGGACCAACATGTATAGATTTTACAGTAGGTATAACTAAGGCATATACTACAAGAGTTGGATCTGGCCCATTTCCTACAGAAGATACTGGTGAAGATGGAATGGCGTTGGGAAAGAAAGGTCACGAATTTGGAACTGTTACAGGTAGACAAAGGAGATGCGGGTGGTTTGATGCAGTCCTAGTAAGGCAAGCTGTGTCTTTATCTAGTATTAATGGAATAGCTCTCACTAAATTAGATGTATTAGATGGTTTTGAGGAAATTAAAATTTGTACTGGATATAACTTAGATGATAAAATAATCAATTATTTACCTTCATCAGAGAAACAACAAAAAAAAATAAAACCAATTTATGAGATAATGAAAGGCTGGAAGGGTAGTGTTGTTGGCTTAAGAAAAATAAATGAATTCCCTCAAGAAGCTAGAGATTATATCAGTAAATTAGAAAAACTTATTGAATGTCCTATAATATTAATATCAACTAGTCCTGAAAGATCAGATACTATTTATATTAACGACCCTTTCAGTCCAAATTAAGTTTCATCATGTTCGATTAGTTTTAACTCTCTTGCTTTGGATTTTACAGCAATTTGAAGTTTTTCAAATGCTCTTGTCTCAATTTGCCTAATTCTTTCTCTACTGACATTATATTCTTGGGACAAATCTTCGAGTGTTTTTGGATCATCCAATAATCTTCTTTTAATTATTATGTCTTTTTCTCTAGGTTTTAAATGGTTTAATGCTTCTATCATCATCTTGTTTCTGATGTTTTTTTCTTCAAAATTAGAAAATTGAGTTTCTTGATTTTCTCTTTCATCTTTAAGCATGTCTTGCCATTCAGCTTCCTCACCATCATTACGACTTATTTGAGAGTTGAGAGAATGATCTCCACCTATCATTCTCCTATTCATATTAACAACCTCGTCTTTGGACACATTTAAGGTTTCAGCAATATGATCAACTTGTTTGGGAGAAAGATCACCATCTTCTAATGCATTAATTTTACTTTTAATTTTTCTTAAATTGAAAAATAATTTTTTTTGGCTTGCAGTTGTTCCAATTTTAACTTGTGACCAACTTTTTAGAACAAATTCTTGGATTGCTGCTTTAATCCACCACATTGCATATGTAGCCAATCTAAATCCCTTTTCGGGATCAAATTTTTTAACAGCGTGCATCATCCCAATATTGCCTTCTGCAATAAGATCAGCAATTGGTAGGCCATAACCCCTATATCCCATAGCTATTTTTGCAACAAGCCTAAGATGACTAGTAACGAGTTTATGAGCAGCTTTAGTATCTTGTTTTTCCAGCCAATCTTTTGCAAGCAAATATTCTTCACCAGCTTCAAGCATTGGAAATTTTTTGATATGATCTAAGTATCTACCTAAATTATTGTCTGGTGAAACTAAAGATAATTTCATGTTATCTACATTACTCAATTATTTCTCCGGAACATTAACATGTTATATATATAATATTAATATGCTTTTATTTAAAGTATTTATAAAATTAAAAATTTATACCTTAAGTTCCTCAATAAGTACAGAAATGTCTTTTGGTAATGGGCTAGAAAACTCTAAATATTTGTAATTAATTGGATGATGAAAACTAAGTTTTGATGCGTGCAACGCTTGTCTACCAAAAGATTTGATTAATTTATTTTTTTCTTTTAGGTATGAATTTTTAAATTTTTTTTGTGCTATTGGCTTCCCATATAATTCATCACCAATTATACCATGGCCTAGGTATGACATATGAACACGAATTTGATGAGTTCTTCCTGTTTCAAGTTTGCATTCAATTAAACTAGCAAAAGGGGTAAAAATATCTAACACTTTCCATTTTGTAATAGCCATTTTCCCTTTGTTTACAACAGCCATTTTTTTTCTATTTAATTGAGATCTTCCAATAGGTTTTTCAATAATACCTTTATTTATAGGTTGTCCCCATACAACAGCATTATATCTTCTATCTAAATCATGATTAAAAAAAATTTTACATAGATTTGAATGCGCCAATTCTGTTTTTGCAATGACCATTACACCGCTAGTATTTTTATCTAGCCTATGGACTATACCTGGTCTCCTAAACCCTCCAATTCCTTTTAAATTTTCACCACAATGATAAAGAAGAGCATTAACTAGGGTTCCATTTGGAGAACCAGGTGCAGGGTGCACTACCATGCCAGAATTTTTATTAATAACAATAATAAATTCATCTTCATATAAAATATCTAACTTAATATTTTCAGGTAAAGGTATAGCTTCACGAGGTTTTGGTATTTTAATTTCAATAATTTCACAATTTTGAATCTTAAATGAAGGATCGTTTACTGTTTTACCGTCTACTTTTAGTTGTTTATTTTCAATTAAATTTTTAACTCTACTTCTAGAAATAGAAAAGTTATTTTCATTTAATTGTTGTTTTGTGTGTTCACTTACTTTAATAGCTTCTGTAACCCAAGTATCAAGTCTTTTAAATGGTAAATTAAAGTCTTTTACAACTAGTAGAATTTTAATAGGAACTGTCATGTCTAATATTTTTGACCCAAAAACAGAAAAAACTTCTTTTGTAGTTTCTAATATAAGGGCTATAAAAATTATTGCTATAATTTTAGGATTATTAATTATTATTGGATTAATTCTTCTATTTTGGGGATTAGGAAAAAAATATAATAAACTTAATAATACTCCTACTATAAATAAAACCCTCAGAGATGATGTGGAGCACACAAATAAATTTGACTTTCATGAGCCAACTGAAGCACAATTAATCTCTTCATCTTTAGGGACTAATAATGAAATTTTATTAAGATATCTTTATAAAGGTAAAAATACGTTAGTAGTATTAGACGTGAAAACAAAAAAAATTAAATCTATTGTGACTATAAAAAAGGGTCAAAACAGTTTTAAGATTAATCAATAAAATAAGAATTTATAATGTATAAAGAAAAAATTTTAATTGGAACTGACACAACTTCTGGTGTTGCTCCACAGATATTGGATGCAATTGCAGAAGCATCAAATATAAAAACATTGCCTTATGGTAATGATATTATCACAGAAAAGTGTAAAAATGTTGTAAAAAAAATTTTTGAAAAAAGTGATTTAGAAATCATCCCTATGGTCTCTGGTACAGCCTCAAACTCTCTTGCATTGTCATCTTTTCTAAGGTCTTATGGAAGTGTTATCTGTCATAGTGATGCACATATCAATAAAGATGAGGGAGGGGCGCCAGAGTTTTTTTCTTGTGGTGGCAAATTACTTACTATTTCAAATTCTCTGGGACGTATTAAAGCTCAAGATCTTCTAAATAAAATTGATGAAATAAGTTTTAAACGTAAATCAAGACCGTTAATATCTGGTGTTTCAATTACACAATTAGCTGAAAATGGAACTTTTTATAAACTAGATGAAATAGATGCGATAAGTGAAATTTGTAAAAAAAATAACCTTTATCTTCATATGGATGGAGCAAGATTTTCTAATGCATTAGTCTCCCAAGAATTAATATCTCCTGCAGAAGCCACATGGAAAGTTGGAGTTGATTGTCTGTCACTAGGTGCAACTAAAAATGGAGCTATGGCAGCAGAATTAATAATATTTTTTAATAAAACATTAGCAAGTGAAGCTCAAAATCTTATTAAGCAGACTGGACATGTGCTTTCAAAAACTAGATTTGTTTCAGCTCAGTTAAATGCATGGTTTAAAGATGATTTGTGGTTGGAATTAGCTAAGTTAGCTAATAAAAATGCTTTATATCTTAGAAATCAATTATCTGAATTCAAGGAATTTAAAATTTTATATCCAACACAGGGCAATGAAGTTTTTGTAAAGATGAGTAATTTATCATATGAAAATATTCTTAGATTAAATATTATACCAAATTTATGGAATCAATTTGATACAGATCATTTAGTAGTCAGATTTGTAACATCTTTTGAAACAACTAAATGTCAGATAGATAAAATTATCGAGCGATTGAAAACTTATTTTTGACTACATTCCATAATTTAAATTAATAGCTATATTTAGAAATATAGATTTAACTTCAGAAATTAAGTCTTTTTCAAAAACAAATGCAAATTTCCCTATATAAGAGTATCCCAAGAATAATGGTAAAAGATACATTCTAATCATTAAAATTAGCCAAGCTATGTAAAGTGGTATTAATGGCTTGACAATAAAACTAGGTGTAATTTTATTTGTAAAATTTATAATTGGATGTGCGATTTTAATTATAAATCGATACAAAACAAAATTACTAGATTCACGTAAAAATAAATTTAATATAAAATTTATTAACAAAATTACCATTAAACATGCTAAAAAATAATCAAGTGCAACTAGCCATATAGGAAAATTATTAATCATAAAGTAACCATACTAACATATTGGATAAATGAGAAATCATAATTTAAATTTCGTGCAATTTAAGCTAAAAAAACTTTTAATACTAGTTTATTTAGTTAATAAAAATATAGTTCTGAGGTGATCATATGAATAACCCACAATATATATGTTCAATGTATAAATTAAGTAAGGTTTACCCTGGAGGGAAACAAGTAATTAAAGATATGAGTTTATCTTTCTTACATGGAGCTAAAATAGGTGTTTTAGGAGGAAATGGAGCAGGTAAATCAACTCTGTTAAAAATCATGGCAGGTGTTGATAGTGAATATAATGGAGAGGCAAAATTAGCTGATGGAACAAAAGTAGGTTATCTTGCTCAAGAGCCAGAACTAAATAACAACTTGAATGTTTATGAAAATGTTATGGAAGGAATGGCTGAAGCAAAACAGCTTGTTGATGATTTTAATGCTATTTCTTTAAAATTCTCAGAAGATTTAACTGAAGATGAGATGGATCAAGTCATTGCGAAGCAAGGTGAGTTGCAAGAACAAATTGACAATATGGATGCATGGGATTTGGATCGAAAAGCAGAAATAGCCATGGATGCGTTGAGTCTACCACCAGCAGAGGCTAAGGTAGATCATTTGTCTGGTGGTGAAAAAAGAAGAGTTGCTTTAGCTCAATTACTTTTATCCAATCCTGATTTTTTATTGTTGGACGAACCAACAAACCATTTAGACGCTCTTTCTGTGGCATGGTTACAAAGGTTTCTTCATGATTTTCCAGGTACTGTTGTAACCATTACTCATGACAGATATTTTTTAGATGAAGTTGCTGGTTGGATTTTAGAATTAGACCGTGGTGAAGGTATTCCCTTTAAAGGCAACTATTCAGACTGGCTAGAGCAAAAGCAAAAGCGACTTGAACTTGAGGGAAAAGCAGAAGAAGCCAGAAAAAGAAAAATTAACGAAGAATTAGAGTGGATAAAGTCAGCACCTAGAGCAAGACAGGCAAAATCAAAGGCTAGAATAACTTCTTATGAAGAATTAGTCTCCAAAGAACAGAAAAAAGAAATTAATACTGGAAACCTTGTAATACCACCTGCACCTAGACTTGGTAATGATGTAATAACTTTCAAAAACGTTAGCAAGTCCTTTGATGACAAATTATTAATAGATAATCTTAGCTTCAAACTTCCTCCAGGAGGAATTATAGGTGTAATTGGCGCAAATGGTGCAGGTAAGACTACTTTATTTAGATTAATAACTAAAGAAGAGGAACCAAACAATGGAGAAATTTCAATTGGTGAAACTGTAAGTTTAAACTATGTTGACCAATCAAGAGATGATTTAAAACCAGACCAGAATGTATGGCAGTCTATTTGTAATGGGCTAGACGAAATACAAATAGGTAAAAAGACTATTCAAAGTAGAGCTTATGTTGGTCAATTTAACTTCAAAGGATCTGACCAACAAAAAATTGTAAGTCAGTTGTCTGGCGGAGAAAGAAATAGAGTGCATTTAGCAAAGATGTTAAAAGATCCAGGTAATGTTTTACTTTTGGATGAACCGACTAACGACCTTGATGTAGATACATTAAGAGCATTAGAAGAAGCAATTCTTGATTTTTCAGGATGTGTAGTTGTAATTTCACATGATAGATGGTTTTTAAATAAACTAGCTACGCATATTCTCGCTTTTGAGGGTGGTAGTCATGTGGAGTGGTTTGAAGGAAACTATCAAGATTACGAGTTAGACAAAAAAAGGAGATTAGGTGATGAAGCGCTTAATCCAAAACGATTAAAATATAAACCTATCTTAAGATAATTTAATTATCTCTAGTCATTTTATTCAATAATATGTCAAAATTTCCTTTATTTTTCCTCAAAACAGATACAGCTTCGGCTTTTTGTGAACTTACTAATGATATACCTTCTATTTCTAAATCAAGAATTAGAAATGATCCATTTTTGTTTGCTGCTAATTTCCACAAAAGATTTATACTAGCCTTTTTCTTATTAGGATCTTCAATTTGTCCTTTCACATAAATTAGTTTTTTACCACGTCTTTCAGATTTTGTTGGTTTATAAGTTAATGTTGCTAGAGTGTTGAGATGCTCTTCAATATTAAGGACTATTTGTTTTAATAAAGCTGCTTTATACTTTTTTCTTTGTATTTCTGACGCCTTTTTCCAAAAAGTACCAGTTGTAGCTTTGCTCATAAAATCAAGATTAATATATTTTTTTATTAATAATTCAATTTTTAAGGATCTCTCACTGGGTTCTAGTTTTATAGTGTCAATAGCATGTTTTTTAGCCTCTATAATCATTTGTTGAATAGTAGCTTCACCCTTTTCCAAATTATTAGAAAAAGATTTAGTAATATTAAAGTTAAAAATTAAAAAAACTAAAAACGTATAATTTAAAAACTTGCTTATTTTTTTACTAATCCAAAAGTTTTTCAAACTCAGCATCCATATTGTTATTTTTATTTTCAATATATTTTTTACTATAAATTTCATTACGCCTATTTTGTAGATAGAAAGATCTAACTTTTATATAAGGGTCAGTTGAAAGATAAATATTATCAATTGTTTTTGACATTTTACTTCTCTTGTCAATCATATTAATAGGAATTTCAGCTAAATTTAAGTCATCAATTGAATTAGAAGATAAATTAGCCATATTTTGTCTGTCTAGTATTGTTCCTGTCAAATCCCTAGTTGTTTTTGGTCCAATAAAGGGCACCATCAAAAAGGGTCCCTCTGAAACATTTAACCTAGCAAGGGTTGATCCAAAATCTCTTTTTTTAATGACAGTTTCGCCTTTATCTAGATCATAAAAACCTAAGGTAAGTCCATTTAATAGAAACTTAACTGACGCTAAAATGGTATTTTCCATATCGCTTTGTAAAGCACTGTTAATTATAGTGTTAGGCGTGTCCATCCATTGAAGATGATTACTAACACCTGATCTAATTTTTGCAGGAACTCGTTTGACATAAGTTTTACTTATTGGTGATAATATTTTCTGATCTACATATTTATTAAATTGAAATACATTTCTATTCATATTTTCGAATGGATCTTTGTTTTCAGATACATGCTTAATAGAACTCGAGCACCCATTTAAAAAAAATGCAGCTGTTATGCATTTTATAAATAAAAATTTATATTTTTTAGTCATTAAATAAACACAGATTAATAATTTATGTTAAAAATTTATTATTATTTATTTGTTAAATTTGTACAAGTTAAACCATCAATATGTTAGAAATATGTTAATATTACTCTTTAATTCTTATAAGAAAATATAAAAATTATGACTCAATTTTATAATCATCAAGTATTTGTAGACCTTAATGATTCTCAAAAAGAGGCTGTAAAAAATCTTGATGGTCCTTTGTTAGTACTTTCTGGTGCAGGAACAGGAAAAACTAGAGTTCTTACCGCAAGACTAGCAAACTTATTATATAGTAATAAGACTAAGCCATGGAATATTCTTGCGGTAACTTTCACTAATAAAGCTGCGAAAGAAATGAGGACTAGACTTGAAAGTTTAATTGGGCCGTCAGCGAATTCGGTATGGTTAGGTACTTTCCATTCAATAGCTGCTAGAATATTACGAGAAAATGCAGAAGTTGTAGGTTTAAATTCAAATTATACAATTATAACTCCAGATGATCAGATTAGGCTTCTAAAACAAATAATGATTGATCAAGATATTGACATTAAAAAATTTACTCCAAAAGCAATGTCTAATCTAATTAGTTCTTGGAAAGATAAAGGCTTTAAACCAGATGACATAAATAAATCAGATGATGATTTCTTTGGTAATGGTAAAGCAATAAATATATATAAAACTTACCAATCAAGATTAGTAACTTTAAACTCTACTGATTTTGGTGATTTACTATTATATAATTTAACTATATTTTCAGAACATTTTGACATATTACAAAAATATCAATCTAAAATTTTATATTTTCTAGTAGATGAATATCAAGACACAAATACTATTCAATATCTATGGCTTAAATTATTTGCAAATAAATCTCAAAATATTTGTTGTGTAGGGGATGATGATCAATCTATTTATGGTTGGCGTGGTGCACAAGTTGGAAATATTTTAAAATTTGAAAAGGATTATACTTTAGCAAAAGTAATAAAATTAGAAGAAAATTACAGATCAACTGGTCGAATATTAGAAGCTGCTAACAGTATTATTGCTAATAATAAAGAGAGGTTAAGTAAAAAACTTAAAACTTCTTCTGGGGATGGAGACAAAATAGATTTAATATCTGTCTGGGATGGTGTTGAAGAAGCTAAAATAACCAGCTTAGAAATTGAAAATTTACATTCACTTGGTTTTAGATATGATCAAATAGCAGTTTTAGTTAGAGCTGGCCACCAAACTAGATATTTTGAGGAAAGATTTGTAGATATAGGTATTCCATACAAAGTAATTGGAGCGAAATTCTATGAACGTTTAGAAATTAGGGATGCTTTAGCTTATTTAAGAGTTGTTCAGCAACCTAACGATGATCTAGCTCTAGAAAGAATAATAAATGTTCCAAAAAGAGGATTAGGTACAAGTACAACCAGCTTAATACATTCATACGCAAAAAAAAATAATATTTCTTTTTTTTCAGCTTCTCAAGAATTGTTGTTGACTGATGAGTTAAGACCCAATGTAAAAAGAACATTACAAAATTTGATAAATCAATTTATTGAATGGAATAATCATAACAAAGAGATTTCTCATACAGACTTGGCTTTAAAAGTACTTGAAGAATCTGGGTATATAAGTCACTGGCAAAATGAAAATTCGATTGAAAGCGAAGGTAGACTAGAAAATTTAAAAGAATTAATCAATGCTATGAGTGGTTTTGATAACTTATCGGGATTTTTAGAACATATATCATTAGTAATGGATGGAGATAATGAAGCTGAAGCGGGTGAAGTTTCTTTAATGACTTTGCACGCTGCTAAGGGACTTGAATTTGATGCTGTTTTTCTACCTGGATGGGAAGAAGGTATGTTCCCAAGTCAAAGATCTATTGATGAATTAGGCTTATCAGGTTTGGAAGAAGAAAGAAGACTAGCTTATGTAGGAATTACGCGTGCAAAAAAAAGACTTTTTATAACCTTTGCGGCAAATAGACAAATTCGTGGTTTATGGCAAGGATCAATACCGTCAAGATTCATAAGTGAATTGCCAAAAAGGATTATTAATGAAAATATTGAGGGTAATCTTGGAGCAGATGTATCGAGCTATAATCAAATTGATTTTGACTTATCATCAAACAATTCCTCATATGGGCCTGGATTTATTAGAGCAAAACAGAATGGCATAAAAAGTCTTAATGTTTATAAAAATTCTCAATTTGAGAAAAATATATATGAACCTAACTTAAACCTTAGTGTTGGCCAAAGAGTTTTTCACCAAAAATTTGGTATGGGTCTTATCATTTCCTTAGATGGAGATAAACTGAATATAAATTTTGATAAAGCTGGTGAAAAGAAAGTAGTATCTAGTTTCATTAAAATAATAGAATAATACTCATAGTTATGGATTTGTGGTCAATCAGAATTATTGTAGAAGACAAGTTTAAAGAATTATTTTCTGCACATTTTGAAGATTTGGATGGATATTTGTCATCTAGTTTGTTTCAGGATAAAGAATTAAACAGCAAACATAACATAGGTAAATCTTATAATTTAATAACGAATAAATTAGGTGAGTTTCATCTAAACAAATACTGGATATTAGAAATTCTTCTTGAAAAAAAACCTGAAAAAAAAATTGTTAATACAAAGTTAAATTTTCTTGCTAATCAATTTAAACTAAATAAATTTTATGATTATAATGAAAAAAATAATGATAAGGAATTTTTAAATAAAATTTATATATCAAAAATTATTAATAAAGATTGGCTAAAAGAAAATAGGTCATCATTTCCGTCCATAAATATTGATAACTTTTACATTTATGGTTCTCATATTAAAAAAGAATGTTCTGAAAATAAGATACCAATAAAAATAGACGCGTCCTTTGCATTTGGAACTGGCTCTCATGAAACTACAAGGAGTTGCTTAAATTCCATAACTTATTTATCAAAAATTTATAATCCAAAATCAGTGTTAGATTACGGTTGTGGAACTGGAATTCTTGGAATAGCATCAAAAAAAATTTTTAAAAATAGTAAAATTACCTTTGTTGATATAGATATAAATGCTTTAAAACTAACAAAAAAAAATCTTAGAATAAATAATATTATTAGCAGAGAAATCTTTCTTTCTAAGTCAAACACAATGAAAAATTTCAACAAAAAAAAATATTATGATTTAATTTTTGCTAATATTCTTTTTGGTCCTCTAATAAGTTTAGCGACTAGACTTAAATTCATATCAAAGCCAAATTCATTTATAATTTTATCAGGGCTTTTAAGTAATCAAATCATAAATATAGTTAATAGATATAAAATGTTTGGGTTTAAATTGAAAAAAAAGATTATTATAAATGGGTGGGGAACAGTAATAATGAGACGTCAATTTTAATTAAAGAGTAAAGTTTGAGTGCAAAATTAAAATTACTAGTAAATAATATGAAGTTAAAAAAGATAGATGCACTATTAGTTCCTAGAGCTGATATGTATTCTGGTGAAGAAGTTCCAGACGATGAAGAGCGTTTAAAATATATTACAAATTTTTCTGGTTCTGCTGGTCATGCAATAATATCCGCTAATTCAGAAGTAAAATCAGTTATATTGAGTGACGGTCGTTATGAACTTCAATTAAAAAAAGAAGTTGATGCAAAAAATTTTGACTGTTTGATAGGTGGTTTTAAAGATATTTGTTTGTTTTTAAAGAAAAATGAAAAAAAGCTAAAAAATATTGCAATTGATCCTTGGCTGTTAACACTAAAGCAATATGAATTATTAAAAAAATTACTTAAAGGTTCAAAAATAAGATTTGAACTTGTTGATAAAAACTTAATTGATGAAATATGGGTTAAAAAAAAGTTTTTTGTTAAAAATAAAATCTTTGAAATTTCTCATCAAATTAATGGTGAACCTGCTTCTTTAAAAATTAACCGACTTAAAAAAATAATAAAAAAGAACAATTGCGATTTTTATATCTTATTTAATCCTGCGGGTCTTTCATGGTTGCTCAATATTAGAGCAACAGATTTAAAGTATAGTCCAGTCATAAGATCTTTTTGTGTTATTTCAAAAACTGGAGATGTTTATATTTTTACAAAAAATCAAACGCTAAAGAAATATTTTTCTAAAAATAAGCAAATAAAAATTTATAAATCAGATGATTTTTCTAATTTGTTTTTAAATTTAAAAAATAAAAAATTTCTTATTGATCCAAATTTTTTACCTTTAAAAATTTATGATACTTTAAAGGATAATGATTTATCATACCAATTTATCAATTGCCCCGTAGATAAGTTTAAAGCCATAAAAAATCCCTTAGAATTAAGTGGATTTAAAAATGCTCATTTAAAAGACGGTTTAGCTATATTGAAATTTTTATTTTGGTTTGAGAAAAATGTTAATTCAAACAAACTTACTGAAATTTGTTTGTCTCAGAAACTTTTTGATATTCGTTCTTTAGATAAAACATTCATTTGTGAAAGCTTTGCAACAATTTCAGCATTTGAAGAAAATGGCGCAATTGTTCACTACAAAGCAAATATTTCTTCTAATAAAAAAATTGATAAAAGTAGTCTGTATTTAATTGATACAGGTGCTCATTATTTGGATGGAACCACCGATACAACTCGTACTCTTCTAGTTGGTAAAGCTAAATCGCAAATGTTGGACGATTATACTTTGGTTTTAAAAGGGCACATTGCAATTGCATCTGCTTCCTTCCCTGTCGGCACTAAAGGAAAAGCATTAGATTCTTTAGCTAGGGTAGCACTATGGTCTAAAGGTAAAGATTATGCTCACGGAACAGGACATGGGGTAGGTCATGTTTTATGTGTGCATGAAGGACCAATTTCAATATCTAAAACATCTGAATGTTTCATTGAACCAGGCATGGTGATTTCTAATGAGCCAGGATATTACAAAAAAGGTGCATACGGTATTAGGATTGAAAATTTAGAGATAGTAAAAGAAAAGTCTAATAAAAACTTTTTATGTTTTGAAAACTTAACTAGAGTGCCTCTAGAATTAAACCTGATTAATAAAAAATTGTTATCTTCATTTGAGATAAAATGGATTAATAATTATCATAAAAAAGTATATCAAGATTTATCAAATTTAATTGACAAAGATGATAAAGAATTACTTTTATTTTTGAAAAGAAAAACTAAAAAAATTTAAACGTCAATTGTTTTTATTATTTCAACCCACTCATTTTCATTTATTATTGGAATATTTAATTCTTTAGCTTTTTTTACTTTGGATCCAGGTTGATCACCAACAATTACATAATCAGTATTCTTAGAAACTGAGCTACTTACCTTTGCTCCTAAGTTATTTAGTTTTTGTTTTGCCTCATCACGACTCATTGTATCTAACGTACCAGTCAATACTACTATTTTGTCTTTATAGGGAGAATTAATTAATTTTTGTTCAACTTTTTCAATTCTTATATAATTCAAGAGTTCTTTTAACATTATAAGATTTGAGGATGTATTAAAAAATAAGATTATATCCTCAGCAATATTCTCACCAATTTGATCAATTGAGACAAGCTTTTGGAATGAGTCAGATAACCTATCATTAGCTTTTACCATTTCAATACAAAAATTTTCAAAAGAATTATAATTTAAAGCTAATAATTTGGCATTGTTTTCACCAATCTGTTTGATCCCAAGAGCGTAAATGAATTTATCTAGTGAAATTCTTTTCTTTGACTCAATGGAGTTTAGAAGATTCGAAACAGATAATTTTCCTAAACCTTCTCTTTTCTCTAATGATTCTTTATATTTATAAATTTTAAAAATATCACTAAAATCATTTATGATTTTTTCTTTGAAGAGCATGACTATCAATTTGTCCCCTAAACCTTCAATATTAAAAGCATTTTTGGAAACAAAATGCTTTAATTTTTCAACTGTTTGAGAAGGGCAATTGACCCCAGAAATACATCTTCTGATTGCTTCACTTTTTGGTTTGAATGTTTTACCTCCACATGAAGGACAAAAATTAGGTGGGGCGTAAACTATAGAATTATTTTTTCTTTTTTCTTTTATTACTTCAGTAACTTGCGGTATAACATCTCCAGCACGTTGAATTTTTACAACGTCTCCTACTCTAATATCTTTTCTTGAAATTTCGTCTTCGTTATGGAGTGTTACATTTGCAACTAGCACACCCCCAACTTTTACAGGTTTTAATTTACCGACTGGTGTAAGGGCTCCAGTTCTGCCAACTTGTGTTTCTATATTTAAAAGTATTGTTTCTCCTATTTCAGGGGGAAATTTATGAGCAATCGCCCATCTTGGCGATCTAGACAAATTGCCTAACCTTTCTTGTAAAATTCTATCGTTCACCTTGTATACAAGACCATCGATTTCATAATCTAACTCATTTCTTTTAGATATCATCAAAGAGTAGAATTTTTTTATATCTTCAATTCTACTTGCTCTAAAGTTTTCTTGGTTTGTGTTGAAACCCATTTGTTTAAATTTTTTTAAAAGATCAAATTGAGTTTTAATTTTAAAGTCATTTGTATATTCACCAACGGAGAAGGCATAAAAATTTAACTTACGTTCTTTCAAAATTTTTATGTCTTTTTGTCGTATAGATCCTGCTGCAGCATTTCTTGAATTAGCAAAAACTTTCCCATTTTTTTTTATTTGTAACTTGTTAAGTTCTTCAAAATTATGTTTTTTCATAAAGATTTCACCTCTTATCTCTATGAGGTTTGGATAATTACTTTTTAATTTATGTGGTATATCTTTAATAGTCTTTACGTTATCAGTAACTATTTCTCCTACTTTACCATCTCCTCTAGTGACAGCATTAAATAAATTTCCATTTACATAAAGAAGTGATATTGATAGTCCATCAATTTTGGGTTCACACATAAAATCTATCTGAAAATCTTTTTTTAAATTCAAAAATTTTAGAGTTCTATCTATGAAATCATTCACGTCTTCGAAAGAAAATGCATTAGTAAGTGAAGTCATTGGTTTTCGATGATTATATTTTTTGAATTGATTAGAGGTTTGTGAGCCAACAGTTCTGCGTTCTAAAAACTTAAATTCAGGATTTTCATTAATTAAAGTATCATATTCTCGACAAAGCTTATCATATTCAAAATCAGAAATTTGTGGATTATCCTCAGAATGGTATTTATTATCATGAAAATCTATTTCTTTTTTTAATTGATTTAATTTATTGAAAATTTTTGTTTTCATTAGCCTAATTATCTAATAGTTTCTGAGCTGCTTTTCTAGCTTCATTTGTTATGGATTGTCCAGAAACCATTCTTGCTATTTCTTCAACTCTTTCATTTACGCTCAATTCAGTAACATTAGAAATTGTTTTATTTTGAATGTCTTGTTTTTTTATAAGGTAATGATTGTGTCCTTTAGATGTGACTTGTGGGGAATGTGTTACCACCATTGTTTGATATGTCTTTCCTAATTTAGCTAATCTTAGACCGACAGCATTTGCAGCTGAACCACCAATGCCAGAGTCAATTTCGTCAAAAATAATTGTTCTATTTTGGATTTCTGTTTCAAGTACGACCTTAATAGCAAGTAAAAATCTGGAAAGTTCACCGCCAGATGCAATTTTATTAATTGGTTTTTTATCCATGCCAGTATTGGTTGAAGCATAAAATATCACTTTATCAATTCCATCAGTAGAACAATTTTTAAAGTCAATTTCTTCAAATTTAATTTCAAAATTTGCATTTTCTAACTTTAAGTAAGGGAGCTCATTATTAATTTTCTCGGACAATTTAATTGCAGATTTTTGTCTACTCTCCGATAATAATTTACTATTTAATGTAAAATTTTCCTCAGCTTTATTATACTGTTCTCTAAGATTGTTTAAGTTTGAACTGTTTTTATTAAGCTCTTCTAATTTTTCTTCTAATTCTATTTTTATTTTTATTAGGTCATCAACTTCACACTTGTGTTTTCTTGCTTGTGAACGTAATTCGTGTAGTCGATCATCAATAGTTTCTAATTCATCTGTTTTTTCATTTAAGTCTGTACTTTTTTTGTTTGCAAATATCTTTAATTCCTCAATTTCTGCTCTAGTTCTATAAATTGAATCTATGGCTTCATCTAAATTAGGTTGTTCATAAGATTTGAGATCATCAAATTCCTTTAATAATTTATTAATTAAATCTTCTAATCCGTTTTCATCTTCTATAATAGATTTGGCTTTAATTATTGTCTTGTAAATTTTTTCACGGTTACTTAATAACTGTTTGGCCTGATTTAATTCTGTTTCTTCTCCACTTTTAGGATCTAATATAATTAGTTGATCTAATGAATCTTTTATCCATACACTATCATCATTTAATTCCTGTTCCTTTTTCTCTATCTCTTTAATAAAAGTTTTTAATTTTTTCATCTCAATAAAAGAATATTTAGTGTCGTTAATTAACTTATGATGATTGGAATAATTATCTAATAGGGATAAATGAGTTTTTATATCTAAAAGTCCCCTATCTTCAAATTGACCTTGAATTTCAATTAAATAGTCAGTTATCTCTATAAGCGCATTTCTAGTTATAGTAGTATCATTTACTAAACATTTTGATTTTCCATCTGCTTTTATCTGACGTCTTATTATCAGTTCATCTTCAAATTCTATATCGTATTTTTGTAAGACTCTAATTACTGAATGTTTTTCATGAATTTGAAATATTGCAGTTACTGAGGCATCAGTTTTCCCATGTCTAATTAAGTTAAAATCAACTCTATTTCCAACAATTAAACCTAAGCTATCAAGTAAAATAGATTTACCAGTTCCAGTTTCTCCTGTTAGAACTGAAAGTCCTTTTTTAAATTCTATTTTAATCGATTCTATTAGAACAATATTTTTGACTATTAACTCTTTAAGCATAGTTTTTTATTCAAAAAAATTTTTAAAAAAATTGGATATTGATAATTTAGAATACTCACTTTTATTAGTGTCAAGTTTATTATCAAATAACTCTTTACTAAGTTTTGCCCATTTATTGTTAGGAAAATTATAGGAGAGTATTGCATTACTTTTGATTGCCTCTTCTTTTAAACCAATAATTAGAAGTGCCTCGCTCAATCGGAATAAGGTTTCAGGAATGACAGAAGAATTTTGATAATTGTTAAGTATAAACTTAAATCGTCTTATCGAACTTGCTGGAGCGCCAGTGCTTAAATAAAATTTACCTATATTTAATTCATTTTTAGCAAGAGTGTTTTTTAAATATTTTATTTTAAGTTTAGAATCTTTTGCATATTTACTATTAGGATATTTTGAAATAATTAATTTAAAATAATTTAATGCTTTTATTGACAAACTTGGATCTCTATCTTGACTTGGTGTTTGCGTATAGTAACACATAGCTAACAAGTAGTGAGCGTATTGTGTTAATTCTCCTTTTGGATTCATTTCTATAAAGTTATTTAATTTTGTTATAGCTTTTTTTAATTCATTATTTTCATAAAGAGAATAAGCTGTCATTATCTCTGATTTAGATGCTAACGAAGAAAATGGATAATTAAAATAAACTTTATCAAATTCTAAAATTGCTTGTTTGTAATTACCTTTTTTTAGTGAAGCTAACCCTTCGGAGTATATTGCTTTATCTGATAATTGAGATGGTTTTTCATTTTTATTAAAAGAGGTACAATTTGTTAATAAAAATAATGATGATAATATTTGTATAATAATCAAATATTTGTTTATGATTTTTTTCATAATTAATTTTCTTAATAAGTGCCTAATTGGATAATTTTATTATTAATAATTAGGTTTGTATATCAAAAACTAAATAACTTTTATAAAAAATCAAGCCACATAGATGAGGTTTTTGGGTGGGGAGTTTTCTTCAACTAAGTCAAAAAAATTATCAGATTTTTTTGCAAAGGATTTATCTTCTAGTCTATAATTTTTTTTGTCTTTTAATATTTCTTTAAGAAGTAGGTGGTTTAAACTATGACCAGGTGCAAAGCAATTAACTTTTCCTATTAACGGCATACCAAGCAAATAAAAATCACCAATACAGTCTAATGTTTTATGCTTTACAAATTCTTTCTCAAATCTCAAGCCTTCTGGATTTAATATTTTAAACTTATCTACAACAACTGCATTATTAAGGTTACCTCCAATTGCTAATCCAGCAGTTCTCATTTTTTCTATATCTTCAAAAAGGGTGTATGTCCTAGCCATCGATAAATTTTTAATAAAGTTATCCTTTGAATGCGTGTATGAATACTGTGAGTGTCCAATTATTGTTTTTGGGTAATCGATAGAAATGTTTATGGATAATTTGTCTGATGGAGTAATAGAAACAAATCTATTTCCATTTTTTACTTCTACTTTTTTTAGAATTTTAAAAATTTTTTTATTTATATTTTGTTCTTTGATACCTGAATTGAGTATTTTTTTTACATATTCAGATGAGCTACCGTCTAATGCTGGTAATTCAGGTGAATTAATTTTGACGACAGCATTGTCTATATTTAGAGCACTAAAAGCAGCCATTAAGTGCTCAATAGTTGAAACAGATGCACCGTAATTGTTTTTAATTTTTGTACACAGGCTAGATTCTACTACCTTGTCAATACTAGCTTTAATCAAGTTGTTGTTTTTTAAATCAATTCTCTTAAAAAGAATTCCTGTATTCACGTTAGCAGGTTCAATGCTCATTGATACAGCTCGACCATTATGAACTCCAACACCAGAGAAATGTATATTTCTTTTTAAAGTGTTTTGTTTAAAGTTTTTATCAATAACTGAACTGTTAATATAATTCATACTTAATACCTTTCATCATATAATTATAACTCTTTGATATTAAATACAAATCACATATAATTACGAAATATTTCAATCTACATTAGTTAGCCTGTCTTCTTAAAAAAGCAGGTATTTCTAATACTTTTTCATCAAACTCTTTGTTTTCTTGTTCTATTTTTGTTAAATCAATCTGATGATTGATATTTTCACTTGGTTCTTCAGCATTAAATAAATCAAAGTTTGAAGCTTTGTTATGAGTTGTTACATTCTTATCATTTAAATCAAAATTTATTTTATCTATTTGTTCATTTTTTGATTTTTTATTATCTAAGATGTTTTCTGGCTCTTGTTTTCCTTCATTAAATCTTTCATTTACAGATAATTTATTTTCTTTGTTTAAATTAGGATCCAATTTTATTTCATCGGTTTTATTATTACCAAAAAAAGATGTAACACGATTTAATAAAGATTGAGGCTTAGAGTTAGAGGAAGTATATTGATTATGAGGTTTTTTTTCAAAAATTGTCTCTAATTCATCTTTTTTAATTTCAAAATTAGAAAGTTTTTCACCATCAATATAATCATTTTCCTGATCAATTTCTAATTTGTTTATTTCTGTTTCTAAATCTATTTGATTGATATGGTCATTGTCTTCGATTTCTAAATTACTTTCAACAATGATTTTTTCAGAATTAACTTCATAATTTTCTAAATCAGTTTTAAAATTAACTTTTTCTGATAAATTTTTATCTTCCTTTACTGCATTACTTATATAGTCTTTAGGTTCCCCATTATTTATTCCGGTGGCTACTACAGAAACCTTAATTATTCCATCTAAATCATTATCAATAGATGAACCAAAAATGATATTAGCATTTTCATCTACCTCATTTCTAATTTTACTAGCCGCTTCATCGACCTCAAATAAAGCCATGTCAGGACCACCTTGAATATTGAGTAAAATAGATTTTGCTCCTTTAATATTAGTGTTATCCAATAAAGGATTATTAAGAGCAGCTTGGGCAGCATTTTTAGCTCTATTTTCACCTGAGCTTTCACCAGTACCCATCATAGCTTTACCCATATTTCCCATTACGGTTTTAATATCGGCAAAATCTAAATTAATCATGCCAGGATTTGTAATTAAATTTGTTATGCCACAAATCCCTTGATATAGAACATCATCTGCTATTTTAAAGGCCTCAGAAAAAGTAGTTTTTTCATTAGCAATCTTAAAAAGATTTTGATTTGGTATTACTATTAAAGTATCAACATGTTCTTTTAACAAAGATAAACTTTTTTCAGCTACATCCATTCGCTTTTTACCTTCAAAATCAAATGGTTTTGTAACTACGGCAACTGTTAAAATACCCTTATCTCTAGCTGCTTTAGCTATAACCGGAGCTGCTCCAGAGCCAGTGCCTCCACCCATGCCAGTAGTTATAAATAACATATTAACATCACCTAATTCAGCAATTATTTCTTCAATTGACTCATCTGCAGCTTTTCTGCCAGTTTCAGCATCTGAGCCAGCTCCAAGGCCTAAGGTTATATTTTTACCAAGTTGAATTTGTCTTGAAGTAAGGCTTCTTGATAGAGCTTGTCCATCAGTGTTTGCTACAATAAATTCAATATTTTCAATTTTTTCATTAATCATTGTATTGACTGCATTACCTCCTGCACCTCCAATACCAATTACAGATATTTTAGGTTTTGTTTCATTAATGTTCTCTGGTATTCTGATGTTAAGTGTCATTGTTTTCTCCTTACTTAGTTGCTATTTAAAATTCAATTCTATAAATTTTGATCAAACCAATTTCCTATTTTCCCAAAATAACCGAATAGACCTAGATGCAATCCTCTAGAGTTTAAAACTCTATCTCTTTCTATATTTTTTATAAGTAGTCCTGTTAAACAAGCAAATGTGGGTGTTTGAACTATTTCTGGTAAATCAATTACTCCTATTGGCCTTCCAATCCTGACATTAGCTTTGAAATAGTTTGAAGCTAATTCACGGATATTATTTAGATTTGCCCCTCCACCACATAAAATTACTTTATTAATATAATTAGAGTTAGGTCTTAAATGATTTAATCTTTCTTGAACAAGTTCAAATATTTCTTCAACTCTAGGTTTTATTATAGCGGTTAGCATTGCTTTTGGGATCTTTTGAGTAATAAGCTCCCCCTCATCTGATATAATTGGTACGTCTAAATTAATGTATTCGTCGGTTTCGTTTGATAGGGTAGATCCATGCAATATTTTAAGTTTTTCAGCATCTTCTGATTTTGTTCCTAATCCTCTAACTATATCACTTGTTATATGGAGTCCCCCAATCGGTATAGAGTCTGAAAAAATTATTTCATTATTCAAGAAAACCCCAAAACTTGTAATATTTGCTCCAAGATCAACTATGATAGCACCATTAGTTCTTTCATCTTTAACCATTGTTGAGACACCTGATGCGTCGGGGCAGATAAAAAATTTTTCAACTGTTAAGTGACATAAATTTACAGCACTAGATATGTTTTTAATTACAGATTTTTGACCATAAGTATAACTTATTTCAACTGTTAGGTTATCTGTAAATATTCCAATAGGATTCTCTACAGAAGTATTGTTGTCTAGATAATATTTAATTACAGATGAAGATAATATTTCATAGTCATGGATTGGTGGAAATTTTTTAATTTTAAGAATTTTTAATATATCATTCTTTTCAACTCTACCATTTTCTATTCTTATTTTATTCCGAATAATTTTCGTAATTGGTCTTCCACCAGAAAGGCTACAACTTACCTTGTTTATGGGGAACCCAGCCATTATTTCTGCTCCTTCAACTGCGCGGGCAATTGAGTTTCCAATTTCTTTCATATCTGTTACTTGACCATTAGTCATTCCAAAAGAGGCATGCTGTCCAAATCCCAAGGCTCTTATTTGAATATCGTTTGTCTTGACAGAAGTGCCAATTAAACATGAAACTTTGCTATTACCTACATCTATAACAGTAAATATATTTTTAGATTTATTCATAGTATTGATTACAGTCATAATTTTTTCTTTTTAAAAATTAGTTTCTTATCTATGTTAATTTTCCCAAAAACATTGTTAGAACTTCTTAGATCTAACTCTGTTAGATCTAGGCTTAATATGTTGAATTTTTTGCTGAGCAATATTATTTTTTCCCAAGCTTCTTTTACGCTTGTGCTTGGTAAACGAATTGTAAGTCCTTGGTTAAAGTGTATATCCCATCTTCTTTCATTGACAAAAGTTAAAGACCAAATATTTTTAGTCAAATTTTTATCAATATTTAGTATTTGTAAAAATGAATAAACATTTTTGTGAGCATTTCTGCCAATTATAATAGGTAGGTGTTTTTTAAAATCATTTAAGTTTGCTTCTGAAATAATCTCTCCATTTTTTGTGATTAAATGATATACAGATTTATTTTGCCATATTGCAATTGGTTTTTTTTCAATTAAATCAATCTCAAGAGTATTAGGATATATTTTCTTTATAGATACTTCTTCTACCCAAGTATTTTGTTTAATTTCATTATAAATATTTTTTAAGCTAACATTAAAAAAATTCTTTTTATTATAAGAATTAATTATTTTTAAAATATTTTTTTGATCAAGATGATATGTACCTTTTATATCTACATTTTTAATAGTAAAGCCATTCTCGATTAACAACTTATTTATAAATTCAAACTTAGTTGAATGCATGAAATTAATTTGTGTATTAATTAAATATAAAAATATTAACAAACCAATGAGAATTATAAATTTAGTTCTATAAAATTTATTTTCTGAAATAGATTTTTTCTTATTGCTGACTGCAAAATTGCTTGTATCTAATCTTGAAATTAACATTCGTAATTAGCCTCTTCTAAAATAATTTTAATCATATCATTTATAGTAAGACCGCAATAAGACGCTTGTTCTGGACTAAGGGATGTGCTTGTCATTCCTGGTTGAGTATTTAATTCAAGCATAAATAATTTTTCTTCTTTTGGATCATATCTGAAATCGGTGCGAGAAATCCCCTTGCAACCAATGATCTGATGTGCTCTTAATGCCCATGACTTGGCTTTGTCATAGATAATTTTTGGAATATTGGCAGGAATTTTATGAAATGATCCGTTCTTTTCATATTTAGCTTTGTAATTATAAAATTCCTTTTCATTTGCAGTTATTATTTCGGTAACACATAAAGGATTTTCTTTTAAAACTGTGACAGTTAATTCTATAGATCCTACGAATATTTCGGCCATCAAGTATTGTTTATTAATTAGATCTTTGTTTTGAATTTTCTCTCCTTTTCTAATTATTTTAATCCCTACTGAACTACCTCCTTTTATTGGTTTAACAACAAAAGTATCGTCATAGTCCACCTCTAAATACTTGCCTTTATTTTTTATTTCTAATGTTTCAGGAAAGTAAATTGGGTCTCTAGAGAGCTTTGTTGCATTAATTACAATATTCTTAAAAAAAACTTTGTTCATTGCTATTGCAGAAGCTACCACTCCTGAATGGGTATAAGGTATTTTAAGTAAATTCAGAAAACCTTGTATTGAACCATCTTCTCCACAATCTCCGTGTAATGCGTTAAAACATAAGTCTGGTTTAATCTCACTAAGGCTTGAAATGTCTAAATTGGCAATGTCAATCTCAGTAATTCTATGTCCTAGTTGCTTTATAGCATTAGCACATACTGAAGCAGTTTTTAGTGAAACTTCTCTTTCAGGGCCATTTCCACCTTTTAATAACAATATATGCATATTTTGGTAGGTTTTCATTTATTTCCTACTCTTTCAATTTCCCAGCTGAGTTTAATACCAGAGGTTTTAAAAACCTTTTGTTTTACTAATTCTCCTAATTCTTCAATTTGTCGAGCTGTAGAATTTTCAAGGTTAACAATAAAATTGCAGTGCTTTTCTGAAATCATTGCAGCACCAATTTTTAAGCCTCTACAGCCAGCTTGATCTATGAGTTGCCAAGATTTTTTTCCTAAAGGATTTTTAAATGTACTTCCTCCTGTTTTAACACCAGTTGGTTGTGCATTTTTTCTAGACTGAATAATTTTTTTCATTTTGTTTTTTATAGATTCATTTGTGCTAAGTGAAGTTTTGAAACGGGCTGATAAAAATATCCACTCGTTTTTCAGATCAATTTTTCTGTATTTCATCTTTAAGTCTTTATTAGAAAATATTTTATATTTACCATCATGATTTATTGCTTTTACATCTATCAATACATCCTTAAATTCAGTGCCAAATGCACCTGAATTCATTTTAATACCTCCACCAATAGTTCCAGGAATTCCAATTAGAAATTCAAGTCCAGTTCTGTTATGATTCCTTGCAAAGCGAGCTACGTCAGCATCAATAGCTCCGCAATTAGCTGTGATTATACCATTTGTATCAATACTAATTCTATTAAGCTTCTTCGTAATGATGGTAATACCATTGATACCATTATCCCTAATTAATAAATTTGATCCAGCGCCAATAGTGAACACTTTATAATCATTTGGTTTGTTTTTTAAGAATTTCTCTAAAGATATCTCTTCTTCTGGAATGTAAAGAATTTCAGCATTACCACCTACTCCAAACCATGTATATTTTGCAAGTTTTTGATTTAGATAAATATTATTTACAAATTGATTTTTAAATGTATCTATCTTCATTATTTAACTCTTCTTCGAGGTTGTTAGCGATTTTTGTTATTGAACCCGCACCTAGACAAATTATTAAATCATTGGGTTGTATTAGCTTTATCAGTTTTTTTGCTAGAAGATTTTTGTCTTTTATGTACAAAACATTTTTATGTCCATAATTAGTCAGCCCACTCTCTAAATTAATACTTTCAAAATTATCAATGGGTTTTTCACCTGCTGCATAAACGTCAAGAATTATGACTTGGTCAGCTTCATTAAATGATCTGCAAAACTCATCAAACAAGTCCCTAAGCCTACTATATCTGTGAGGTTGAAATATACTAATAATCTTATTTCTAGGTACAAGTAATCTTGCAGCTGCTAAAGCTGAACTTATTTCAACAGGATGATGACCATAATCATCTATAATTTGGGTATTCTTAAAATTTCCAACTTTTTGAAATCTTCTTTGAACACCAGTAAAATTTTTTAATGTATTTTTAATTCTTTTAAGAGGTATCTTTAATTCTATTCCTGTCGCAATTGTTGCTAATGCATTTTGAATATTATGATTTCCAATCATAGAAAATTCTATTTGGAAAACTTTTGAATCATACTCTTTATTATTTGAAATATTTAATGAAAAATACATTTTATTTTTTTTGTATAAAATATTAGTTGCTCTTATATCTGCATTTGCAGACATTCCGTAAGTTATTACTTTTTTATTTTCTAATTTTGAAATTAATTTTTGTGTTCTTGGGTTATCAATACATAAACAGACAAATCCATAGAATGGTATTGCAGAGACAAAATTAAAAAATGCATTCTCTAGATTTTGTTCTGTTATGTGATAATCTAAATGTTCTAAATCTATGTTCGTTATAATGGCTGCCGTTGGATTTAATTTTGAAAAACTCCCGTCACTCTCATCTGCTTCTACAACCATCCATTCCCCATTGCCTAGTCGAGCATTACTATCAAGTGATGAAATAATACCTCCATTAATAATAGTCGGATCCATACCATTTTCTTCAATCATTTTGGCTATCAAAGAGGTTGTTGTTGTTTTGCCATGCGTCCCAGCAATTGCAATTGATTGTTTCAAACGCATTAATTCACCCAACATTTCAGATCTGTGAACGATTGGAAGAAACAACTTTTTCGCTGCGACAAATTCTTCATTTGTTTCTGAGATTGCTGTAGATATAACTATTATTTTAGCGTCAATAATATTTGATTTTTTCTGCCCTATGAAAATTTTAATCCCAATTTTTTCTAATCTATTTGTATTATTACTGGTATTGATATCACTTCCCTGAACTTGGTATCCAGATTGGTGTAAAATTTCTGCAATTCCACTCATGCCAATTCCACCAATACCTATAAAGTGAATTATTCCAAGATTTTCTGGGCTTTTTAACATAAGTTATTAACTTCCTTTTTTTGGTCATCTGTCATTTTTAAAACTAAATCAGACAAAAAACCTGTAGGTGTTTTGCTTTTTCTCAATTTTGATAAGTTATGTGATAATTCTTTTGTTTTCTGACTTACAGTAACAAGTTGATCTTTGTTTTTGAAAATATTTTCTATTAAATTTTTAAAATCACTTTTACTATTTTTAATTTGATCAAAAACCCAACCACAATTATTTTCTTCAAAAAATTTTGCATTTTCAAGTTGATGATTATCAAATGAATTTGGAAGTGGAACGAATATAGCAGGTCTGCAAGAGGCTAGTATTTCAGCAACTGTGGATCCTCCAGAACGAGTAATAATTAAATGTGCTGACTGAAACTTTTTTGAAATATTTTGAAAAAAACTAGAAATTTCAGCTTTAATTTTGTTACTTTTATAATTATTTCTTACATATTCTAAATCTTCTAGTCGAACTTGTTGAATAATTTTTATTTCTCCTCTAATTTCCTTTGGAAGTGAGCAAATTATAGAAGTTAGTTGCTTTGAAAAATAGGAGGATCCGAGACTGCCACCGTAGATTAAAATAGTAAATGGTTTGTTTGGGATTAATTTTTTATAATCATTTTTACCAATTTGTTCAAATTCTTGTCTAACTGGGTTTCCAGTAAAAATAATGTTTTTAACATTTTTAATATTTTTAGTCTCTACAAATGATAATGCTAAAATATTTGAAACGTTACTAAGTAATTTATTGCCTCTTCCAATAACAGCATTTTGTTCATGTATTATGGATGGAACATTACAGATTTTAGCAGCTAATATAGGCGCTACTGAAGGATAACCTCCAAAGCCTATAATCACATTTGGCCTTTGGAAAATTATTGTGAAAATTGATTTTAATAATGAAATTAAAATTTGATATAATGAAATTATTTTGTAAATTATTCTTTTATTACTTGGACTTGTTACTTTATGAGTAAATATTTTAAAATTTAAAGTTCTATTTTTTAGAAAACTCTCATAATATCCTTTACCTCTTGGATCAGTAATAATAATAAAATTATAATTATTTATTTTGTTAATTAAAGATAATGATGGATATATGTGCCCTCCAGTTCCACCTGCAACAAGCATTAATTTTTTTTTTCTATTACAATTTCTCATTTCACAGTTTCTCATAGATTTCTTTTTTAAAGGGCTCCAAAGGGTTATTTTTTTTAGTTAAAGATAAAATTATTCCTGATGTAACTGCAGAGGCTAACAAAGATGATCCACCGTAAGATAGAAATGGTAATGTCATCCCTTTAGTAGGAATAAGATCAGTGTTACTTGCCATGTGGATTAATGATTGGAAACCAAATTGAAAAGCAAGACCTGCTAAAGCTAAAATAAAAAAAAGATTGTCATTATGAATTGTATAGTAAAATGATCTTATAATTATTAGTCCATAAATAATTATTATTAAACTACATATTAAAGCACCATATTCTTCAGCAGCTACAGCAAATACAAAATCTGAATGCGCATCTGGTAAAGATTTTTTATAAAATCCCTCACCAGGACCTTTACCCCAAAATCCTCCAGATTCAAATGATTGTAAAGATTTAGATATCTGATATGTTTTTCCTTCAATAAAATTATCTATTCTTATTTTTACATGATTAAAATGGTGATATGAAAAAATCATAAAAATTGGAAAAGCCATTATAAGACATAAAATTATAATTAGTGGTATTCCGGTAATGAATAACTGAAATCCCCACGTAAACATCATTACAATTGTCATACCTAAATCAGGTTGTAATAATAATAAGGTTGATATTAAAATTATTGATGCAATTGACCATATCCAACCATAGAATTTTGTTTTCTCAACCCATAAAGATAAAAGCCAAGCGTTAAATACTACAAATAATGGTTTACCTATTTCGCTAGGTTGAAAACTAAAATTTCCTATGTAAAACCACCTTTGTGCTCCTTTTATTTTTTCTCCTTCAAATAAAATTACGAAAAGTAAGATTGTAGTTATAAATATTCCTAAAATACATATTATTTTAGTCTGTCTTTGGCTCAATATAGAAAAGAAAATTATTATTGGAATGCTTAATGCACCAAATAATAAGTGTCTAAAAGTGAAATAATGTGAGGGTATATTGAGATTTTGTGCAAGGTGTTGACTCGATGCCATCACTAAGAATATACCAAACAACATTAATATTAAGAAAGAAGTCAACAAATATCTATCTATTGTCCACCACCAAAGTGCTATCCTAGATCTGTCCGAACGTGTGATATTCATTTGACCAGACTTTCATTAATTTGTTTATTAACTATTTCTTTAAATTTATTTCCTCTATCTTCAAAATCCTGAAATTGGTCAAAACTAGCTGCTGAAGGAGATAATAAAATTACATATTTTTTTAGGGTGGAATTTTTACTATTTTTTAGTGCCAGCTTTGTTGCTTTTTCTAATGTAAAGCAACGGTGAATGGGTAAATCTTTTTTAGACTTTAAAATCTCCTTGTAAAAATAGTCTGTCGATTTACCTATGAGAAAAACTTCTATAACTTTATCCAAAAACTTTTTAGATTTTCCAATTCCGCCTGATTTTGGCTGCCCCCCTGCTATCCAAAAAATATTTTCGCAAGCTTGTAAAGCTGCCGCGGTAGATTCACCATTAGTCGATTTACTATCATTTATAATCTTAATTCTATCTGAAATGTGTAATGGTTCCATTCTATGGGGTAATCCTTTGAAATGATCTATGGCAAATTTTATTTGTTCTTTGGTCAGGCCTAGATGCTTTGCTATCGAGATCGCAATAGATCCATTAATTTGGTTGTGAGCTCCCCTGAAGTAATCGTTGTCATTAACATAATTGTGAAATTCATCACTTTTTATTTTAGTTATATTAATAGATTTATATTTTTCTTTCTTTAAAGCTTCATTTAGAAGTCTGTTATTAATATCTAAAATAAATGAACCTTTTCCCTTTAAAAAATTTATAATTTTTAATTTAGAAATCTTATATTTATAAAAAGTTTCATGATATTCTAAATGGTCAGGAGTAATATTTGTTATTGAGGCAAGATCTAAACTTAATTTTTCTGCCCCATCTAATTGATAGCTTGATAATTCAAGAATTATAATACCGTCTTTGCCAGGATCTTTAATTTCACAAGCCGGAAAACCATAATTACCGCCAATTACACATTTAATTTTGTTAAATCTTAAAATATGAAATAAAAGTGCTACTGTTGTAGATTTACCATTAGTACCTGTTATTCCAATTATTTTGGCTTTTGGTTTAGTTTCAACAAATAAGTCAATTTCATTAATAATTTTAACATTATTACTTATTGCCAATTGAATGGCTATATGTTTCTTTTTTGCGTTTAAGGGTATTCCAGGACTTACCACTAGAGTTGTTAGAGTGTTCCAAGGCCAAAATTTGTAATTTTTCCAACTATCTTTTTTTATAATTTTTGGTTTATTTTTTTTGTCATCAAATATATATATTTTAGCTTTTAAACTTAAAAGTAATTTAGCTGCAGCTAAACCAGATAGTCCCGCTCCTAAAATCCCAACATCTTTATTTCTATAACAACTAATACTTAACAATTTTTTTACCTTAATTTAAGAGAAGAAATACCAATTAATGCCAAGATAACTGCAATTATCCAGAATCTTATAACTATTGTAGCTTCTGCCCATCCTTTTTGTTCAAAATGATGATGTAATGGAGCCATCCTGAAAATTCTTTTACCTGTTATTTTATATGACAAAATTTGTACTATTACAGACACGGTTTCTAATACAAAAAGACCTCCAATGATAACTAATACTAATTCATGCCTAGCTGCTGAAGCAGACACACCAATTACTCCTCCAAGCGACAATGAACCAGTATCACCCATAAAAACCATTGCTGGTGGTGCATTGAACCATAAAAAGCCTAAACCTGAGCCTATAATAGCACCTAAGAAGACTGCAATTTCACCTACACCAGGAACATAATTTAATTGCAAATATTGAGAGAAATTTATATTACCCACAACATAAACTATTACAGCTAGTGAAGCAGCAGCAATCATCACTGGTACAATTGCCAAACCATCTAGCCCATCAGTTAAATTGACAGCGTTAGATGAACCTACAATAACTAAAATCGTAAAAGGTATATAAAGAATTCCTAAAAACAGAACGCTATCTTTTAAAAAAGGAATAGATAATGTGTTTTGAAAATTTTCTGGGGTATTTTCTGAGATTAACCAAGCAGCTAAAAAAGCTATAAAAATTTGCGGTATAATTTTTTGATAACTTTTTAGACCATTGCTTGTCATTCTTGAAACTTTTAACCAATCATCTAGAAGGCCTATTAACCCAAAAAAGATAGCTACTCCTAATATAATCCATATGTAGATATTATCTAATTTTGCCCATAAAATTGTAGAAATAGTAAAAGCTAATAAAATCAACAATCCTCCCATAGTAGGTGTTCCAGCTTTAAAAACTATGTGATTTTTAGGTCCATCAGATCGAATGGGCTGACCCTTTTTTTGCGTTTTTTTCAACTGTGATATAATGATTGGACCACAGATGAAGCTAATCATTAATGCTGTTAATAAAGATCCGATCGTTCTGAAGGTAATATAATTAAATAAATTTAGAGGTTGGAAGTAGTCAGTATAATTTAATAAAATATCAGGAAGCATTTGCGTTCTCCTGAATGATATTTTTAAATATTGGCACAAGCTTCCAAAGACCAATGCCATTTGAACCTTTTAAAAGAATTATCTGATTAGGTTTAATAAAACATCTAATATCTTTTATTAATTGGTCAATTTTAGTATATGAATGACAATTTAAGGTTAATTTTAATTGATCATATATTATTTTAGAATAACTACCTATTGTTATAAGTATATTTGGATTTAATTTTTGTATAATTGGAATAAGCTCTAAATGTATTTGTGTGGATTCTTTACCTAACTCAAGCATATCACCAATTATCACTACTGATTCAAATGAATGAAGTTTTAGTTTTAGTTTGGTAAAATTGAAAAGTGCAGCTTTCATTGAAGCAGGATTAGCGTTATAACTATCATCTATTATGAAAGTTTTCTTATTTTTTTTGAAATTTATTGTAAGCTTTTCCCCTCTTCCTGATAAAGGCCTAAGATTACTGATAACTTTAGTAACTTTTTCCGGTTGAAGTTTTAATTCTTTAATAACTGAAATCGTTGCAATGGCATTTTCAGCTTGAACAAAGTTCAAGTGTTTCAAATGCCAATTTTCTAATTTATCATAAAAAATAATTGATCCTTCTTTTTCTTCAATTATTTTTATAATTCGTGTATTTGAATCTTTAGAACGACCATATAAGTGAATTTTAGCGTTTATCTTTTTAGCTTCATTTATTAAAAAATCTTTCCATATATTGTCTGAGTTAATAATAGCAATGCCGTTTTTTTCTAAACCTAAGAAAATTTCACTTTTTGCCCTCGCAATCTCTTTTTCATTTTTAAAATTTTGAATGTGAGAGTTTGATACATTAGTTATAACTGCAACATGTGGTTTAGCTATTTTTGTTAATTTTCTAATTTCTCCAGCATTATTCATTCCTAATTCTAAAATGCAAAAATCATAATTACTTGGTAACCTTGATAATGTTAAAGAAAGTCCAATTATATTATTGTTATTTCCGTGCGTATGGTGAGTTTTACCAAATTTTTTTAATGCATTTGATAATAAGTAGTTTGTGCTGGTTTTCCCACTACTTCCTGTGATTCCAACAGTTTTCCCATTAAATCTATCTCTTGCAAATTTTCCAATCTGTATTAGAGCTTTTTTCGTATCATTTACAAATAACCCATTATACTTTTTAGCTAATCTGATATTTGAAACTAGTACTCCACATGCGCCTTTTGACAAAGCAGACTCTATGAAGTTGTGACCGTCAAACTTATCACCAACGAAAGCTATAAATAAATCCCCTTTTTTGATAGTTCTGTCATCTATGCTTATTCCTTGAATGTTTTCAAATTTATTAAGAAAATTAGAAGTTGGATCTGATGCTTTGCAAGCAGTTATTAAGTCCTGTTTTGTCCATAATGGCATTAATGAGTTTCCCTAGCTTTTTTAATGCGCTTAATAGTCTCCTTAGCGACTGTATAGTCATCAAAGGGAAGTGTTTCCATACCTATAGTTTGAAATGTTTCATGGCCTTTACCTGCAATAAGCAAAAAATCATTCTTCTGCAATTTTGAAATAGCATAATTTATAGCTTTATTTCTATCAGGGACTTCTTCAGCATTTGGGCAACCCTTTAAAATATCTTTTCTAATGTTTGAAGGAGACTCAGATCTAGGATTGTCATCAGTAACTATTACTAAATCAGAAAATTTCTGAGCAAGCTCTCCCATGATTTTTCTTTTTTCTTCATCTCTATCACCTCCGCAGCCAAATAATGTTATCATTTTACCTTTTGCTATCTCTTTAATCGAATTGAGAACATAATTTAATGCTTCAGGAGTATGTGCATAATCAATTATAATCATGGAGTTATTATATGAAGCAGAAAGCATCTCCATTCTTCCACGAGCAGGTTTAAGGTAACTTATTGATTTGAATGTTGAATTTGGGTCCATTCCTAATGCAATGCATATAGAAGTAGCGGCGACGATATTATACGCTTGAAACTTTCCTATCATACCAATAGTAGAATTATAAATTTTATTTTTATGTTCCAAAACAAGATCAATAGTTTGATTGTTTTGTTTAATTGAACTTATTTTAATATCTGCATCTAAATTTTGTCCAAATGTTAAAATATTGAGATTTTTACTTTTTATCTCATCAAAAAGCCTTTTACCAAAATCATTATCAATGTTAATGGCAACAGCAGAGTTGTTTTGAAGAATTTCTGTAAAAAGTCTTTTTTTGCTAAGAAAATAATTTTCAATGTTCTGATGATAATCAAGATGATCATGTGATAGGTTACTAAAGATGGCGCCAGAAAATTTTACACTATCAAGTCTAAACTGATCTAGACCATGCGACGATGCTTCCAAAGCTAGATGTGAAATTCCTGTATTTTTTAAGGAGCATAGTTCTTTATATAATTCTTCAGGATCAAAAGTAGTAAGATTATTTTTTGAAGGTTTAAAAAAACTTTTGTTCAGGTTATTTTCAATCTTTGTTCCAAGGGTGCCCATTGATGCTGCTTTCCATCCTGCTTGAACCCATAATTGTCTACAAAACTCAACAATTGAAGTCTTGCCATTAGTGCCTGTCACTCCAATAATTTCTTTCGGTTGTTTCTCATAAAAAGAAGCAAGTAGTTCTGCAAATATAAGTCTTGTTGATATTGAATTTGTGGATACTACCTCATCATTATCATCTGACTTGTTTGCTATAACAAGAAAAGCACCATTTCGTTTTGCCTCTAGTATAAAGTCTAACCCATTAAATTTCTCCCCTTTAATAGCAACAAAGATATAGTCTTTTTTAATTTTTTTACTATCTCTTGAGATGCCATTAACATTGTGATTAAGCAACTTATCAGGAATGTTTTTAAGTAAATTTAATAAAATAGGTTTTCTTGAAATTAGATCTTTTAATAACATGTTATAATTTCGCTCCCTTATTTTTACCTCTTATTTTATAATTTAAGAGATTATTAGAGAACTTTGATGAACTTTCTAATTGAGGTTTGACATCTAATATTGGAGCAATTCTTGTTACTAATTTTTTTACAACAGGTGCTACAACCCATCCAGCAGTTCTAAATCCATAAGAGAAAGTTTGGCCTTTTGGATTATCAATCATTATAGTTATTATAAATTTTGGATCATTCATTGGGAAAGCGCCGGTAAATGCTACTATGTTCTTTTTTTTAAAATAACCTCCATTTGGTCTTATCTTTTCAGCTGTTCCAGTTTTCCCTCCCACTAAATATCCAGATACATCTGCTTTTTTAGCAGTGCCATGTTTATTGCTAACAACTAATCGCATGATACTTTTCATTTTCATTGAGGTTTCTGGAGAAATGATTTGTTTAATTTTTTTTGATTTTTGATCCAAAATCAAAGTTGGATCTACTTTAAGACCATTATTAACTATAGTTGCGGTGACAGAGGCAAGATGCATAGGTGTTATTGATATTCCATGACCATATGAAATTGTCATTGTAGTTAAAACTTTTTTGTCCATGAGCACTTGAGGTTTTCCTAGCTCTGGTATTTCTAATGAGAGTATGTTTGTCAGTCCCAATGATTTAAGATATTTTAATTGAATATTCGGCCCAAACTTTTCTGCTATTTTTGCAGATCCTATATTACTAGAATGAACAATAACTTCTGGAATATTTATAGAATAATTTAGAGGATGAAAGTCAGTTATAATTCTTGAAGAGACTTTTAGAGGTTTAGAAACATCAAAGACTTCATTCTCATTTATTAATTTACTTTCAAAAGCAATCGCTGCTGTAATTAACTTAAGAGTTGAGCCAAGTTCATATATTCCTTTTGTGGCTTTGTTGAATAATGTTTTATTTAATATTTTGCTATAATTATTAGCATTATAATCGGGGAGTGAGACTGTAGAATATATTTGACCATTTTTGGCGTCCATAACTATACCAGCCCCTCCATCAGCTTCAAATCTTGTTATTTGATCTAATAATAGTTTTCTGGTTATGTGTTGAATTCCACTATGAATCGAAAGAGTTACATTTTCACCTTTTTTAAGTTTACTATTAAATTTATTCTCTACGCCTGCTATTCCTTTACCATCAATATCTGTGCTTCCAAGAATATGTGATGCAAGTGTGTTATTAGGATAGATTCTTTTACTCCGTTTTTGAATTTTTAAACCTTCTATTCCTGTCTGCAACAAACGAACATGTTCCCATGGAGATATTTCTCTAAGTAGGTTGATATGTTTTTTATTGCTATTAAATTTTTTTAGTAGATCTTTTTTATCTAATTGAGGAAATATGTGAAGTAATTTGAAGATTGTTTCATGTTTATTCAAAACTTCTTGTGGATTAATATTAAGACTCAATGTATCTATAGTTGTAGCAAGGATTTTGTTATTTCTATCGTAAATATTTCCTCTTAAATTTGAATTGAAAGCTCTAGATTCAATTTTTTTATTAAGGATGTTTGTAATATTATCTCTGTTTACACTAGCTAGGGATATTGTTCTGTATCCGATCACAGTAAACGAAATTACTAATATTGAACCACAAATCATTAACTTGATTTTACGAGACTTAGAATGATTAAATTTTTTTAAATCAACTTCTAAAAAATGAAATATTTTCATTTGTGTTCACCATCATTTAGGGAATCCGTTATATTTATAAGATCCTTTAAATCCCAAATATCTGTAGGTAAAATTTCTTTTAATCCTAATTTAGATAAAGCAATTTTTTCTATTCTATCAGGGCGTTTAAGATAGCTGAGTTCAGCTTTTAAAATATTCAAATCTGATTTAGCACCATTTATATTGGCTTTAATTTGAGCCAATTCTATTTCTTTTTTGGTAATTAAATGTTTTATTTGATAAAGGGAGATTGCTAGGAAAAGTATTACAAAAATAATTAAAAAAGATGGATACCTTATCATGCAATTTCTCCAAAGGTAGAAACAAAATTAGTCCTCATTGCAATGCGTAATTTGGCCGATCGAGATCTTTTGTTAAGGTTAATTTCTTTTGTAGATGGTAAAATAGGTTTTTTTGTTAAGATTTCTAAGCTTGGTTCTTTCTTTGGAATTTCTGGCAAATGTCTTGATAATGAGTTAGTTTTTAAGCACTTTAAGAAAAATTTTTTTACTATTCTGTCTTCAATTGAATGAAAAGAAACAACAGCTAACCTTCCACCAGGTTTTAAAACTTTTTCTGCAGCTATTAGTCCTTTTTTTAGCTCATTAATTTCATCATTTAGATATATACGAATTGCTTGAAATGTTTTTGTAGCTGGATCTATTTTTCTTTTCTTTACTGGAATCGCATCTCTTATAATTCTAGCTAATTGATGTGTTGTTTTTATTTTATTTATAGTTCTATGGTGAATAATACTTTTTGCTATTCTTTTTGAAAACACCTCATCACCTAATTCAAAGATTATATTTGCAAGAGTATTTTCTTCTACCACATCTAAAAATTCCGCAGCTGTTGGACCCTCGGACGACATTCTCATATCAAGGGGGCCATCAAGTTTAAAAGAAAAGCCTCTATTTTTTATATCTAGTTGAGGGCTCGATACACCAAGATCAAAAACAACACCACCAACTTTACAAATTTTTAGCTCTTCTAAAAACTTTCCTAATTCAGAAAATTTTCCATTGATAAAGTATAGCCTATCTGTAAAAACTTTTTTTAAATTATCTGCCACAATTTTAGTTTCTGGATCTCTGTCAATGGCAATAACTTTACAATTTTGTTTACTTAAAATTGCTTTAGTATACCCACCTAAACCAAAAGTTGCGTCAATATAAATTTCATCTTCAGTTAAGGATAAAGCATTTATGACCTCATCAAGTAAAATTGGTATATGTTGAATTTGATTAATCATCTTCTTACTTTTTACTCAATTTTCTTTTTTATAAACAATTTAGGTGGCCCTTTTTCTTTAAGAATTTTTTGAGATTTTAAATATTGATTTTCATACTCGGCTGGTGACCAAATATAAAAAGATCCTCCTATACCCATAAAAACGGCTTTGTTATTAAGGCCTGCAAAGTTCATAAGAATGTCAGGAATTACTACTCTGCCATTTATATCAAACTTAATTTCAAAAGAATCTGCCATCATCATCCTTAATAAAAAAGCATCGTCTGATAAAGCATCTAGTTCGTCGATAGCATTTATATATGTTTGCATACGTGAAGACGTAGTGCCTTCTATGCATTTAAATTGAAGACTTTTAAATAAAATAAGAGTTTCATTAGTTTTTTCTAAATTAACTCTAAATGATGCTGGAATAGATACTCTACATTTTAAATCAATCTTATTATGTGAAGTTGATAAAAACATTGATTGTAAAATCCTAAATTAAAAATAATAAAACTGCATAAAGACCAAACTTGTAATTCCTATTAACAAATGCCTAAGCAATAAATTATTAACTTTATGGGATAGCATGGGAATTTATGGTAGTCAATGGGAAAATTTAGCTTATTATGGTGTCTTTTAAGCAAATGTTTTTATCCATTTATTATGTCAGAGAGCAATAAGCCGGGTTTTGTATCAAAAATTATGATTGTAGTTATTAATCTTGAAAATTTGTTACCAAATTTTTCTAGCGACCTACCCAAGAAACTTTGTAGAAATTCAAAATATGTTTCTTCTATTTGGTCTTGCTCTAGGTGGGGTTTGCCTTGCCATTTTTATTTCTAAAAATGCGGTGCGCTCTTACCACACCATTTCACCCTTACCAAACTGGCGGTATATTTTCTGTGGCACTTTCCCTGGGGTTGCCCCCGCTGGAAGTTATCCAGCACCTTATTCCTATAGAGCCCGGACTTTCCTCTTTAAAAAGCAACTACATAGCTCTCTGACATAAGAAAGATATTAGTTATTAATTTTTGGTCAATATAAACTTTACTTTCACGGTTTATTAATTTCATCATTTAAGATTTGTAATGAAAGCCATTTGTCTTCAGCTCTAGAAATATTATTCTTAATATTTGTTATTTGAATAGCAGCTTTATCAAATGTTTTTCTGTCATTTTGATACAAATCTTTTTTATTTAAAATAGTTTCATATTCTTTGAGTTCTTTTTCTAGGTTCTCAATTTGAATAGGCAAATTTTTCAAATCATAAGTATCTTTAAAACTTAATTTTCTTTTTTTATTTACGTTTTTAGCAACCATTTTTGCATTAGAGTTATTATTTTTAATTCGATTATTAATTATTTTTAATTTTTCTAATCCAAATTTCTCATAATAATTTGAAAAGTTTCCTTCATGTTTTGAAATTCTATTATTATTTTCAAATGCAAAAAGTTTTTCTACAGTTTGATCAAGGAAAAACCTATCATGGCTAATTATTAATACTGTACCGTCATAGTTTTTTATAACTTTCGTTAATAAATTAAGTGTATCAAGATCTAGGTCATTTGTTGGTTCATCCAAAATTAAGAAATTATGATTATTTGTAAATATCTTAGCTAATAATAATCTTACTTTTTCACCTCCTGATAAAGTTGAGTTGCGCTGTAAACATTTCTTTTCATCAAATAGAAATTTTTTTAAGTAAGATAATACATGTATATTATCTCCCATAAAATTTACATGATCCCCATTTTCAGCAAGTGTGCTCCAAGGTGTTTTATTTAAATTTATACTTTCTTTGTTTTGATCGAAATACTTAACATTTACATTTTCACCGAATTTAATTTTTCCAGTTTGGGGGGGGTATATGCCCTGTAAAATTTTAACTAAAGTACTTTTGCCTGAACCATTTGCTCCAATGATACCTATTCGATCATTTCTTCGAATTTTTAAATTTAAATTGGATAAAATATTTTTATTTTTATTCTCTGCATCATAACAAAATGATAAATCTATTGTTTCAATAATATTTAATGCAGATTCATTTGTTTTATTAAGAATTATGTTTAATGGTTTTTTTACAATTGCTTTTGAACTTTCATAATTTATAGAAAGTTTTTCTAAATCTCTTAATCGTCCCATATTTCTTTTTCTTCTTGCGGGTATTCCTTTAATAGCCCAATTTTTTTCAGATTTGATCTTTTGTTTTAATTTATGAGATTTATTCTTTTCAACTTCTATTATTTGATAAGTCCAATTTTGAAAGTTGTCATAAGGGCAGTCTCGTGTAAAGATCTTGCCTTGATGTATCCAAAATGTTTTTGTAGAAATTTTTTGTAAAAACTCTTGGTCATGACTTACTATTATTAAAGTTTTTTTCAAAGATAATAGCTTTTTTTCTAACCAGTCTATTGTTGGTAGATCTAAATGATTAGTGGGCTCATCTAATAGTAATAATTCAGCTTCACTGAGAATTAATTTCGCAATGTAAATTTTACGAATTTCGCCACCAGATAATTTATTTTTTAAAATAATATTTTTTAGATTTAATTCTTCAATAACTTCTTTTGTTCTAGACAAATTAGGATATTCATTGTCTTGAGACAAAAATTCTAAAAGATTACTAATGTTGGGTTCAGGAGGATCTTGTTCCAAATAGTCTATTTTTAAGTTAGGTGCCACCCAAATACAACCAGCATCATATTCGCATTTATTTTTTAAGAGAGTTAATAATGAACTTTTACCGCATCCATTTCTTCCTACTAAAACAATTCGATCAAATTCATGAATTGAGAAATTTATGTTGTCTAATAGAATTTTATTAGATTGAGACATTTTAAAGTCTTGAAAGGTTACTAAAGTTTTAGGCATTTAAATCATACTTTTTATTTTTAATTAAATCCCATGCATTATTTATTTCTTTAAGCCTATAAGTATTTTTTTCTATTAGGTCTTGAGGTATACCTTGAGAGATTAATCTGTCAGGATGATGTTTCATTGCAAGTATTTTCCACTTTTTTTTAATTTTTTCTAACGGTGTATCTTTTAAAACACCAAGCGTTTGGTACGGATCTGTAAACTTATTGAGTTTTGAAGAACAAATTCTATCAAAATCTTCGTCTGAAAAACCAAAAATATTACTTACGTTTTTCAAATATATTTTTTCTAGCTTTGTTATTTTCCCATCTGCTTCAGCTATAATCACTAGTAAGTTTAAAAGTTCTTCCAAAACAGATGAATTTTTTTCTAATAAATTTGATATTTGTTTTGCATAAACTTCAAAACCATCAGTTGTTTTTTTTGCTTGATCCCAAAGTCTGGCTACATTCTTAATTTCATTATCTGGAACATTTATTTTTTCTTTGAAGGCTTTTATTTCACTTTTAGTTACTTTACCATCAGCTTTGGCCATCTTAGCAGAAAGAACAATGACACCTATGGTAAATCCAATTTGTTTTAATGCGAGCTTCTCTGGGATTTTTTGTTTTGTTTTAAACTTATCAATGGCATGTCCTGCAACACCGCCTAGTAGTGCTCCTATAGGGCCTCCAAATGCAAACCCTGTTGCACTCCCAATAATTTTACCCCAAATGGTCATATTCTATCTATTACAATTAAGATTCATCTCATTCAAGAAAATTAAATTGGATTAGGTTAATAAATATGTATAACTTATTTTATATATGCGATTTAAGGAGCTTTTTTTGATAGAAGAACATGACTTTACAGGATTAAAATGTCCTCTTCCTGTTTTAAAGGCAAAAAGAGTATTAAAGAATTTGGTCAGAGGAAAAAAAGTTGTCTTTATCTCAGATGATCCCGCCAGCCCAATAGACTTCACTCATTTTTCAGAAAATGAAGGTTATGAAATTTCAATTAAAAGCACAACAAAAGGTATGCATTATTTTACAATTTACAAGAATGAAACTTAGAATACTGGGATAATAGGGGATGATATTTTTAAGATCTCTTTTATTTAATATACAATTCTATTTAGGTACAAGTATATTGGTAACTATTTGTCTGCCATGTCTTCTATTTCCAAGAGAAGTGGTAATCTTTGTAAATAAAATTTGGTGTTCCATAATGACTAAAGGAATGAAATGGTGGTTAAGTACTGAAATAAAAATTATAGGACAAATCCCTTCAAAAAATAGAGTTGTCATTTACGCAATTAAACATCAATCAGCTTGGGAAACTGTTTTTTGTACTGATCTATTTTCGATGCCATCTATAGTTTTAAAAAAAGCTTTAATTTTTTTGCCAGTGATTGGGTTGTATTTTTTAAGAGCAGGGGCCATTCCTATAGCAAGGGAGCAGGGTTTAAATGCACTCAGGAAAATGGGTAGAAATGCACAAAAAGCAGTTAAAGAAAATAGATCTATGATGATTTTTCCCCAAGGAACAAGAGTGAACCCAGGTATCACTTCAAAAGAAAAACCCTATCTACCAGGAGTTTTTTTCTTATATTCCCAAGCAAAAGTGCCTGTTATTCCTGTAGCTCATAATGCAGGATTACTATGGCCAAAAAATAGTTTTTTTAAATATCCTAATAGGCTAAGATCAAAATCAGTTACTATCAAAATTCTTCCAGAAATTCAGCCAGGATTGTCAAAGCAAGAGTTTTTGACTAAATTAGAAAATATTATAGAAACTGCTTCAAACAAACTCATAAAGTTGGAGAAATAGATGGATGGCTCTTATAAAAAAGGTGGAAGCAACAAACAACTTAACGTTCTCGGTGGAGATCTTGAATCATGTAGTACATCTAATGTTGCAAATGAAATTGTAACTGGATTTTATAGAGATAATTGTTGTAATACTGGTCCAGATGATTTTGGTTTACATACTGTTTGTTGTATAATGACAAAATCTTTTTTAACATTTTCAAAATCAGTTGGAAATGATTTAAGTACTCCGATACCTGAATATAATTTTAAAGGTTTAAGTGAAGGAGATCATTGGTGTCTTTGTGCTTCAAGATGGCAAGAGGCATTTGAAGCTGGCAAAGCTCCTAAAGTAATTTTAAAATCAACTAATATGGCAACCATTTCAATAGTAAAACTAGAGGATTTAAAAAAATATTCTGCATAATGTTAGGGGATAAATAATGCATTTAGACCAAAAAGTAACAGTGACTTGTACTGATAACGATACTAGAAGCAATGGTAAAATTATTAGAATTTTTCCAAATGGAATAGATATAGAAGTTTCAGATACAATAATTAAACTCAAAAAAACAAAGCCTAATTTATATGTTGGATCTATGGCTGGATTAGAATTTATTGTAAAAACTTAATCATTTTATTCAGCAGTTTTAGGAAGTATTTCTACGACTTTATTTTGTTTGTTTTCTATTTGTTTCATGCCAGCAACATTAATTATACCGCCTTCAAATACAGCAATTTGTTTATAAAGAATATCGCCCGATATAACGCCATTTTCCATAATCACAATACTATCAGAATTGATCTTACCACTAACATTTCCACTTACAATTAGCTCAGAAGATTTGAGTGTTCCTTCAACTACGCCTTTTTCATCAACTATTATTTGATCAGCAGAAAGTTCACCAACAAACCTATTTCTTATTAAGATTGATCCCGATGTTTTGTATTTACCCTCAAAAACTCCGTCACCATCTAATTGAGAGCAAGTTTCTAAATTTTTAACTTTATCTTTTAGTGGCGAAGAAATTCTACTAATTTTAATCATAATTATCCTTTATTTTTATGATATAATCTCTATTACTAAGGTGGTCAGCAATAGAAAAATATAACCAATTGAAAAATATATATTTTTAGAATAGATTTTTAGACTTAATAAATAAATATTATTAAAAAAGAGAATCATTTTCTATAAATAATAAAAAATAATTTCTGAGGTAAAAAACATGACCCAACCATTTTATGCTAGCTCTGCAATAAATCGTCATGGAAACTATAGAAATGATGAAAAAAAATTAAATCAAATAATTGTTGAAAAAGATACTAAATTTATTCCGTTCTATAATGGAAAAAATCTATTTACAGAAATCAGTAATAACATCAAGCCTGTTATCCTTGATAGAATACAACTTCATGATTTTTTTCCAAATGGAATAGGGAACACAATTTTTTTAGGCGTAGCAAATACCTTAAATTACATTGGCGTAGATCTGAGTTCCCCTAATCAAAAATTTGATAACTGGTTAAAAGAAAGTAATATCATTATTGAGGATTTGAGAAAATATGGTCCTATTCTAGATGATATAGAAGCATCATTTTTAGCTCTTTCTAACGGAATGTTTTTTTGGCAAAACACTCATAAATTTTGTGGTTCATGCGGTTTTCAAAACTTTTCAACAGAGGGAGGTTTTGTTATGAAATGTTCTAGTGACAAATGTGGTAAAAGTCATTTTCCAAGAACTGATCCCGCGATAATTACGCTTATTTCTTTTCAAGACAAAGTACTATTAGGGAGGTCACCCAGATTTCCTGTTTCTATGTATAGTACTCTTGCTGGTTTTGTGGAGCCTGGTGAAAGTCTTGAACAAGCACTTGAAAGAGAGGTTTTTGAAGAGGTGGGGATAAAGGTAAAGAATATTAGATATTTTAATTCACAACCTTGGCCATTCCCCGCTTCACTTATGCTAGGGTTTTTTGCAGAAGCAGTAAACGATCAAATGACAATTGATTATGATGAAATCGAAGATGCTAACTGGTTTTCAATTAATGAGTTAAAATCCCTGGAACACCCATCCATTAGTGGAGGTTTCAAGCTACCTAGAGTAGACTCAATCGCACGTAGATTAGTTGACACTTGGATGAACAGTTTTAACTAAACATTTTTATAAAGATAATTATGATTTTTTCTCCAATTAAAATAGGAAAATTAGAAGTTTCAAATAGAATTGTTGTCGCTCCTATGTGTCAATATTCTGCAATTAATGGAGTAATGACCGATTGGCATGCTCAGCATCTTATGCAATTAGGTTTTTCAGCAGCTGGTTTAATAATGGTTGAAGCAACTGCAGTAGAGAAAATTGGAAGAATTACACATCACTGTGTTGGAATATACGATGATAAATGCATAGTTTCTCTAAAAAAAAACCTTCTATTAGCAAAATCAGTTGCTCCAAATAAGTCATGTTTTGGAATTCAATTAGCACATGCTGGTAGAAAAGCCTCCACTCAAAGGCCCTGGGAGGGAAGAAGTGCTCTTACAAAAGAAGAAAAACCCTGGAAAACAATATGTCCATCACCAATACCTTTTCAAGAAACTTGGCATGTTCCCCAAGAGATGAAAATATCTGATATAGAAAGGGTAAAAAAACAATTTATTTCTGCTTCACTAAAGGCTGTAGAAATTGGATTTGATTTAATAGAAATTCATGGCACACACGGTTATTTGCTTCATCAGTTTTTATCTCCAATTTCAAATAAACGTAAAGATAAATATGGAGGGAACTTAGAAAATAGATTGAGATTTCCATTAGAAATTTTCTCTTCAGTCAAAGCTGTCCTTCCTAAAGAATTTCCCCTTGGTATGAGAATTACTGGGACAGAATGGGAAAATAAAGGGATTGATGAAAATGAAGCTATAATCTTGGCAAAAGAATTAGAAAAAATAGGATGTCATTATGTTTGTGTCTCTAGTGGAGGAAATACACCTAATCCTAAAATACCTTTGGGACCACATTATCAAGTTCATCTTGCAAATAAGATAAAAAAAAACACTAATATGATTGTTAGAACAGTTGGAATGATTACAGATCCATTTGAAGCTAACAATATTATCATTAATCAAGATGCTGATATGATAGCAATGGCTAGAGCTTTTCTATCTAATCCGAGGTGGGTATGGGATGCAGCCAAGGTACTTAATCATGATATCGAAGTTCCTCCCCAATATGCCAGAAGAATATAACCAATATTATTTTTTTTTGTCAGAAAGAATGTCAACAAGCGATTTTGAATGTTCTGGAGAAAGATTTAGCTCTTTCCTTAACTTTTCAATTTTCTTAGCTTCTTCGTCACTAATAAAACCATCACTTAAGGCCTCATTTATTTCAGCCTCTAGAATAGCGGCTCTTTGCGCCCTTTGATTTGCAAAAGCAGAGGCAACTATACCTGTTAAAAGTGCAACAGTACATACCCCCATTATAGCCGTAAAAGCACCAATAACTTTACCCAAAGGAGTAACGGGTGATACATCGCCATACCCAACCGTTGTTAGAGTAATTAAGCCCCACCACATAGTTTCTGGTATTGAACTAAATTTGTCTGGCTGACTTTCATGTTCAGCTATATACATCAAAGAACTCGATAAAAATAATGCGATAATCATAAGGTATAACGCAGCACTAAAGGATCTCCAATCTGCCTTTATAGCTGAAAAAAAATCTTCAATAGCTGAACTGTAGTTGGATATTTTCAATAATCTCAATAATCTTAAAACTCTGAGCCATCTTAAATCTAATCCGCCAAAAAAATAGGGAAGAATTGATGGAACAATTGCTAAAAAGTCAACAAGACCTGTAAAACTAAAAATATATTTTAAACGTTTTACAAATCCAGAAGAATTACCAAGATCTGGTCTTGCAGGAGCAGACCAAACTCTCAAGATGTATTCTATACTAAAAATAATAACTGAAAAAATCTCAAATGCATAAAAAGGATCTTTATAAGTTTCACCAATATATTTTACGGACTCTAAACAAACTGCGGTAACATTTAGAAGTATTAATATGAATAAAATTATATCAACATACTGACTCGGCTTATCAGAAACATTACCTTTAGATAAGAGTTCACTGGTTCTTTTTTGAATTCTTAAATACATAATTACGCCTAGCAATTTAAAATAATTATTAAAACTTAACTTATATTTATATCTAATTCAGCAATTTATTTATGGAGTTGCTGCAGTGAGACCACCATCAACTATTATTTCTGTTCCAGTAATATATTTAGCTTCGTCAGAGCATAAAAATAATACAGCATTAGCTATATCCCAAGATTCTCCCATTTTACCCATTGGCACTTGCTCATGTCTTCGTTTCACAAATCCAGCATAATCACCATCAGCATATTTGTTTGCTAACCTCTCTACTAAAGGTGTGTGCATTAAACCTGGAACCACACAATTTAGCCGAATATTTTTTTTTGCTTCAATTACAGCCGTTGTTTTAGTCATTTGTATAAGAGCGGCTTTTGAAGCACTATACCCTACTTGAGGTTTCCCTATATACCTTAATCCTGCAACTGATGATATATTTACAATGGATCCACCTGAATTTTTTTCCATAATTGGGATAACAAATTTAATACAAAAATAAGCTGTATCTAAATTCAAAGTAAATTGTTTTTGCCATGTAGGACTGTCAATTTCTACTGGTCCTCCAGGTTCAGATTGACCAACAACATTGACTAAAATATCTATTTTTTTATGTTTTTTTTCTATTATCTCAAAAAACTCTTTTACATCATTCTCATTGGTCATATTTACCTTATAAAATGTAAAATCGTTACCTTCTTCTTTAATAAAATTAGCAGTGTTTTGACCTGCTTCTTCATTTATATCAGTACCAAAAACTTTTGCACCCTGACGCGCTAGAAGTGTTGAAATTGCGCGGCCATTGCCAAAACCACTGCCAATAGAGCCACATCCAGAAACTACAGCAATTTTATTATTTAGATTAAGCATTAGATAAACCTCTAACAGTTTTATATGATAGTATTAACATAAGGTATTTAATTTACAAGAAAGTATAAATCGTAATGAAATTTTCAAAATTAGTTGCAGATAGATATGCTAAGGAAATTGATCTAGATTTTTCAAAAATCCAAGAAACAGAAACTCTTAAATCTATTTTATCAAGAAGAAGTATAAGAAAATTTTTAAACAAGCCAATATCAAAAGAACTTCTGACTTTACTTCTAGCTGCTGCACAATCTGCTCCGTCTAAATCAAACCTTCAACAATACTCAATTTTAGTAATTCAAGATCAAAATATTAAAAATGAAATATCTAACTTAATAGGAAATACCAAGTGGGCATTAACGGCGCCAATATTTTTTTTATATCTTGCAGATATAAGAAGAAATATAAAAATAACAAATGATAGAGGATATGAGTATAAAAATAACAATGTTGATACCTTTATGAATGGTGTAATTGATGCTGCTTTATCTATGCAATCAACTATATGCGCATCAGAGTCTTTAGGCCTGGGAGTATGCCCAATTAGTATGATTAGAAATATAATTGAGGAGGTAAAGGTTATTTGTAAATTACCTAAAGGGGTTTTCCCTATTGCAGGTCTGGCTTTGGGTTGGCCTGATCAAAAGTCAAATGTGTCTATAAGATTATCTCAAGATATTGTAATACACTTTGATAAATATAATGAAAAAGATTTAATTCAAAAAATAAATAAATATGACGAAATAGTTTTTAAAAAAGATCCAATTCCAGAAAACAAGCAACGTCACGTTGACCTTTATGGGGTTGCAAAAAAGGGAACTTGGTCAGAAAATATTAGTAGACAATTATCTGTTCCAGAAAGAAGTAATTTCAAAAACTGGCTTAAAAAAAATGGATTTAATCTCGAATAATATTATCTAATATCTTATTAAACAGCACTTCGTTTTCATACATTATCCAATGACCTATGTTAAATTCCACATGAAATCTGACTTTAGGATTTATAGATCTCAGTATTGTCATTCTATCCTCTAGATAAACTCCAACACTTGCATCTTTTTCTCCCCAAATTACGTACAGTGGTATATCTTGTTTTTTTAATATTTGAGCTAAAGTATCAGTTGCTGAAATTGGTCGGCTTTTAATGCGGTGAGCGTCTGTATTTTGTTTTTGCATGTGGACTGCAAAGTCGTCAATTTTCTGAGGATCATGGAACATTAGGATTTCAAGATTTGTTTTATGAGCATGGTAAATTTCTTGTTCAGTCATCTTTGAGTGTCTAGGTATCATAGTCTTCATTTCGCCTCTTTTGGCTCCTAAACCTCCAGGCCCTACCAAAATTAATTTTCTGGGGGATAATTTTCTTTTAATCAGTTCGTAAGATAAGTGTCCCGCAATTAAACCACCGAAGGAAAAACCGCATACCAAAGGATTGTCATTTGCTGAGACTAATTCATTTAAGGTTTCCGCCAAATTAGATGCAATTTTTTCTGGTGTATGGGGTAGTGCCAAATCATCTGATTCTCCAAAACCTGGCATGTCTGGGATTAAAACATTGAAATTTTTAGAAAATGGTATTGCTTGTTTTATCCAATGTTTCCAACTTCCATAACCACCATGCAAAAGAATTAGAGGTGTCCCTTTACCCCAAGATCTCCAACATACTTTACCACCATTAGAATCTAATAATTTTTTTTGGGAGTTTTTTTCAATTTCAGATAAATAATTAGTATATTTGATAAAATTAAAATTATTTTCCATTAATTACCTCAACGTTATGTTCAAAGACTAATAATTTTTTTTTTATATATTAACAAGCATTTTATTGATCTCTTAACATTTAATAATATAAGATGAGACAATAAAAAAAACTTGGTAATGGAGAACACCTAATGCCACATTTAGCTGCATCTGATGCATTGTCACATATAAGAGTTATTGATCTTACTAGAGTAAGATCTGGTCCGACAGCGGTTAGACAACTTGCTGATTGGGGAGCAGACGTCATAAAAGTAGAAGCTCCAGAAAGTGTTGAACCAGATGGCGCGTTAGGTGCATCAAGGCACACTTCTGATTTTCAAAATTTACATCGTAACAAAAGAAGCATTACTCTTAATTTAAAAAAATCTGAAGCTATAGAAATTTTAATGAAATTAGTAGAAAAGTCAGATGTGGTAGTTGAGAACTTTCGACCAGATGTAAAACAAAGACTAGGTATTGACTACGAGATATTAAAAAAAAGAAATCCTAGAATTATTCTTGCTAGCATATCAGGATTTGGTCAGGATGGCCCATATGCAAAGAGACCAGGCTTTGATCAAATCGCTCAAGGCATGGGTGGATTAATGAGTATAACTGGAGAACCTGGAAAGGGCCCAATGCGAGTTGGTATTCCAGTAGCTGATTTAACAGCAGGATTGTTCTGTGCAATGGGAATTCAGACTGCCCTTTTAGAAAGAGAAAAATCTGGTCTTGGTCAATGGGTTAACACATCATTATTACAAGCTCAAATTTTTATGTTAGATTTTCAAGCCTCCCGGTGGCTTTGTGATAATAATGTAGCAGGACAGGCTGGTAATAATCATCCAACTAGTGTTCCCACTGGAGTTTTTAAAACTTCAGATGGTTCAATTAACTTAGCAGTTGCGGGTGAAACAATTTGGAGACGTTTTGCTGAAGCAGTTGACAAAAGAGATTGGCTGGAAATGGAAGAATTTAAAGATGCAAAAAATCGATTAAAAAACAGAGATTATCTAAATAGCTTAATTGAAGAACTAACCGTCACTAAATCATCTAATGAGTGGGTTGAAAAATTAGAAATGGTCGGCGTTCCCTGTGGTCCAATCAATTCTATAGATAAGGTTTTTGATGATCCCCAGGTAAAACATCTTGGCATAGCTCAATCTGTGGATACAATTCCTTTTGGTGAAACGGAATTAGTTGGACAACCTTTTAATTTATCTCGTACTCCTAGTAGTTTAATGCAACGTCCACCAGAAAAAGGTGAACAAAATAGCGATGTCCTCAACGAACTGGGTTTCAGTGATAAAGAACTTAATGATTTAAAAAATCAAAATATTATTTAATTTATAGGAATAATCATGACTGAAGAAAAAATGTTATCTCGAACACAAGAAAATGTAGGACATATTATTTTTAATAATCCAGAAAAACATAATGCTGTATCTATAGAAATGTGGGATGCCCTTGAAAAATTTCTTAATCAATTCAGAGAGGATAACAATATCAGAGTTGTTGTTCTTGAGGGGGCTGGAGGTAAATCATTTGTTTCTGGAGCTGACATTTCAAAATTTGATAAAGAAAGGAGTACAAAAGAAGCTATATTAGGCTATAACAAGCGAACACATAAAGTTTATGAACTTCTTGAAACATTTCCAAAACCAACAATAGCCAAAATTAATGGATACTGTATTGGTGGTGGACTGAATTTAGCTGTGTGTTGTGACATAAGGATTTGCTCTGAAAAGTCAAAATTTGCAATGCCTGCAGCAAAATTATCTCTAGGTTACCCCTTTTCATCAATAAAAAGATTGTTTGATATAATGGGACCTGGTATGGCTAAGCACTTTATGTTTACTGCTGAAAAAATCACTGCGAATGAGGCCGTTTCTTGTGGTTTAGTTCAAAAGCTTGTTACCGAAGAAAATTTAGAAACCTTTGTGAATGATTATGCTTTTACAATTTCTAAAAATGCTCCTTTAACTATAAAGGCAATGAAACAAATAGGTATTGAAATTTTAAAAAATCCTTCTGAAAGGGATTTGACTTTATGTGAAAATTTAGCTTCCGCTTGTTTTGATAGCGAAGATTACAAAGAAGGAAGAAAAGCATTTATGGAAAAAAGGAAACCAAATTTCAGAGGATTCTAAACTTTATACGGGATTATAATATTTAATTGCATTGTCATGAAACAAGCACCTAATTTCATTTTCGGGCATCCCTACAGTTATATTTTTAAATCCATTATAAATTTCATCAAAAGTAGCCCATAAACTATCTACAGGAAAATTAGATGCAAACATGCATCTTTCATATCCAAAAATATTTATTACATCCAATATAATTCCTTTGTTGAGTTTAACAGTCCATTTTTCACCAGGAACACAAATACCAGAAATTTTGATAGCAGTATTTGGTTGTTTGGAAAATTCTTCTAAATTCATTTTCCATTGATTTAATCCATTAAAAGATCTATCAGAAGGAAGTCCTGCATGATTTAATATAATGATTGTATCTGGAAAATCTTTTGCTAATTGTGTTGCGTCATTAAGGTGCCACCATGGAATTTGAAGATCAAAATGCAGTTTGTATTTTTTTAATAAAGAATATCCTTTTCTAAAAATAGGGTCATTTAGTGAGCCCCTTATATTGTCAAGTTTTGTATCTGGATTTTTAGTTGATTTAGGTTTATGTCTAATGCTTCTTGTGAGACTAAATTTAGATTGATTTTCTAACACGTTTTCAATGTCATTTCTATCAAACCATGCTTGTGCAACTACTGCATTTGGAAAACCTGTAAGTTCATATAATTTATGTAGCCATTCAGTTTCCCCAATGGGATCGTTTGGATCCCACTCAGTTTCCATATGGATTGTTTTTACAATATTATGATTCTTACTAACTTTAAAGTAGTCTGATGTTAAAAAATTTTTGCAAATAGTTTTATAATCACCATATCTAAATGATATTTGTTTATTTGGGTTTAACCAAGGGTTTTTCTTTAAACTTAAATCCCAAAAGTGGTGATGAGCATCGATTATAGGTATATCTTTCATTGCAAAATTCTTAAATATTTTCCTTTAAATCAAATAATTTAACGATAGATGTGCCATCTAATTTTTCTTTTGATTTATTAACCAAAATTGTAAATAGTTGTTTGGTTAGAGAAGACATAGGAGTTGGTGTGTTTTTAGAATTAGCTAATTTCGATACCATTTGTAAATCTTTTAAAATTTGTGAAGCATACCCCTTAGGTTCAAAGTCTCTATTTATTATTCTAGGAAATAGATCATTTAACAAATTAGAGCCTGCATGACCATCAGAGAGTGCTTGTGGAATTTTGCTAGCATCAACATTCCAAGCTTTAGCAAAGGACGCTGCTTCTGCTAAAATAGTGTAATTATTTAAAACTATTATTTGATTAATCATTTTTACTATTTGACCAGAACCAGATACCCCAAAATAAGTAAATTTTGAAGATATTGCCTCTAATATAGGTTTAACAATTTCTACAACTTTTTCATCTCCACCTACCATAATAGCAAGGTTGCCCTCTAATGCTTTATCAGGGCCACCTGAGACTGGAGCATCAACCCATGAAGCTCCTGTTTTTTTATTTAGTTGATTAGCAAAATTAATTGTTTCATTTGCTAACGTAGTTGATAAATCCAAAATAATACTATTGTTATGAGCATTATTTACTATGCCGTCTTTCCCGAATATTACTTCTTTTACGCTATCTGTTTTATCAAGGCATAAAATTATTATGTCGTTATTTTTGGATATTTCAGAAACATTTTGGTTCAATCTGATATTTGATATTTTTTTTAATGGTTCAAGTTTTTCTATGTCTTTATCATAAGCATCAATTTTGTAATCTAAGTAAGATAGCCTCTTAACTAAAGACAGCCCCATTAATCCTACACCTATAAAACCTAAATTATTCATTTTTAGTTCGTAAAAAGTTAAAATTTATTTACACATGTTAAACTTAAATATAGTTATTAATACCACCTTTTATAAAACTCTAATTGTAAAATTATATATTTTGAGACTTAAAGGCAAATTTTCTTGGAATAAAAACTGCCATGATGAATAATGTTAAGCTAGGTATCTTTATAATAATACTTTCCACACTATTTTTTGCTATCATGGATGGAGTTTCAAGATATTTAGCTGATACTTACAATGTCTTCGTCATAAACATGATTAGAAGCTGGGTTTTGGCATTGTTAGTTGTTTCTATAAGTCTTAGAAATAAAAACGGTATTGTGAAAGTTTTAAGAACGAAACAACCTTATATCCAGTTCATTAGAGGTTTGTTACTTATAAGTGCCATTTTAATTGGGGTTTATTCGTTTACTAAACTTGGACTGGTCCAAACGCATTCAATACTATCCTCATTCCCATTAATTGTTATTGCTTTTTCAGGACCAATATTAAAAGAAAAAATTGGTGTTCAGAGATGGTTGGCAGTTATTTTTGGTTTTACTGGTGTTTTAATCATACTGGATCCCTCAAATTACATATTCAGTTTTGATGCTATTTTACCAGTAGTAGGTGCTTTTGTTCTAGGTTTTTACTCTATTCTTACAAGAAAAGTTTCAGAAAAAGACACATCAGAAACAAGTTTTTTTTGGGTTGCCATTGTTGGTTGTATTGTGATGACAATAGTTGGTCCATTTTACTGGGAGCCAATCTTATTTAAAGATTGGGTTTGGATGGCATTATTATGTGTTTTAAGTACTGCAGGTCATTTTCTTTTAATTAAGGCATACGAAAACGCAGAAGCAAGTGTTCTTCAGCCATTTACTTATTTTCAGTTATTCTTTGCGTCTATAATTGGAATAATTATATTTAATGATAAAGTAACTCTGTCAATTCTTCTTGGAGGTAGTATAGTTGTTGCAAGTGGTATATTTGCAGCTTGGAGAACACACATAAAACGCAAAAATAGTTAAAATTTTTGTAACAAATTATCAATTTTGATGGAGAATTTATGAAAGAAACTTTTTTAATAACAGGAGCTAATAGAGGTATTGGTTTGGAATTGACAAAGTTATGCCTTAGTAAAAATTTCAATGTTGAGGCCTGTTGCAGAAATCCTGAAGCTTCAGATGAATTAAAAAATTTATCTAATCATAATCCTCATCTTAATGTAACTAAAATGGATGTTACCAATTCAAAAAGCATCTTGAGTGCCGCTGAAAATTTTCAAAATAAAATTGACATACTTGTTTGTAATGCTGGTGTTAATAATGGTAAAGGTGATATTTTCAGCAAAGAGCATAATGAAAATGCTATTATGGAAGTAATGATGGTAAATGTTGGTGGACCATTCCTAACAATTCAAAATCTCTATAAAAATCTAAATAAAAACTCTATGTCTAAAATTGTAATCATTTCTTCTCTAATGGGCACTCAAACTCACCTATCCAACAATGCCCCTATATATAGAGCCTCTAAAGCAGCAGCTAATAATTTAATGAGGACAATATCAAATCATTTCTTAAATGATAATATTATTGTATCATCTTATCATCCAGGATGGGTAAGGACTGATATGGGAGGAGCTAACGCTGATATATCAGCCGAAGAAAGCGCAACTGGATTAATAAATCACTTTTTAAAATTACAAAAATCTGATACTGGAAAATTTTTTAACTATGATGGGAAACCGCTTCCACTATAAATTTTTTTACATTGAAACTTTTGGTTAATTAAAGATTATGCATCAATTTATCTTTAAAAAAGTGAGTTCAAAAGAAGAAATGGAAGAATCTTATGCTATAAGAACAAAAGTCTTTTGTGAAGAACAAAAAATATCTCAGGAAATAGAATTTGACAATTTAGACCACCTTTGCAGTCATTTTTTAATTTTTGATAACAACAAAGTAATTGCAACTGCAAGAGTTCGTCAAAAAGAAAATGACTTTCTTAAAATTGAAAGGGTAGCCGTTTTATTAGAGTTTAGAAGATTAAAGGTGGGATCAATTTTAATTAAAAATATTATAAAATACTACATGAACTCAGATGATAGTAGATCTATTGTTTTACATAGTCAGGTTAGTGTTGTAAATTTTTATAAAAGTTTAAACTTTATTTCCTACGGCAATGAGTTTTTTGAAGATGGCATTCCACACATAGCAATGAAATATGTTAAAAGTTGAAATCTTTTTGATGGTACATATTTATGAAAAATAAAGTACGGATTGCAGTTGTTGGAACAGGATATTTTAGTAAATTTCATTTTGATGCATGGATGAGATTAGGAGTTAACATTGTCGCTATATGCTCATTAAACAAAAATGAGGCAATCTATTACTCAAAAAAATTTAATGATTGTCCTATTTATTCTGACTTTAACAAAATGATGGACGAAATAAATGCAGATTTTGTAGATATCATTATCCCACCTAAAAATCATTTAAAATTTATAAAAATTGCAGCAAGTAAGAACGTGAATATTATCTGTCAAAAACCTTTTACAAATTCATACTCTGAAGCCATAGAAGCAATCAATTTTTTAAATACAAATAATGTACTTTTAATTGTTCACGAAAACTTTAGATTTCAACCATGGTATATTAAAATTAAAAAAATATTAGAAAAGAATTCATTAGGCGAATTATTTCAAGTAAATTTTCGAATGCGACCGGGTGACGGACAGGGAAAAAATGCGTACTTAGACAGACAACCATACTTTCAAAAAATGGAAAGATTTTTAATACATGAAACAGCCATTCATATTATAGATGTATTTAGGTTCTTATTTGGTGAAATTGAATCAGTTTTTGGAAGTTTGTCAAAGCTTAACAAAAATATCAAAGGAGAAGATGCCGCATTCGTACTTTTCAATTTTGAAAACGGTATCAAAGGAATTTTTGACGGTAATAGATTGTCTGACCATATTGCCAAAGATAGAAGGCTGACAATTGGAGAAATGTTAATAGAAGGCTCTAATGGCTCACTAAGATTAAATGGAAATGGAGAATTATTCAAAAGAAAGTTTGGAAGTAATAATGAGGTAAAAATTAATTATAAATGGGATGATAGGGGATTTGCAGGAGACAGTGTTTTTAAATGCCAGCGTCATATACTAAAACATTATTTAGAAGGAAAAATTTTATATAATAGCGCAAGTGACTACCTCAAGAATCTTAAAATTGAGAATTATATATATAAATCAAATTTAATAGGGAAAATTTTAAATACAAATCAAAAATAATGGTGCCGGCTGGGGGACTCGAACTCCCGACCTGATGATTACAAATCAACTGCTCTACCAACTGAGCTAAGCCGGCACAGGACAAATATTTAATAGATATTTAATTTATAAACAAGAAATTATTTAATTTTTTATGATATTTTTTTGTAATTGAAACATAGCAACTGAAGCTGCATTTGAAACATTTAATGAATTAGATTCTACGTTAATTGGTATTTTAATTAAACTATCTACGTTTTCCTTAGTTAATCTTCTAAGACCTTTCCCTTCAGAGCCTAATATTAGGGCAACATTACCAGTTTCATTTTCAAGTACGTAAACATCATTTTTACCCTCGCTAGCGAGCCCAAAAATACTAAAATTAACCCTCTGAAGTTTTTTAATTTCCCTAGACATATTGGATAATTCAATGATTTGTAATTTTTCAAGGGCGCCAGATGATGCTTTGTTTAATGAAGAGGTTTCCTGAGGACTGTTTCTTTGAGATAATGCTAAACCATCCATCTTAAATGCTAATGCAGATCTAATAATGGCTCCAACATTTTGAGGGTCAGTGACTTCATCAAGTATAATAAGCCTGATTGGAATTTTATTTTTAAACCTGTCATTGGACAAGAATTCATCCATTGTCAATCTCTGAAGGGGTTCTGTAACCAAAATTGCATTTTGGTGAGGCTTGTAATTATTAATTTTGTCTATTTCTTCCTTAGATTTAATTATTACGTTTAGTTTTAATTTTAATTTCCCAATTTTTTCTTTCCATTTTGAATGTTTTTCAGCAGTTGTGATGAGGTAATGAAGTTTTCTGTTTTTGTTATTTAGTGCTGATAAAATAGTATGACTGCCTGTTAAAGGTATTTGTTTAATTTTTGATAAACTTTTAATAGGTTGAAAATTTTTTTTTTCTTTAGTGTTTTGGTTTGCTTCAATTTTAGCAAAAGAGTTATTACGTTTTTTTAAATTTTTTTTCATTTAACCATTTAATGTAAATTGTTTTTTTTATTTACTTTCAATAAAAGCTTTTATATTTAGAAAGCCTTGTGTATATAACATATCAAATTAAGAAATTATAGTAAGGTGAAATTTAAAAAAGTTTGATTTTTAATCTTGGTGGGGTGGCCGAGTGGTTAAAGGCAGCAGACTGTAAATCTGCCCGCGTAGCGTACGTAGGTTCGAATCCTACCCCCACCACCACAAAATGAAAATAATAATTAAAGAAAGGTCATAAAAGATGTCTAAAGAAAAATTTGATCGTAGCAAACCACATGTAAATATTGGTACAATTGGTCATGTTGACCACGGTAAGACTACACTAACTGCAGCAATTACGAAAGTTATGGCTGATGCAGGTCGTGCGGATTTTTCTGCTTATGACCAAATTGACAAAGCTCCTGAAGAAAGAGAAAGAGGTATAACTATTTCTACTGCTCATGTTGAATACGAAACTGAGAACCGTCATTATGCTCATGTTGACTGTCCAGGACATGCAGACTATGTCAAAAACATGATTACTGGTGCAGCTCAAATGGATGGTGCAATATTAGTTGTTAACGCTGCTGATGGTCCTATGCCACAAACTAAAGAACATATTTTATTAGCTCGTCAGGTTGGAGTTCCTTCTTTGGTTGTTTATATGAATAAGGTTGATCAAGTTGATGATGAAGAGCTATTAGAGTTAGTTGAGTTGGAAATTCGTGAATTGTTAAGTAGTTATGAGTTTCCAGGAGATGATATTCCAATAATAAAAGGCAGTGCATTAGCTGCGCTTGAAGGCCGTGATGAAGCTATTGGTGTAAATTCAATCTCAGAGCTTATGGCTGCCGTAGATTCATATATTCCTCAACCTGAACGTGATAAAGATAAACCTTTCTTAATGCCTATTGAAGATGTTTTTTCTATATCAGGAAGGGGTACAGTGGTAACAGGTCGTGTTGAACGGGGTGTTATAAAGGTTGGTGAAGAGATAGAGATAGTTGGAATTAAAGAAACAGCTAAAACAACATGTACAGGTGTTGAAATGTTCCGTAAGTTACTAGATTCTGGTGAGGCTGGTGATAATGTTGGAGTTTTATTAAGGGGAACAAAAAGAGAAGAAGTTGAACGTGGTCAAGTATTATCAGCACCTGGTTCAATAAAGCCTTATTCTAAGTTTAAAGGTGAGGCTTATATCTTAACTAAAGATGAAGGTGGAAGACATACACCATTTTTTAGTAATTATCGCCCGCAATTTTACTTTAGAACAACTGATGTGACTGGCGCTGTAGAGTTACCTTCTGGCACCGAGATGGTGATGCCAGGAGATAATATTGCAATCTCAGTAGAATTAATCACGCCAATTGCAATGGATGAAGGCTTGAGATTTGCGATAAGAGAAGGTGGAAGAACAGTAGGCGCTGGAGTTGTTTCAAGTATTGAAGCTTAAGTTAGTTAAAATATATGAAGTTATTGTTGAAAACGACTTGTTACAAAGGAGTGTAGCTCAATTGGTAGAGCACCGGTCTCCAAAACCGGGGGCTGGGGGTTCGAGTCCCTCCACTCCTGCCAAAAAAATTTATTAATAAAATAATTATTAGCTTTGACTTATAAAAAAAAAAAATGTAAATAATCATTTTTCTTCTTGCATGAAAGGCTTCACATGGCTAAAACAAATCCCGCACAATTCGTGAGGCAGGTAAGACAAGAAATAAATAGAATAACATGGGCAACTAGGCGTGAAACATTATATGCTTCTCTAAGCGTTTTAGTAATGGCACTTATAGCATCACTATTTTTTCTGTTAGTCGATCTGTTACTCTCAAATGTTGTTGAATTTTTGTTAGATATTGGTAGTTAATAAGTTGTTTAACTTTATCTTATTTTTTAAAATTGGAATATTGTAATGGCCAAAAAGTGGTATGTAGTTCATGTTTTTTCAGGCTCAGAAAAAAAGGTATGTCAGAATATCGAAGAACAGATTGTTACAAAAAATTTGGAAAATCTAATAGAAGAAGTTTTGGTCCCAACTGAAGAAGTAGTTGAGATTAGGCGTGGAACAAAAGTCCAAACTGAAAAAAAATTTTTCCCGGGCTACATTTTGATAAAGATGGAAATGACAGATGAGTCTTGGCATTTAATTAAGGGACAACCTAAAGTTACAGGGTTTTTAGGTAGTAAAGGTAAACCAGTTGCAATTAGTAATGAAGAAGCTAAAAGATTGATTGACCAAATAAGCGAAGGCATTGATCGTCCAAGATCAAGCGTTATATATGAAATTGGTGAAGAAGTCAGAGTTTCTGATGGGCCATTTCAGAGTTTTAATGGTTTAGTTGAAGAAATTGATGAGGACAAATCAAGATTAAAAGTGGCTGTATCTATTTTTGGTAGATCAACTCCAGTTGATCTTGAATATAGTCAAGTCGAAAAAATTTAATTAAATTTATTTAACTGAGATTGTTGCGGAGTAAAATATGGCAAAGAAAATAGAAGGTTACATTAAATTAAATATTCCTGCAGGTGCAGCAAATCCCTCTCCTCCGGTTGGTCCAGCTTTAGGTCAACGCGGGGTAAATATAATGGAATTTTGCAAAGCTTTTAATGCCTCAACAGATTCCCTTGAAAAAAACATGCCTATACCAGTTGTAATAACTGTTTTTTCTGATAAAAGTTTTAGTTTTGTAACTAAAACACCACCAGTATCCTTTTTTTTGAAGAAAGCAATTGGGAAAGAAAAAGGTTCAAGTGAGCCTGGGAGGGTTGTTGGTGGATCTATAAAAATAGAGCAAATTAGAGAAATTGCTGAAAATAAAATGAATGATTTAAATGCATCTAATATCGATGGAGCCATTGAAATGGTGAAAGGATCTGCTAGATCGATGGGCTTGGAAGTTTTGGAGTAAAATTATGAAAAAAGGAAAATATCTCTCCGATCTATATAAAAATATTGAAAATAAATCTTTTAATGTGGAAGAAGCAATAAAATTTTTAGTTGAAACGAAAAGGGTTAAATTTGATGAAACTATTGAAATTTCAATGAATTTAGGTGTAGACCCTCGGCATGCAGATCAGATGGTAAGAGGTGTTGTTTCTCTTCCTAATGGTAATGGAAAATCTATGAGAGTTGCTGTTTTTGCAAAAGATAAAAAAGCTGATGAAGCAAAAGAAGCAGGGGCAGACATTGTCGGTGCAGAAGAATTAGCTGAAGATATGCAAAATGGTAATTTAAATTTCGATAGAGTTATAGCAACACCTGATATGATGGGAGTAGTTGGAAGAATTGGTAAAATTCTTGGTCCCAAAGGATTGATGCCAAACCCTAAGCTTGGAACTGTCACATCTGATATTAAAGTTGCTGTAGAGGCTGCAAAAGCTGGTCAAGTTCAATATCGTGCTGAAAAAACAGGTATAGTGCAAGCTGGTGTTGGCAAAATAAGCTTTGGTTCTGATAAGTTAGTTGAAAATGTAAACTCATTTATAGAAGCCATTCAAAAAGCAAGGCCAACTGGTGCTAAAGGCACATTTATAAAAAATATTTCTATCAGCTCAACAATGGGAGTTGGTTTAAATATAAATATATAATTTTGATTATATATTTATTAGAGAGTAATGCATATTTATTATTCTCTATCAGTCTAATCTAGACTGAACCTGTCCAAGACTGTAGGTGAAATTTTCTTAATATCCTACATAGACAATCAAGGCATTAATTTGCCTAATTTGGTGGGACGGGCCGTGGGTAATTTATTACCTTAAATGCAACAAATGTTTGGGTTATTTAATTCAAACAAAAATGTGGAGGCATATCGGTGAACAGAGATCAAAAAACCGAATTAGTCAAAACTTTGCGTAGCACATTTGAAGACTCGGCATCAGTCGTGGTAGTTCATTGTGTTGGTCTTACTGTCGCGGAGAGCACTGATCTTCGAAACAAAATGCGGAATGATAATTGTAATTTTAAAGTTACTAAAAATAAAATTACTCGTTTAGCGTTGAAAGACACAAAATACCAATACATGGACGAAATGTTTAGTGGACCAACAGCTATTGGTTCATCTAAAGATCCTGTAATGGCAGCGAAAGTTTTGGTAGACTTTGCTAAAGAAAATGAAAAATTAGTCATAATTGGAGGTGGTTTAAATGATAAGCCACTTTCAAAAAAAGATGTGGAAGCTCTAGCGAAACTTCCTAGTCTGGATGACCTTAGAGCTAAGCTTGTTGGTCTTCTGCAAGCTCCAGCTTCAAAGCTGGCAAGGTTAACAAAAGAACCTGCAACTAAGGTTTTAAGAACTATTTCAGAAAAAACTAAACAATAATAATTTAACTTTTAGGAGAAAAAAATGGCAGATTTAGAAAAAATAGCAGAAGATTTAAGCTCGTTGACAGTTTTAGAAGCTGCGGATCTAGCTAAAATTTTGGAAGAAAAATGGGGGGTTTCAGCAACTGCTCCTGTAGCTGTAGCTGCTGTAGCAGCTGGTGGTGATAGCGCTGCTTCAGCTGAGGCAAAAACAGAATTTTCTATATCTTTAACAGCTGTAGGTGATAAGAAAATCAACGTTATTAAAGAAGTAAGAGCTGTTACAGGTTTAGGACTCAAAGAAGCAAAAGATTTAGTAGAAGCTGCTCCCTCATTGATTAAAGAAGGTATACCAGAAGCTGAAGCCAATGAGATTAAAGGAAAACTTGAAGAAGCTGGTGCTTCAGTTGAGATTAAGTAATCTGTACCAGAAAACCTATAAACAAGCTTAATTTTTTTAGGCTTGTTTACTAATTTATATTAATGTGGTTGTTAATTTTTAAATATCAAAAGGATTATAAATGTCAGTCCAGCAAAGTACTTTATTAAATAGAAGAAGAATAAGAAGAACTTTTGGTAAAATTAGTGAAGTTGCTCAAATGCCAAATTTAATTGAAGTTCAAAGAAATTCTTATGAACAATTCTTACAAATGTATATTTCAAGTGAAGAAAGAGTTGATGTGGGTCTTCAGGCCGTATTTAATTCCGTGTTTCCAATAAAGGATTTTGTAGGTAAATCAATGCTGGAATACGTATCCTACACGCTTGAGGAACCTAAATATGACGTAGATGAATGTCATCAACGTGGATTGACTTACGCGTCACCCTTAAGATTAACCCTAAGATTAATTGTCTGGGATTTAGATCCTGATACAGGCGCAAAATCCATAAGAGACATGAAAGAACAAGACGTTTACATGGGTGATATGCCTCTAATGACTCCTAATGGAACATTTGTTGTAAATGGAACTGAAAGAGTGATTGTTTCACAAATGCATAGATCTCCAGGTGTATTTTTTGATCACGATAAAGGAAAAACACATGCTTCAGGAAAATTTCTTTTTGCTGCCAGAGTAATACCATACAGAGGATCATGGTTGGATTTTGAATTTGATCCTAAAGATGTTTTAAACGTTCGAATCGATAGAAAAAGGAAACTCCCATGTACAACCTTCTTAATGGCTTTGTTTGATGATGCATCTGAGAAATATTTAAAAGAGTGTGTTGAAAAAAATATCGAACCAGATAGAACAAAACTTGTTGGTATGACAAGGGAAGACATTTTAAATTATTTTTATGAGAGTCAAATATTTAAATTCAATTCTGATTTATGGGTTACAGATTTTGTTGCAGATAATTACAAAGGCCAAAGATTGAACTTTGATCTTGTAGATGCCATTAAAAATCAGGTTGTTGCAAAAGCTGGAGATAAAATTACACCACGAAGTATAAAAGCACTTTTAGATGATGGCCTAAAATCAATAACTGTTAATGAAGAAGAAATAATAGGAAAATACTTGTCTGAGGACATTATTAATGAAGATACTGGTGAAGTTTATGCTGAAGCCGGTGACGAAATCACAGTTGATTTTATGAAATTATTTAAGTTAAAAAACTTAAGTTTTTTAAAAGTTTTGTCTACAGATAATTCATCGGTAGGACCATGGATGAGAAACACTTTGGCTTTAGACAAAAATGCTTCAAGAGAAGAAGCTTTAGTTGATATATATAGGGTAATGCGTCCAGGTGAACCACCTGCTCACGAAACTGCTGAAATCTTGTTTAATAATCTATTTTTTGATGAGGAAAGGTATGATTTGTCTGCTGTAGGTAGAGTAAAAATGTCTGCACGTTTGGATCTTGAAGTGGATGACACGATTAGAGTTTTAAGAAAAGTTGATATCTTAGCTATACTTAAAGAATTAATTTCTCTTAAAGACGGTCATGGTGAAATTGATGACATAGACCATTTAGGTAATAGAAGAGTTAGGTCAGTAGGTGAGTTGCTAGAAAATCAATACCGTGTAGGTCTTTCAAGAATGGAAAGAGCAATAAAAGAAAGAATGAGTTCAGCCAATGATATTGAAAACTTAATGCCTCAAGATCTTATTAATGCAAAACCAGCTGCTGCTTCACTTCGAGAGTTTTTTGGTTCAAGTCAATTATCTCAATTTATGGATCAGACAAATCCACTTTCTGAAATCACTCACAAAAGAAGAGTGTCAGCTCTAGGTCCTGGAGGGTTAACTCGTGAGAGAGCTGGATTTGAAGTCAGAGATGTTCATCCTACTCATTATGGTAGAATATGTCCAATTGAAACACCTGAGGGTCCAAATATTGGATTAATAAATTCTTTAGCTACTTTTGCTCAAATTAATCAGTATGGTTTTATAGAAACACCATACAGAAAAGTAAAGGATGGCAACGTTACAAATGAAGTTGTTTATATTTCTGCTATTGAAGAAAGCAAGTTTACAATTGCACAAGCTAACGCTGAATTAGATGACGCTAACAATTTTACAGGCGAATTATTACCCGTTAGAAAAGGTGGGGATATAGGTTTAGCAAACCCTCAAGATATTGACCTTATGGATGTTTCTCCAAAACAACTAGTTTCAGTTGCTTCTGCATTAATTCCATTTTTAGAGAATGATGACGCGAATAGAGCCCTTATGGGATCTAATATGATGAGGCAAGCTGTTCCATTAGTTAAGTCAGAAAGTCCACTTGTTGGAACAGGGATTGAGTCAACTGTTGCTCAGGATTCTGGAGTTACACTTGTTGCAAGAAGATCAGGTATTGTTGATCAAGTTGATGCTACAAGAATAGTAATTAGGGCCAATTCTAAGGATGAAGCTGATGTTAGTCCAGTAGATATTTATTCTTTATTAAAATTCCAAAGAAGTAATCAAAACACTTGTATCAACCAGAGACCCCTAGTTCAAGTTGGAGATTTTGTTAACAATGGTGATATAATTGCTGATGGACCTGCTACTGAAGATGGGGAACTTGCACTTGGAAGAAACGTACTTGTGGCGTTCATGCCTTGGAATGGTTATAATTTTGAAGATTCCATTCTAATTTCCGAAAGGATAGTAAAAGAAGATGTCTTTTCATCTATTCATATTGAAGAATTTGAAGTTATGGCAAGAGATACTAAGTTAGGTCAAGAGGAAATAACCCGTGATATACCCAATTTAGGTGAAGAGGCACTTAGAAATTTAGATGAAGCAGGCATGGTTTATATTGGAGCTGAAGTTAAACCTGGTGATATCATGGTTGGAAAAGTAACTCCGAAAGGTGAAAGTCCAATGACACCAGAGGAAAAATTGCTAAGAGCTATTTTTGGTGAAAAAGCTTCAGACGTAAGAGACACTTCATTAAAAGTCCCTCCTGGAGTATCAGGAACAATTGTTGATGTAAGAGTTTTTTCAAGAAGAGGTATAGATAAAGATGAAAGAGCCAGAGCAATTGAAAGGGCAGAGATTGATAGATTTGCGAAAGATAGAGATGATGAAAAAGGAATTCTTGAAAAGGGCTACTATGGACGACTACAAGAGTTTCTAGTTGGACAAAAAGTCGACAGTTCATCCATTAAAGGAATCAAAAATGGTGAAATCTTAACTGAAAAAATAATTCACAAACTTTCAAGGATCGAGCTTAGATCAATTTCAGTTGATAATGAAAAAAATCAGAAAAAGATAGAAAAATTATCTAACCATTTTGATGAGGTTATAAAGACATTACAAAATAGATTTAACGATAGAGTTGATAAATTGCAAAGAGGTGATGAGTTACTCCCTGGTGTCATGAAAATGGTTAAAGTTTTTGTGGCGGTAAAGAGAAAATTACAATCTGGAGACAAAATGGCTGGCAGGCATGGTAATAAAGGTGTTATATCTAAAATTATTCCTGCAGAGGACATGCCTTATTTAGAAGATGGGACACCAGTTGATGTAGTCTTAAACCCACTTGGTGTTCCATCTAGAATGAATGTTGGTCAAATACTTGAAACACATTTAGGATGGGCAGCTTCTGGCCTTGGAAATAAGATTGGAAAAATGTTGTTAGATGACGGGAAAAATAAAAATAGCAATATAAGGAAATATCTTTCTCAGATTTATGGAGATAAGCAATTTAAATCTGACTTTTCTAAACTAGATGATTTTGGTGTTATTCAACAAGCCCAAAATCTTTGCAGAGGAGTTCCAATTGCAACACCTGTATTTGATGGAGCTAGTGAAGTTGATGTTAGAGATATTCTAAAATTAGCTGACTTAGATGAAACAGGTCAAGTATGGCTTACAGATGGAAGAACTGGTGAAGTTTTTGATAGAAAGGTCACCGTAGGTTATATTTACATGTTAAAACTTCATCATTTAGTTGATGATAAGATCCATGCAAGATCAATTGGTCCATATTCTTTAGTTACACAACAACCTTTGGGTGGTAAGGCTCAATTCGGAGGACAAAGGTTTGGTGAAATGGAAGTTTGGGCTCTTGAAGCATATGGAGCTGCATATACTCTTCAGGAAATGTTAACAGTTAAGTCTGATGATGTTTCTGGTAGAACTAAAGTTTATGAATCTATTATTAGAGGAGACGATGACTTTGAGGCTGGTATCCCAGAATCATTTAATGTTTTAATTAAAGAATTAAAATCACTAGGTCTCAATGTCAACATGGATTTAGTAGACTAAAATCAAAGAAATTAATATAGATTGGAAATGTAAATGAATGAACTTATAAACACATTTGGACAAACAGGTACAACTCAAAGCTTTGATCAAATAAGTATTTCTATAGCCTCACCAGAAGCTATAAAAAGCTGGTCTTTTGGTGAGATTAGAAAACCCGAGACAATAAATTATAGAACATTTAAGCCTGAACGTGATGGCCTCTTTTGTGCAAAAATATTCGGGCCAGTGAGAGATTACGAATGTTTATGCGGTAAATATAAAAGAATGAAATATCGCGGAATTATTTGTGAAAAATGTGGTGTTGAAGTAACTCTCTCAAAAGTTAGAAGAGAAAGAATGGGGCACATTGATTTAGCAGCTCCTGTCGCCCATATTTGGTTTCTAAAATCATTGCCATCAAGGATAGGACTATTAGTTGATATGACACTTAAAGACCTTGAAAAAGTTCTTTATTTTGAAAATTTTCTTGTTACTGAACCTGGATTGACTTCTTTAAATAAAGGACAACTTCTTAGTGAAGAAGATTATGAGAGTTGTCTTGATGAATTTGGGGATGAAAGCTTTGAAGTGTCTATCGGAGCAGAGGCAATAAAAAAAATACTAATTGATATGAATCTCGAGGAAGAATTAGTGAAAATCCGTGAGGAGCTAATCAAAACAGGCTCAGAAATTAAAAGAAAAAAATTAGTTAAAAGACTTAAACTAGTTGAATCCTTTTTACAGTCAGGAGCAAAGCCTGAATGGATGATTTTAGATATTGTTCCTGTAATACCACCTGAGTTAAGGCCCTTAGTACCTTTAGATGGTGGAAGGTTTGCAACTTCAGACTTAAATGATTTATATAGAAGGGTTATTAACCGTAATAATCGACTTAAAAGATTAATAGAATTAAGAGCCCCTGATATCATTATTCGGAATGAAAAAAGGATGTTACAAGAATCCGTTGATGCTTTATTTGATAATGGCAGAAGAGGCCGAGTAATAACGGGTGTGAACAAAAGACCACTTAAATCTCTTTCAGATATGCTTAAAGGTAAACAAGGTAGATTTAGGCAGAATCTCCTTGGTAAAAGAGTTGATTATTCTGGAAGGTCAGTCATTGTTGTAGGACCTGACCTAAAACTACATCAATGTGGTCTCCCAAAAAAAATGGCTTTGGAGTTATTCAAGCCATTTATATATTCTAAATTAGAGTTGTATGGTTTAGCAAGTACCGTCAAAGCTGCAAAAAGAATGGTTGAAAAAGAGAGACCAGAGGTTTGGGATATTCTAGAGGAGGTTATTAGAGAGCACCCTGTTATGCTTAACAGAGCTCCAACATTGCACAGGTTGGGAATTCAAGCATTTGAACCAGTCTTAATAGAAGGTAAAGCCATTAATTTGCACCCACTGGTATGCACAGCTTTTAACGCTGACTTTGATGGAGATCAGATGGCGGTTCACGTACCTCTTTCTCTTGAAGCACAATTAGAGGCAAGGGTACTTATGATGTCTACAAATAATATACTTTCTCCTTCAAGCGGAAAGCCAATTATTGTTCCTTCTCAAGATATAATTTTAGGACTGTATTATCTATCCATGATAAGTAATTCTCAAAAGGGAGAAGGTATGATCTTTTCATCACCTACAGAGGCATTAATAGCATTAGATAACTCACAAGTCGATTTGCAAGCTAAAGTTAAAATTAGAGTTAATTTGTTTGATAATGAAGGGAACGAGTCTGTTGAATTAGTAGATACAACCCCAGGAAGAGCAAAATTATCAACCCTGTTACCTTCTCATAGTTCAGTTGATTATAACACGATAAATAAATTAATGACAAAAAAAGAAGTTACTAATGTTATTGATTATGTTTATAGACATTGTGGCCAAAAAGATACTGTAATTTTTTGTGACAAACTAATGGCCATGGGTTTTAAGCATGCTTGTACTGCGGGTATTTCATTCGGAATCTCTGATCTTGAGACACCAAAAGCAAAAGCTAACTTAATGATTAATGCAGAGAAGCAAGTAAAAGATTTTGAACAGCAATACCAAGATGGATTAATTACTCAAGGTGAGAAGTATAATAAAGTTGTAGATGTTTGGTCTAAATGTTCAGATGATGTAGCTGAAGAAATGATGAAAAATATCTCAACAATTAAAACTGGGGAGCCAGTAAATTCAGTTTGGATGATGGCACACTCTGGTGCCAGAGGATCTGCGGCACAAATCAAACAATTAGCAGGTATGAGAGGGCTTATGGCTAAACCTTCAGGGGAAATTATTGAAACTCCAATTAAGTCCTCTTTCAAAGATGGTCTTAATGTTCTTGAATACTTTAATTCTACCCATGGCGCTAGAAAAGGTCTGGCTGATACCGCTTTAAAAACTGCAAATTCAGGTTATTTAACAAGAAGACTGGTTGATGTGGCACAAGACTGTATAGTTACAGAGGATGATTGTGGAACTGACAATGGCTTTGTTATGAGGGCTGTCATTGAAGGTGGGGACATAATAGAACCTTTGTCTGAAAGAATTTTAGGTAGAACTACAGCTACTGAAATTGTAAATGCTAAAGACAATTCAATTATCTTAGACAAAGGCGTAATTATTTCGGAAGACGATATTGAGAAAATTGAAGGAGCAGGAATAGATCAGGTAAAAGTTAGGTCAGCTCTTACATGTGAAACTCAACCAGGAATATGTGCCGCGTGTTACGGAAGAGATCTTGCTAGAGGTACGCCTGTAAATATTGGGGAAGCAGTTGGTGTGATAGCTGCTCAATCAATTGGGGAACCTGGCACACAACTTACTATGAGAACTTTTCATATTGGTGGTGCTGCTCAACGCGGTGCTGAACAATCAAAGATAGAGGCGCCATTTGATGGCAAAATTCGATTAGATAACACTTCTTTGGTAACAACTGAAGATGGGAGTGAAATCGTTCTTTCAAGATCCTCTGAAATGATCATTTTAGATGATCAAGGTAGGGAAAAAGCTCGTTACAGACTGCAATATGGATCTAAATTGTTAAAAAAAGATGGTTCAAAAGCTAAAGCGGGTGAAATATTAGCTGAATGGGATCCTTATACTATACCAATCATAACTGAAAAAGAAGGTACAGCTCATTATGTTGATCTTGTTGAAGGGATTTCGATGCGAGAAATAATCGATGAAACTACTGGAATTGGTAGTAGGGTTGTTATGGATTGGAAACAACAACAAGGAGGTGCAAATCTTCGACCTCGAATTACGTTGAGAGACGAAAATGGAGAGGTGATCAATTTACCAAATGGATTGGAAGCAAGGTATTTTATGTCTATGAACGCTGTTTTGAGTGTTGAGAATAAAAGCAAGGTTAAAGCTGGCTCAGTTTTAGCACGAATTCCACGAGAGAGTTCTAAGACAAGAGATATTACCGGAGGTTTACCAAGAGTTGCTGAACTTTTTGAAGCTAGAAAACCAAAAGACTTCGCAATTATATCAGAGAGCGATGGTGTTGTTGAATTTGGTGCTGATTACAAAGCTAAAAGAAGAATTAGGGTAGTGCCACAAGATAGTGAAAGTGAGCCAGTTGAATATATGGTGCCTAAGGGAAAACTTTTAGCAGTTCAAGAAGGTGATTTTATTAGGAAGGGAGACATGATAATTGACGGTAGCCCTGTGCCTCATGATATACTAAACATTTTAGGTATAGAAGCTTTGGCTGACTATTTGGTTAAAGAGGTACAAGATGTTTATAGACTTCAAGGGGTAAAAATAAACGATAAGCATATTGAAGTTATTGTAAGACAGATGTTGCAAAAAATAGAAGTAATTGACCATGGTGGAACAACATTTTTAAATGGAGAACACGTAAATAGATTAGAATTTAAGCTAGCTAATGAAAAGGCTATTGAAGATGGACTTGAGCCTGCAAAAGGTGTATCTGTTTTATTAGGCATAACAAAAGCTAGTTTGCAAACAGAAAGTTTTATCTCTGCTGCATCCTTTCAAGAGACAACTAGAGTATTAACTGAAGCTGCAGTATCTGGAAAATCAGACATGCTGTCAGGTTTAAAAGAAAATGTTATCGTTGGTCGTTTAGTGCCCGCTGGAACAGGCTCTATAGTTAACAAACTTAGAATGACTGCTCATCGTAGAGATAAAGAAATATTAGAAAATATGAAAAAAGAAGAGGAAGTTTCAATTAATGAAAATGAAGAAATTGTTGATTGATGTTAATAAAAATAAATTGAAAACTTTATATTTTAGTTCTTGACCATTTGATTAGTTAAGAATACAATCCCGCGAATATTGAGTTCTGGTTGTAATTTTTTAATTAGACGCTAGCTCATTATACTTAATTACATCTAATGAAGTTTTAAAATCATTAGTTTTATAAAGGAATTTTAAATGCCTACTATTAATCAACTAATAAGGCATGGTCGCGTTAGACCAGTTAACAAAACGAAAGTGCCTGCAATGCAATCTTGTCCCCAAAAACGAGGTGTTTGCACACGTGTTTATACAACCACTCCAAAGAAACCTAACTCAGCATTAAGAAAAGTTGCAAGAATCAGGTTAACCAATGGTTTTGAAGTTACTTCTTATATACCAGGCGAAGGACATAATCTTCAAGAACACTCTGTTGTAATGATAAGAGGTGGAAGGGTTAAAGATCTACCTGGTGTTAGATATCATGTTATTCGTGGTACTTTAGATACTCAAGGTGTTGCAGATAGACGACAACGTAGATCAAAGTATGGCGCAAAGCGACCTAAATAAAAGGATATTTTATGTCAAGAAGAAGAAAAGCTATAAAAAGACAGGTTATGCCAGATCCAAAATTTAATGATAAAATTGTTTCAAAGTTTACATCTTGTCTAATGTATGATGGCAAAAAATCAACAGCTGAGAAAATTGTTTATGGCGCCTTTGAATTTATTGAAAAAAAAGTTGGTTCTGAGCCTTTAAAAGTTTTTCATGATGCTCTTGAAAATGTTCAGCCACAGCTTGAAGTTAGATCTAGAAGGGTTGGTGGGGCAACATATCAAGTGCCAGTAGAGGTGCGTTCAGATAGAGCATTAGCATTAGCAATTAGATGGTTGATTAGTAGCAGTAGAAACAGATCAGAAAATTCAATGACTGAGAGATTAAGTGGAGAACTTATTGATGCTTCTTCAAACAGGGGTTCTTCTGTTAAAAAGAAGGAAGATACTCACAAAATGGCTGAGGCTAATAAAGCTTTTTCACATTATAGATGGTAGATAAAGCTTTAGATAAAAAATAAGGTAAAAAAATGGCTCGTGGATATAATTTAAATAGATATAGAAATTTTGGTATAATTGCTCATATTGATGCTGGTAAAACCACAACCTCAGAAAGAGTTCTATATTACACTGGTAGGTCGCACAAGATTGGTGAAGTTCATGATGGTAATGCAACAATGGATTGGATGGAGCAAGAGCAGGAGCGAGGTATTACTATTACATCAGCTGCTACTACATGTTTTTGGACTAGAACAGAAGATGGAAAAAATTTTGATAAATCTTATGGTTCAACTGAAAATGAAGCTAAATTTAGATTCAATATAATAGATACCCCAGGCCACGTTGATTTTACAATTGAAGTTGAGAGATCTTTGGCAGTACTTGACGGTGCTGTGGTTGTGCTTGATGCTAATGCTGGTATTGAACCGCAAACAGAGACTGTGTGGCGCCAAGCTGATAGATATAAAGTTCCAAGAATAGTTTTTGTTAACAAAATGGACAAGATTGGTGCAGATTTCTCAAAATGTGTTGAGATGGTTAAAGATAGAACAGGCGCTACTCCATTACCTATTAATCTACCAATAGGAGCTGAGAATGACTTTTCAGGTTTAGTAGATCTTGTTTCAATGAAAGAGTGGGTCTGGGACTCTGAAGACTTGGGTGCTTCTTGGACAATTAAAGATATTAGAGAAGAATTGTTAGAAAAAGCAAAAATCATGAGAGCAGAGCTAATTGAATTAGCTGTAGAGCAAGATGATGAGTGGATGGAGAAGTACTTAGAAGGTGAAGAGCCAGATGAACTTTCTTTAAGAGGTTTGATTAGAAAAGGAACACTAGCGATGAATTTTGTTCCTATTTTATGTGGGTCAGCTTTTAAAAACAAAGGTGTGCAAACTATGTTGAACTCAGTTATAGATTATTTGCCTGATCCTTTAGATGTTCCAGCTTATCTTGGATTTTTACCTGGTGATAAATCAGAAACTAGAAATATTGAGAGAAAAGCTAGCGACCAAGAGCCATTTTCTGGTTTGGCATTCAAGATTATGAATGACCCTTTTGTTGGATCTCTTACTTTCTTAAGAATATATTCCGGTTCAATTAAAAAGGGTGATTCCTTACTTAACTCAACAAAGGATAAAAAAGAACGTGTTGGTAGAATGATGATGATGCATTCTAACAACAGAGAAGAAATCGATGAAGCATTTGCTGGCGATATTGTCGCTCTAGCAGGGATGAAAGAAACAACTACAGGTGACACTTTATGTGATCCATTAAAACCTGTTGTTTTAGAAACAATGTCTTTCCCAAACCCAGTTATCGAAATTGCAGTTGAGCCAAAATCTAAAAATGACCAAGAAAAAATGTCTACAGGACTTGCAAGACTGGCTGCGGAAGATCCTTCGTTTCAGGTGTCGACAGATTTAGAATCAGGTCAAACAATAATGAAGGGTATGGGAGAGCTTCATTTAGATATTTTGATTGATAGACTTAAGAGAGAATTTAAGGTTGAAGCTAACATAGGTGCACCTCAAGTAGCTTATAGAGAAACTATTACCAAAGAAATCGAAGTTGATTATACTCATAAAAAACAATCTGGTGGTTCTGGGCAATTTGCAAGGGTTAAAATGACATTTTCACCTAATCCAGACAAAGATTTTGAATTTGTTAACTCAATTAAGGGTGGTAATATTCCAACTGAATATATACCTGGGGTTGAAAAGGGATTAATCCAAGCGAAAGAATCTGGTATAATTGCAGGTTTCCCAGCTATTGATTTCAAAGTAAATCTTCATGATGGAGCATTTCATGATGTTGATTCGTCTGTAATGGCTTTTGAAATTGCATCCAGAGCAGCATTTCGAGAGGGTATGACAAAAGCATCACCAGTGTTGCTTGAGCCTATTATGAAAGTTGAGTGTGTTACACCTGAAGAATATATGGGAGACATTATTGGAGACTTAAACAGTAGACGTGGGCAAGTGAATGGAATGGATGCAAGGGGAAATGCTCAGGTCATTAATGCAATGGTTCCCTTGGCCAATATGTTTGGTTATGTTAATAATTTGAGATCTATGAGCCAGGGTAGAGCTCAATACACAATGATTTTTGATCATTATGATCAAGTTCCTCAAGCAGTTGCTGACGAAGTAAAAGCAAAATTAGCTTAAAATTTATTTTAAAGAAAGGTCATAAAAGATGTCTAAAGAAAAATTTGATCGTAGCAAACCACATGTAAATATTGGTACAATTGGTCATGTTGACCACGGTAAGACTACACTAACTGCAGCAATTACGAAAGTTATGGCTGATGCAGGTCGTGCGGATTTTTCTGCTTATGACCAAATTGACAAAGCTCCTGAAGAAAGAGAAAGAGGTATAACTATTTCTACTGCTCATGTTGAATACGAAACTGAGAACCGTCATTATGCTCATGTTGACTGTCCAGGACATGCAGACTATGTCAAAAACATGATTACTGGTGCAGCTCAAATGGATGGTGCAATATTAGTTGTTAACGCTGCTGATGGTCCTATGCCACAAACTAAAGAACATATTTTATTAGCTCGTCAGGTTGGAGTTCCTTCTTTGGTTGTTTATATGAATAAGGTTGATCAAGTTGATGATGAAGAGCTATTAGAGTTAGTTGAGTTGGAAATTCGTGAATTGTTAAGTAGTTATGAGTTTCCAGGAGATGATATTCCAATAATAAAAGGCAGTGCATTAGCTGCGCTTGAAGGCCGTGATGAAGCTATTGGTGTAAATTCAATCTCAGAGCTTATGGCTGCCGTAGATTCATATATTCCTCAACCTGAACGTGATAAAGATAAACCTTTCTTAATGCCTATTGAAGATGTTTTTTCTATATCAGGAAGGGGTACAGTGGTAACAGGTCGTGTTGAACGGGGTGTTATAAAGGTTGGTGAAGAGATAGAGATAGTTGGAATTAAAGAAACAGCTAAAACAACATGTACAGGTGTTGAAATGTTCCGTAAGTTACTAGATTCTGGTGAGGCTGGTGATAATGTTGGAGTTTTATTAAGGGGAACAAAAAGAGAAGAAGTTGAACGTGGTCAAGTATTATCAGCACCTGGTTCAATAAAGCCTTATTCTAAGTTTAAAGGTGAGGCTTATATCTTAACTAAAGATGAAGGTGGAAGACATACACCATTTTTTAGTAATTATCGCCCGCAATTTTACTTTAGAACAACTGATGTGACTGGCGCTGTAGAGTTACCTTCTGGCACCGAGATGGTGATGCCAGGAGATAATATTGCAATCTCAGTAGAATTAATCACGCCAATTGCAATGGATGAAGGCTTGAGATTTGCGATAAGAGAAGGTGGAAGAACAGTAGGCGCTGGAGTTGTTTCAAGTATTGAAGCTTAATCAGTATAAATAAAATCACATTTAATGGTGAGGGTTTAATGGATAATCAAAATATTAGAATTAGATTAAAAGCTTTTGATCATAGAATATTAGATCAATCAACTTCAGAGATAGTTAACACAGCTAAAAGAACTGGTGCTAAAATTCGTGGTCCTATTCCTTTACCTACTTCATTAAACAGATTTACTGTTCTTAGAGGTCCTCATGTTGATAAAAAAAGTCGTGAACAATTTGAAATGAGAACTCATAAACGTGTTCTTGATATTTTTGAGCCTACACCACAAACGGTAGATGCTCTAATGAAGTTAGACTTAGCATCTGGTGTTGATGTAGAAATTAAAATTTAAGGTTGTTATGATGCGTTGTGGGGTAATTGCTAGAAAAATTGGTATGTCACGTATTTTTAATAATAATGGTGAACATATTCCAGTTACTATTTTAAGGCTAGAAGATGTAGAAGTCTTGTCAGTTAAATCTTTGGATAAAGATGGTTATACCGCTGTTCAGTTAGGTTTTTCTAATAAAAAACTAAAAAATATATCCAAGCCACTTAGAGGTGTTTTTGCTAAGGCAAATTCGCAACCAAAAGAAAAAGTTGCCGAGTTTAGGGTAAGTGAAGATGCAATTTTGAAGATTGGCGATAAACTAAGTGTTAATCATTTTATTCTAGGTCAAAAGGTTGATGTAGTTGGTGTGTCGCAAGGTAAAGGTTTTTCAGGTGCTATGAAGAGACATAATTTTGGTGGTATGCAAGCTTCCCATGGTGTTTCAATAAGTCACAGATCTCATGGTTCAACTGGAAATAGCCAAGATCCAGGTAGAACCTGGAAAGGTAAAAAAATGGCTGGTCAATATGGTAATGTCAGAATAACAACTCAAAATTTAAATGTTGTTAAATTGTTTGAAGAAGAAGGATTGATTCTAATTGAAGGTTCAGTTCCAGGTTCAAAAAATGGTGTTGTGTTTATTAGAGATGCTATCAAATATAAAACTCCAGATAATGCTCCCTTTCCTGCAGGATTAGCTAATGAAAATAAAACAAACAATGAAGACATTTCATTGTCAAATATAGATAACAACAAAGAGACTTCATCAGAGTTAGAAGGAGGTGAAGTTGAAAATTAAATCTTTAAATATTAGTAATAAGTCAGTTAATGAAATAACACTTAATAAAAAAATTTTTGGTATTGTCCCTAGGGAGGATATTGTTGCAAGAGTGATCAGATGGCAACTAGCTAAGAGACGATTAGGTAATCATGCTGTACAAACTCGAAGCCAAGTTAAAATGACAACAGCTAAAATGTACAAGCAAAAGGGGACTGGTAAGGCCAGGCATGGTTCTGGCTCTGTTTCTCAATTTAGAGGAGGTGGAATGGCGCATGGCCCAGTAGTCCACTCGCATTCCCATAGTCTGAATAAAAAAGTAAGAAAATTAGGCTTAAAATCTGCGCTATCTAATAAGTTTAAATTAGGTAAGCTAATTATTTTAGAAAAATCAAAAAGTGATGGTAAGACATCTTCCTTGAAGAAAAGTTTAGATAAAATGGGTATAAACAACGCCCTTATAATCTCAGGTAATGATGTTGATGATAAATTTATAAAAGCAGCGAAGAATATTAGAAACTTAGATATTTTATCACATCATGGATTGAACGTTTATGACATAATTAAAAAAGATAATTTAATTATTATTGATGACGCTTTGAAACTTATTGAGGAGCGCTTGTTATGAGTGTAAGACCAAGAAAAAAAATTGAAATGAAGATAAGTCAAAATAAAGCTTATCAAGTAATACTGAAACCTCTGGTTACAGAAAAATCAACACAATTGTCAGAGTACAATAAAATGGTTTTTGCTGTGCCAATAAATGCAACAAAATTGGAAGTAAAATTCTCTATTGAAAAAATATTTTCTGTTAAGGTTAAAAGAGTTAATACAATTTTGACTAAAGGCAAGTTAAAAAGATTTAAAGGGATTTTAGGCAAGCGATCTAATACAAAAAAAGCAATAGTTACACTCGCTGCAGGTAATACTATTGATTTGTCTGCAGGAGTGTAAAAATGGCGTTAAAACAGTATAAACCTAATACCCCAGGTCAAAGAGGACTTGTTTTAGTCGATAAATCTGATTTGTTTAAAGGTAAACCAGTAAAAAAGTTAACTGTTGGTCTTACCAAATCTGGTGGTAGAAATAATTCTGGCAAAATAACTATGTGGCAAAGAGGTGGAGGGCACAAAAGGCGCTACAGAATTATAGACTTTAGGAGAACTAAAGTTGATATTTCTGGAACTGTAGAACGTATAGAATATGACCCTAATAGATCAGCTTATATTGCATTAATTAAATATGACGATAATGAATTAAGATATATAATTGCGCCTCAAAGACTACGATTGGGTGATAAAGTCATTTCTTCTAGCAAAGCCGATATAAAGCCTGGTAATTGTATGCCGTTATCTTCAGTGCCTGTTGGTACTATAATCCATAATGTTGAATTTAAGCCTGGTAAAGGTGGTCAAATTGCCAGATCAGCTGGCTCTTATGTTCAATTAATTGGTAAAGATTTGTCATATTCAATTTTAAGATTAATGTCAGGTGAAGTGAGGTTTGTTTTATCGTCATGTTTATGTACAATCGGAGCTGTTTCTAATCAAGATAACCAGAATATTAATCTAGGTAAAGCTGGCAGAAACAGATGGTTAGGAAAAAGACCTACTGTAAGAGGTGTTGCGATGAACCCTGTTGATCATCCCCATGGAGGTGGAGAAGGCAGAACCTCTGGTGGTAGACACCCTGTTACTCCTTGGGGAAAACCAACAAAAGGTTATAGAACAAGAAATAATAAGAGAACAGATAAATTAATAATTAGAAGAAGAAAAGTATAAGGTAAACTTTATGTCTAGATCTATATGGAAAGGTCCCTTTGTGGACGGTTATCTGCTTAAGAAAGCTGAAGTTGCTAGGGATTCTGGTAGGAATGATGTTATAAAGACCTGGTCGCGGAGATCTACAGTTATGCCTCAATTTGTTGGTCTTACATTTGGTGTTTATAACGGTAAAAAATTCATACCTGTTACAATTACTGAAGCTATGGTTGGTCATAAGTTGGGTGAATTTTCACCAACTAGGACTTATTATGGTCATGCGGCTGACAAAAAGTCTAAGCGATAGGAGATAAAATGGGAAGAGAAAAAAATAAACGAAGAGAGTTAGATAACGAAGCTAAAGTTGTTTTAAAAAATATAAGAGTTAGCCCACAAAAACTGAATCTTGTTGCACAAATGATCAGAAAAGAAACAGCTTCCAAAGCAATATCCATTTTACAATTCTCTAAGAGGAGGATTTCCAATGTTGTTGAAAAAGCTCTAAGATCAGCCATCGCAAACGCAGAAAATAATCACTCATTAGACATAGATAAACTGATAGTAAAAGAGGCTTACGTAGGCAAGGGTTTAGTTATGAAGCGTTTTCATGCACGAGCTAGAGGACGTGGTGCAAGAATAATTAAGCCATTTTCTCATCTAACTATTTTATTGTCTGAACAGGAAGGTAACTAAAATGGGTCAAAAGACACAGCCAATAGGGTTTAGATTAGGTATTAATAGAACTTGGGATTCGAGATGGTTTGGAGGCAAATCCTATGGAGACTTGCTTCACCAAGATATTGAATTAAGAAAATATTTATTTGACAAACTTAAAGCAGCTGCTGTCAGTAAAATAGTAATAGAAAGACCAGCAGGACGAGCCCGTATATCTATTTATGCAGGTAGGCCAGGGCTTGTTATAGGTAAAAAAGGTCAAGATATTGAAACCCTTAAAAGTCAATTAAGTAAGAAAATAAATGCTGAAGTTAGTCTTAATATTATTGAAATAAGAAAACCAGAGCTCGATGCTAAGCTAGTCGCTGATGGTATTGCTCAGCAACTTGAGAGAAGAGTTGCATTTAGAAGGGCAATGAAAAGAGCTGTTCAAAGTGCAATTAGGCTTGGAGCAGAAGGTGTAAGAATTAATTGTGCAGGTAGACTTGGGGGAGCCGAAATTGCTAGGACTGAATGGTACAGAGAAGGTAGAGTCCCATTACACACTTTGAGAGCTGATGTAGATTATGCTGAATCTACAGCATTTACTACATATGGTGCTACAGGTATTAAAGTTTGGATTTTTAAAGGAGAAGTTATGGAGCATGATCCTATGGCCCAGGAAAAGAAAATGGGCAATGCTATTAATAAAGGATCTAATATGAAAAGTATGGACCAGGGGTAAAGAATGCTACAACCAAAAAGAACAAAATTTAGAAAAGCCCATAAGGGTAGAATTCACGGCTTAGCAAAAGGAGGAACTAAACTTAATTTTGGATCTTTTGGATTAAAAGCTGTTCAACCTGAAAGAGTTACAGCTAGACAAATCGAAGCAGCTAGAAGAGCCATTACAAGACATCTTCGACGTGCGGGTAGAGTTTGGATTAGAATCTTCCCAGATGTTCCTGTTTCAAGCAAGCCAGCTGAGGTTAGAATGGGTAAAGGTAAAGGTTCACCTGAATATTGGATTTGCAGAGTTAAGCCAGGTAAAATTATGTTTGAATTAGATGGAGTTTCTGAAATTGCGGCAAAAGAAGCTCTGAGTTTAGCTGCTGCTAAGCTTCCTATGCATACTAAAGTTGTTAAAAGATTAGGCGAATAATTGGAGACAATAAAATGGCAAAATATAAGCCCAAAGACTTGAAAGTCAAAACTATTGATGAATTAAAAGAACAATTAAAACTTCTCAGAAAAGAGCAGTTTAATTTAAGATTTCAAGCCAGTAATGGACAAAATGAAAATCCTGCAAGATTTAAGTTCATTCGAAAAGAAATAGCTTGTATTAAAACAATTTTGAATAATGCTGTATAAACTTAAGATTTAAGGAAATTAGAAATTATGCCAAAAAGAATTTTAACAGGTAAAGTTACAAGCAACAAATCTGACAAAACAATTACGGTTCTTGTGGAAAGAAAAATAATGCATCCCATGTATAAAAAATTTGTTACAAAATCAAAAAAATTTGCTGCTCATGATGGGGAAAACAAATATAAGGTTGGAGATATTGTTAATATTAGAGAATGTGCTCCTATTTCAAAAAATAAGCGTTTTGAAGTTATAAAATAATAGATTAGTGGAGACATGAAATGATTCAAATGCAAAGCAATCTTGATGTGGCTGATAATTCAGGTGCAAGAAGAATTCAATGTATTAAAGTTTTAGGTGGGTCAGGAAGAAAGACAGCTGCTGTTGGCGATGTGATTGTTGTCTCTATTAAAGAAGCCATACCAAGGGGTCGTGTTAAAAAAGGTGATGTACATAGGGCTGTGATAGTTAGAACATCGAAGGAGGTTAGAAGAAATGATGGCACATGTATTAGATTCGATAAAAATGCAGCAGTTTTGGTAAATAAAAGCAATGAACCAATTGGAACTCGCATTTTCGGGCCAGTCACACGTGAGTTGCGTAGTAGAAAATTTATGAAAATTGTATCGCTTGCCCCGGAGGTTTTGTAGTGAATAAAAAATTTAAAATTAAAACTGGTGACCCAGTAATAATTATTGCTGGCAAAGATAAAGGTAAAACTGGAAAAGTTTCCTCAGTATTAAAAGCCAATAATAGGGTAATTGTAGAAGGTGTTAACATTGTTAAACGTCACAGAAAAGCAACCCAAGAAAGTCCTGGCAAAATTGAAGAAAAAGAAGCATCAATTCATATCTCCAATGTAGCTCATGTTGACCCAGAAAGTGGAAAAGCTACAAGAATTAAATATGAAGTTAAAGACGGTGTTAAAAGAAGGTTATCAGTTATATCTGGCGCATTGTTAGATAAGTAATGTGGAGTTTAAAATGAATACTCGATTGCAGGAAAAATACAAAAAAGAAATTGTAAATATATTAAAAGATAAATTTAAGTATAAAAATGATTTAGAAATACCCAAGCTTGAAAAAGTAGTTATTAATATGGGAGTTGGTGAGGCTGTTAAAGATAGCAAGAAAATAGAAGTTGCAGCAAACGAATTAGCTGCAATTACTGGCCAAAAACCCATCATCACAAAATCTAAAAAAGCTAATGCAAGTTTTAAACTTAGAGAAGGTATGCCAATAGGTGTAAAAGTGACACTTAGAAAAAGCAAGATGTACGAATTTGTAGACAGATTTGTAAATATAGCATTACCAAGAGTTAGAGATTTTAGAGGAATAAATTCTAAAAGTTTTGATGGTAATGGTAATTATGCCTTAGGCCTAAAAGAACAATTTGTATTTCCAGAAATTGAATATGATAATGTAGACTCTGCAAGGGGTATGGATATAATTTTTGTTACTTCAGCAAAGTCTGATGAAGAAGCAAAAGAACTTTTAAGTGGGTTTGATTTCCCTTTTAAAAAATAATAACTTTAACCAGGAGACGTAGATGGCAAAAAAAAGTGCTATCCAAAAAAACTTAAATAAAGAAAAACAAGTTAGAAAAAATAAATCTAGAAGAGATCGTTTGAAGGCAATTTGTAGCAATAGATCTCTTTCTATGGAGGAACGATTTGAAGCTCAGCTTAAACTATCTGAAATGCCAAGAAATGGTGCAAAAATAAGATTGAGGAATAGGTGTTTAATAACGGGTAGGCCACGTGGTTATTATAGAAAAGTAAAAATGTCACGAATAGCTTTAAGAGAGTTAGCATTATCTGGTCAAATACCAGGTATGGTAAAATCAAGTTGGTAGAAAGGTATTAATTATGTCAATGAGTGATACACTTGGGGATATGTTGACTAGAATTAGAAATGGTCAATCAGCTAACAAAGTTGTTGTAGAAGCCCCAGCTTCAAGATTTAGAGGAAATGTATTAGATGTACTTAAAAGAGAAGGATATATTAGAAATTTTTCGAAGTTCGAAAAGAGTCCTGGTATTCATGAGTTTAAAATTGAATTAAAATATTATGAAGGTAAACCAGTCATTAGTGAAATTAAAAGAGTTTCTACCCCAGGAAGAAGAGTATATTCAAGCATAAATGATTTGCCTAGATCTTACAATGGTCTTGGTATATCTATATTATCTACACCAAGGGGTGTAATGAGTGATAACGAAGCCAGAGCAGCTCATGTAGGTGGTGAAGTTCTCTGTCAAGTGTTTTAGGAGTGTATTGATGTCAAGAGTAGGTCAAGCAATAATAAACATCCCAAATGGTGTTGAAGTTAAAAAAGAAAATAACCAATTCATAGTCAAAGGCTCAAAAGGTGAACTTATTGCACCAGTAAGCAATAGTGTTGATGTAATAATTAATGACAATATTATTAGAATTGAGCCAAAAGACAAAAACTCCCCAAATAAAGCTATGTGGGGAACAACAAGAGCACTTATTAATAATGCCGTTCATGGGGTTAGTGTTGGTTTTGAAAAAGAGATGGAAATTGTAGGTGTAGGTTATAGAGGAGCACTTCAAGGAAAGAAATTGACATTAAATCTTGGACTGAGTCATTCCGTTGAGATAGAAGTTCCTAATGACATTACTATCAAAATGGATGGTAATACTAAATTTACTATTTCAAGTGCGAGCAAACAAAAACTAGGCGAATTTGCAGCTATGGTCCGTTCTAAAAGACCACCAGAGCCTTTTAAAGGAAAGGGTATACGTTATAGCAACGAATATATTTTAAGAAAAGAAGGTAAAAAGAAGTAGAGGTCAAAGTAACAATGAGTAGTTCAATAACTTTACATAATAGAAGAAAACAAAGAAATAGAAAAGCTTTGAAAATAAAATCTAATGGTAAATTAAGATTGTCAGTATTTAGGTCTAACAAGCATATTTATGGCCAGATAATTGATGACGTAAATGGTAATACTGTAATTTCAGCTTCCAGTCTTGATCGTAATTTAAAAAATCAATTTAAAAATTGTGGAACAAAAGAGGTGGCGAGTGTTGTAGGAAAATTAATAGCTGAAAAAGCAATTAAAAAAGGTATTAAAAATGTAGTATTTGATAGAGGTGGATATATCTATCATGGAAGAGTGAAAAATCTAGCAGACGCTGCTAGAGATGGAGGTTTAAAATTTTAGGGGTAATTTATGTCAAAAATTGAAAAACAAGACAAAAAAATTAATAAAGACGAAGCTGATTTAATTGATAAATTAGTTGGTATAAATAGAGTTGCAAAAGTTGTTAAGGGTGGCAGACGTTTTGGTTTTGCGGCACTTGTTGTTGTTGGGGACCAAAGAGGTAAAGTTGGGTTTGGAACTGGAAAAGCCAAAGAGGTACCCGAAGCTATAAAAAAAGCTACAGACGACGCCAAAAAAAATATGTTAAGGGTACCTTTAAAAGAAGGTAGAACATTGCATCATGATATGAAAGGTCATTTTGGTGCAGGTAAAGTTGTTCTTAGAACTGCTCCTTCTGGAACAGGTATAATTGCTGGTGGCCCAATGAGAGCAGTATTTGAAACATTAGGTGTTCAAGATGTTGTAGCTAAATCAATAGGGACATCAAATCCACATAATATGATTAAAGCAACTTTTGATGCTTTTGCCTCTATGAATTCACCAAGGAATGTTGCCAGTAAACGAGGAAAAAAAGTTGCTGAAATATTTGGTAATAAATTAAACTTAGACACAAACTCTAATGCTAATGTTAGTTAGGAAGAATAATGTCAAATAAAAAAACCCTTGTTGTTACACAGAAAAAAAGCCCCATTGGCAGACGATCATATCAGAAAAAAACATTAATAGGTCTTGGTTTGAATAAAATAGGTCGAGTTAAAGAATTAGAAGATACACCTTCAATAAGAGGTATGATAGAAAAAGTTAAACATTTAGTTAAAGTTGATTAATTGTTTTGCTAGGTAGGAGAAAGTAATGAAACTAAATCAAATCAAGGATAACATAGGTTCGACTAAAAATCGTAAGAGGATTGGTAGAGGTATTGGTTCAGGTACTGGTAAAACTTCTGGTAAGGGCCATAAAGGTCAAAAAGCAAGATCAGGTGTTTCGATAAAAGGTTTTGAAGGTGGGCAAATGCCAATTCATAGGCGTTTGCCAAAACGAGGATTTACAAATATAAACAGGACAAATTATACTGAATTAAATTTAGGCAGGATACAAAAACTTATTGATAGCAATAAAATAGATCCTAAAAAAATTATAAACTACAAAACTCTTTTAGATTTAGGATTAGTGAGTTCAAATAAAAATAGAATAAAAATTCTGGCTAAGGGTGAAATCAAAAGTAAAATTGATATAGAGGTTTCAGCATTTTCTAATTCAGCAAAAGAAATAATTGAGAAAGCTGGTGGATCTATAATGATTTTAGATAACAAAAGAATTGATAAAAAAGCTAAAAAGTCTGAGGATTAATTTATGGCTAATGAAAGTATGTTTGGTATATTAGGTCAAGCTACCGAACTACGTCAAAGAATTTTATTCACTCTCGGTGCTCTAATTGTATACAGATTAGGTACATACATACCAGTGCCTGGTATAAATGCAACTGCATTATCTGAAATAGTTAATAACACTAATAGTGGCGTTTTAGGTATGTTTAATATGTTTTCTGGTGGTGCTTTAGGTAGAATGACCATTTTTGCACTGACAATTCTTCCATATATATCTGCTTCAATAATTATGCAACTTATGACTTCAATTTCTCCACAAATGTCTCAGCTAAAAAAAGAGGGTGAATCAGGAAGAAAAACTATTAATCAATATACAAGATATCTAACTGTATTACTCGCTACAGTTCAAGCTTATGGATTTGCCGTTGCTTTAGAAGGCACTTCGGGTACGTCGGGTTCACTTGTAAATAATCCTGGTGTTTTTTTTAAAGTTACAACAGTTGTCACTTTAGTTGGATCTGTGATGTTTTTACTTTGGTTAGGCGAGCAAATTACTTCTAGAGGCATAGGTAATGGTGTGTCTTTAATTATATTTGCAGGTATAGTAGCTGAATTACCTAGAGCGATAGCTCAAATTCTAGAACAAGGAAGAACAGGTTCAATTTCAACTTTTTTAATAATTGCAATTTTAATACTCGCAATCGCTGTTATAGTATTCATAGTTTTTATTGAACGTTCACAAAGAAAAATAATTGTGCAATACCCTAAGAGGCAAATGGGAAACAAAATGTTTGCTGGAGACTCCTCACATTTACCACTAAAAATAAATGTTCCTGGTGTTATACCACCAATATTTGCGTCAGCTTTATTATTGCTTCCAACTTCTTTATCTTCGTTTTCTGGTTTAGATGGAAATAGCTCAGATTGGGTATTAACATTAAATTCATATTTTGGAAGAGGGCAACCACTTTATCTAGCGATTTATATAGGTTTTATTGTCTTTTTTGCTTTTTTCTACACAGCTATTGTTTTTAATCCAGATGAAACTGCAGATAACCTTAAAAGAAATGGTGGTTATGTCCCTGGTATTAGACCCGGCCCACCAACTGCAGATTATTTAGATTTTGTTCTAACAAGATTGACTGCCATTGGAGCTACTTATCTTGCGGCAGTTTGTATTTTACCTGAGATTTTAATATCAAAGTACTCAATACCTTTTTATCTAGGTGGTACTAGCCTCTTAATTGTAGTTACAGTCTCTATGGATACGGTTTCTCAAGCGCAATCACATCTAATAGCTCACAGATATGCAGGATTGATAAAAAAATCAAAATTGCGAGGTGCAAGACGTTAAATGAATTTAATTTTATTCGGTCCACCTGGTGCTGGTAAAGGCACACAAGCAAAAATATTAATTGAACGGTTCAATATTGTTCAAATTTCTACTGGTGACATGTTGAGAGAAGAAGTTAAATCAGGATCTGATTTAGGAAAACTTGCAAAAGAAATTATGGACAAAGGTAATTTAGTTTCTGATGAAATTATCATGTCTATGATTAAAAAAAGGATAACAAAACCAGATTGTGAAAATGGTTTTATACTTGACGGATTCCCAAGAACATATAATCAAGCAGTAAATTTAGACACAATTTTGAACAGTCTTAATCTAAAAATAGACAAAGTGATAGAGATAAATGTTGATGAAAAACTTCTTTTTCAACGAATTTTAAATAGAGCGTCCGAAAACCAATCAACCAGAGATGATGACAATTCTGAAATTTTAAAAAATAGAATTATTGTTTATAAGAAAGATACATTACCAGTCTTAGAATATTATAGAAAATTAAATAAACTATACACTATAGATGGTATGCAAAATATAGAGGAAGTATCGAAGAATATTCTAAAAATTATAAGTTAATTATAAGAGTTGACTGTTGATCTGTTAACATTATAATTCCCGATCTATTGAATTCAAATAGATCTCAATTGGAGAAAGAAGGAGAGTTTAGTGGCACGTATTGCAGGAGTTAATATACCAACAAATAAAAGAGTACATATTGCCTTAACTTATGTTCATGGCATAGGTTTAACAAGTTCCAAAAATATTTGTAAAAAGGTCGGAGTACCTGAAGATAAAAGAATCAATAATTTATCTGAGGATGAACTCACCAAAATACGAGACCTAATTGACACAGATTATATCGTTGAAGGAGATTTAAGAAGAAAAACTTCAATGGATATAAAAAGGTATTTGGATTTGGGTTGTTTAAGAGGACTTAGACATAGAAAAAATTTACCCGTTAGAGGTCAAAGAACACACACCAATGCAAGAACAAGAAAAGGTCCTGCTAAGGCAATTGCAGGCAAAAAGAAATAATGATTTAGAAGGAGAGCTTTGAATAATGGCTAAACAACCTACCCAAACTAGAATTCGTCGTAAAGAAAAGAAAAATGTAACCAATGCTGTAGCTCACGTTAATTCATCTTTTAATAATACAGTTGTAACTATAACAGACATTCAAGGTAATGCTATTTCTTGGTCATCTTCAGGTACTATGGGTTTTAAAGGTTCAAGAAAATCAACTCCATATGCAGCTCAACTAGCAGCTGAAGATGCTGGAAAAAAAGCTTCAGAACATGGTGTAAAAACTGTTGATATTCAAGTCCAGGGACCAGGTTCAGGTAGAGAATCAGCATTAAGAGCATTACAAACTATTGGCTTTCAAGTTAATTCAATAAGAGATGTAACACCTATTCCGCACAATGGGTGCAGACCTAAGAAACGCAGAAGAGTTTAGGACAACTCAAAATATTATAACAATATTATTATTTACAGAGAGTAACCATGATTGATAAGAATTGGAAAGAAATTATAAAACCTTCTAAACTAGATATTAAAGAAGAAACCAAAATTAAAAACACCTCAACAATAATTGCTGAACCTCTTGAAAGAGGTTATGGCGTTACTATTGGAAATGCACTTAGAAGAATTCTTCTTTCATCACTTCAGGGTTCTGCTATAACTTCTATTCAAGTTCAAGGTGTTCTTCATGAATTTTCTTCGATTCCGGGTGTAAGAGAGGATCTTACGGACATTATTTTAAATGTTAAAGGAATAAAAGTTAAAATGGATTACGATGGTGTAAAAAAAATCCAACTTAATGTAGAGGGACCAGTTACAGTAACTGCAGATATGATAGAATGTCCATCTGAAGTTGAAATAATGAACAAGGACCACGAAATCTGTACATTAGATAGTGGTGCAAAATTATCAGTAGAATTTACAGTTGAAAATGGTAAAGGTTATGTGTCCTCCGCTACTAACAGAAAGGAAGACTTACCAATTGGTGTGATACCGATTGATGCAATTTATAGTCCTGTTGTTCAAGTTTCATATAATGTTGATAACGCGCGTGTAGGTCAACAAACTGATTATGATAAATTGTCATTGATAGTTACAACTGACGGTTCAGTTTCTCCGGAAGATGCAGTGGCATTCTCTGCTAGGATCATGCAAGATCAATTGAATAATTTTATAAATTTTGAAGAGCCAGAGGAAGAAGAGGTTACTGAAGTTTTAGAAGATCTTCCTTTTAACAAAAACCTCTTAAGAAAAGTTGATGAATTAGAATTATCTGTAAGATCAGCTAATTGTTTAAAAAATGATAATATAGTATACATTGGTGATTTAGTTCAAAGATCTGAGCCCGAAATGTTAAGAACACCTAATTTTGGCAGAAAGAGCTTGAATGAAATAAGAGAAGTGTTAAAGGTGATGGGTTTAGAGCTTGGTATGAATGTAGATAATTGGCCCCCAGATAATATTGAAGAATTAGTCAGAAGAATAGAAGAACCTTTCTAACTCATATTAGTAGATTTAGGAGTAAATTATGAAACATAGAATTAAGGGTAAAAAATTAAACAGAACCAGCTCACATAGAAAAGCTCTATTTAAAAACTTGGCACAGGCTATAATAAAGCATGAGCAAATAATAACAACGCTACCAAAAGCTAAATCAATGAAACCTATTATTGATAAACTAATTACACTAGGTAAAAAAGGTAGCTTGCATGCTAGAAGACAAGCCTTTTCTCAATTAAGAGATAATGACATTGTATCAAAATTGTTTGGTGATCTTTCAACTAGATATGCCGAGAGACAAGGAGGATACTCAAGGGTTCTAAAAGCGGGTTATAGGCATGGAGATGCAGCTGCAATGGCGGTTTTTGAATTGGTTGATAGAGATGAAGAAGCTAGAGGTAAAGATAGTGGTCCAGTGCAAACAAATAATGCAACCGAAGATGAACCAAAAGAAGCTGTTGCTGGATAATTTTTGTACTAAACGAATTTTAAAACCGTTCGAATAATGTGAACGGTTTTTTTTTGAGTAAAAAATGTATTTTGATAAATTTATAGGAATAGATTGGTCTGGCGATAAAAATAGTTTTCAAAAAGGAATTAGTGTTGCCGAATGTATCAAAGGAAATAAAGTACCACAAATAGTAAAACCATTGGACCATAAATATTGGACAAGAACGACTTTAATAGAATTGCTTTATAAAGAAATAAAATCACAAAGAAACTTAATAGGATTTGACTTTGCATTTTCATATCCCTTTTATGACAGATGTAGTTATTTCCCAGGCATAAAAGACAGTCCTACTAATTCAGAAAAATTGTGGAAGTTGATAGAAGATACCAATACAAATGCAAAAAATTTTTATGGTGGAGAGATCTGGACAAGTAAAACGTATGGTAAATTTTTTAATTCACCAAAACTTAAAGGGTCACACTTTGCCAGTAGAAGAAGATGTACGGAGATACTTGCTAAGAAAAAAACACTTTCTCCAAGTCCAACTTTTAATTGTATAGGACCCGGCGCTGTTGGTACTGGTACGTTAGCGGGTATGAGAATTCTAAATTTATTAAAAAACAAAACAAAAATTTGGCCTTTTGATGAGCTTAATTTTTCAACCAAAACTGTTATTGTTGAAATTTTTCCATCTTATTATTTTAGGCTCTCTAAAATTAAGCCTGAAAAAAAAGTGGGTTATACAATAGAAAATATTAATAAATCATTAGAATTTTTCAATTCAAAACCTCTTAAAAAAAATCAAATAATTGGTGGTCCAGATCAAGATGATGCTGATTCAATAATCTCATCAGCGGCATTAAGATTTTTATCAATTAACAAAAAAATTTGGAATGTTCCAAATTCATCCAAGAAAGAGGGATGGATTTTTGGTGTATAGATAAATATAACTTAAAATAAAACTTATGATGTTAAATATTAAAATACCTGAAAAAGAACATGGAACTCGACTTGACAGATGTGTAAGAAGATTATTGGGAAAGTTAAACCAATCACTTTTAGAAAAGTTTTTAAGATCTGGAATGATTTTGTTAGATGGGAAAAAAGCTAAGTCATCAACTAAAGTATCTTACGGCCAAGAACTAAACTATTCACAAAAATTAAGCTTTGATAAAACTTATCAAGTAAAAAAAATAAATGAATATAATGAAAAGTATTATAAAAATTTATTTAAAAAAATATTTATAAAAGAAACAAGTGAATATATTGCGATAAATAAACCTAGCGGTCTTGCTGTGCAAGGAGGTAGTAAGCAAAAGATCCATGTTGACGATATGCTTAAATGTATTTCCACTGATAACGTGTCACTAAAACTTATCCACAGAATTGACAAAGACACATCTGGTTTATTGTTGCTTGCAAAAGAAAATAAGGTAGCAAAAAAATTTACATCTTTTTTTAAAGACCGAAAAATTATTAAAACATATCTTGCGATTGTTTCACCTTGTCCAAATGATGATAGAGGTATTATTGATTTGCCATTATCAAAATCTGGTACAAAAGACTATCAAAGAATGTCAGTTGACCAAAATATGGGTAAAAGAGCTATAACTGAGTACAAAGTTTTGGATAAGGTTGGATCACGTGTGGCTTTAGTTGCTCTTTTTCCAAAAACAGGTCGCACTCATCAATTAAGAGTTCATCTAGAATATATAAATGCCCCTATAGTTGGAGATAATAAATATAGAGGTTTATCAGAAGTTTATATGTCTTCTCAAAATTTACCAGAACATAAGAAACTTTCTCAGATTAAATGGATACCAAATAATATAAAGAACTTACAATTACACGCTTATTCAATTAGAATACCTGAGAGTGAAACTATTACAGCAGAAGTCCCAGAAGATTTTAAAAAAAATCTAAAATTCTTAGGGTTAAAATTACCAAAAAAATTACATGATATTTTTATTTAATTGTTGGAGAGTATAAATTGTCAGAAAATTTAAAATTAGCTTTATTTGATTATGATGGAACAATAGTTGACTCTGCGATAATGATTGTCAAAGGTGCTATTGAAGCTTTTAGAACGTGTGGATTACCAGACCCTGATCCAAAAAAAATTAGAGAAAATATTGGTAAGCCACTGGCGATTGCCCTAGATGATTATATGCCACCAGGTTTTGATGTAACACCAGAACAAATTTCAGATGCTTATAGATCATGGTATGCGGAACAAGGCAGATTAGGACTACAAAATGAACCACTATACCCTGGATTGGTTGAATTGTTGAATGAACTTAAAAAAAACAATTGGTTAATTGGAATTGCAACGAATAAGTCTAGAATTGGATTGACAAATGGTTTGGCTAAACATGATTTATCTAAGATTTTTGATATAACAATGAGTACAGACGAAAATATACCCAAACCTAATCCAGCGATGGCAATTAAAGCTATGAATGATTTAGGTGTGCAAAAGGAACGTTGTGTAATGATTGGCGATACAATTAATGACATTGGATTAGGTGTTAATGCCGGTATTATTAGTATAGGAGTTACATGGGGTTATAACAGTAAAGAATTATTATCTTCAGCTGGAGCAAGTTATTTAGTCAATGACTCGATTGAATTGAGTAAATTAATGAAAACAATATGTCCCTAAAATGAAAAAATTTTGGGAAAAAGTTAGTATAAAAAAAATATCATCTGATTCTTTTTGTGTCATGTTGGACCAAAGAATTCTAAAAACCCCTTTAAAAAGAGATTTAGTATTACCAAACTTCAATTTAGCACAAGAGATTGTAAAAGAGTGGGATCAAGACTCAAAAAAAATAAATACTGAATCAATGATTTTTTATGGTCTTATATCGACTTCTTTAGATAAAATAATAGATAATAAAAATTTGTATATTAATGATATTCTTGATTATATAGATACTGATCTAATTTGTTATCGCGCTGAAAATCCAAAAGAATTAGTTGAACTTCAAAAAAATAAGTGGGACCCAATAATATTACTTATTGAAAAATATATTGGCAGTAAAGTTCATGTATTCGAAGGTGTTTTGCCTAAAAAACAACATGCTACTGTGCACGATAGGTTAAATAATTTAATCAATCAGTTTGATATTTTTGAGATTTCAGTATTACATAGAATTACAAATATTACAGGATCCATCTTCTTATCATTATGTGTTTTAAAAAAAGATATTTCAAAAAATGAAGTTTTTGAGTTGTCGTTTTTAGACGAATTGTGGCAGGCAGAAAATTGGGGTTTTGAAAAAGAAACTTCACAAAAAAGAAAAGCAATATCTATTGAATTAAATAAATCTATATTCTTTTTAGAATGTCTTTAATGAAAAGCTGTTTTTACTATGACAAAAAAGATAAATGATGATCTCATAAAGCAACTAAATCCTCAAGCCATAGTGTTACTTCAAGAGTACAATATTGCGTTTAAACATAAAATGTGGGCGTCAGTAATGATATTATCCCTTACGATTATTGATAATATTTTGAATGATATAGATAATTTAGATTTTGTTAATGGATTAGATATAAATCACTTTAAAAGCTCAAAAGATTTTCATTGGTTAAGAATTAGACGTAATCAAATACTACATTTTGAAAAACCTATAGAAGGATTTTTTGGAAATAAAGATAGTGATAAAACTTTAAAATTAGACGCAGTTCGTGCTGACAAGACTTTAAAAGAATGTTTTTACATTCTGTTCAGAAAATAGTAATTATTTTATTTTAAATAAACCTTCATTCCCAAAAACTTTGTTAAAATTTTTTTTTAAACTGATATCTAATTCTTTAAGAGATATTTTTTTACCTAATTTGTAAAAACTAGTTACACCAGAATTTTTTATCCCACACGGTATAATATTATTAAATTCATCTAGATTTGGATTTACATTTATAGATATTCCATGAAAAGTTATCCAACTTGATATTCTAATACCTAGCGCAGCAATTTTATCACATCCATTATTATCTTTTACCCATACACCAGGTTGGCCATTAATTCTTCCTCCATTAACATAGAAATCTTTTAAAGTAAGAATTATTAATTCTTCTAGTGCATATACGTATGCTTTAACATCCTGTAATCTATTTTTTAAATTTAACATTAAGTAAACAACTCTTTGACCAGGCCCATGCCAAGTCCACTGTCCACCTCTGCCAGTATATTGAAAATTTATATTGTTATTTTTTAAATCCTCTAGTTTAGCAGATGTTCCAGCAGTAAAAATAGAATTATGCTCTAGAAGCCAGATCATCTCACCTGCAAAATTTTTTTTTATATCTAAAACGCGTTTGTTCATTTCTGAAACTGCAAAATCATATTCTACAGGAATTTTTGATGTTTTCCATTCTATTTCATTAATCAAAATAACTACTTTCTTTAAATTACATACGTAATATATTATTTATCTTGCAATAATTATATCATTTTGTTATCGGAGAATAGTATTTTTTATTGCGGCTGTGGCGGAACCGGTAGACGCGCAGCGTTGAGGTCGCTGTGGGATAAAACCCGTGGAAGTTCGAGTCTTCTCAGCCGCACCATATACTTTTAAATATTGATTTTAATTAACATTTAATAAATTATGCAGATTTCATATTAACTCTTACGCAACTCTTACTTATCATTACAGGATAACTAAGAACAGTTAAAAGTTCAGTTTCCATTTCATTTATTCTGATATTACACTTATCCTTTGTTAAATAGTAACCATTTGTATCTTCAATTCCGAAGCATTCATTACCATGATGTATAAGATTGAGAGGGGAGCAAACTAGCATTATTGCAAAAAACATTATTATCTCCTTTTAAAAATTACCTCCCTATTATTATTAAAGATGAATTATTGTAATAATTCTAATAGTAAAAACGTAATTTAAAAAAAAAAATTATAAATGTAATTTTTTTATGCATAAGTTTAAATCTAATTAAAATTTAATCGATTTTAATTAAGTAAATTTCACATAGCTATTCTAATTACAATTTATTATAAAGAAATAAGCTATTTAAACAAAAAAAGTGAATAATATAATTTACTTTATTTTTTTGAAATTTTAGTTTCTTTTTTGATCTTTTGTTCTAAGTGGTCAATCATTATCCGTCTCATATACTCAGCTCTTGCTAAATTTGTAAATGAATATTCACGAATATCATCATGATTTATTCGTAGAGAAAAATTATAGAAAGCACCACTTTTTTTAATACTCGATGCGCTACCTGCAGCGATTTTACTAGTATTTACTAGTGTGCCAAATTTAGTTTCGATTATGTTTGACATATTAAACTCCATAAAACCAAATATTCTTAATATTATGATCTTAAAAATTAAAATATGTCAAAATAAAACTTTATTTATATAAAATTAAAATTTAACAATATTGATACAAAAAATGCGATCTGTCATAAGTATGTTGCCTTACTTGTGTGCTCCACCTTCCTTTTTCAACAGCAATTGCCCATTCTTTACTATTGATAACTTCTGGATTATCAAGTTCATAAATAGCCACAAACTTTTGATTGGGTGAATCCATTTGTTTTGTTTCACCACCTATAGAAAAATTAAAAGGTATTCCCTTCCCTCTAGTTACTTTATTTACTCCTCGAACGTTAAGTAAATGCGGTACATGTTCTTCATCATATACTTCATTAAATAAATCTTCATATTCATTTTTAACATTCATAGAGACTATAAAAACAAATTTAGAAATACTCATTATAACTCCTTTCTTTATATAATTTGACTAATGTTTCTTTATTTTTTTTATCAAGCTTTTTTATTTCTATTTCTCTTTTAATAGCTTTGCTTCTATTTAGACACACCTCAGTGTAAATTAATTTAAAAGGTAATCTGGCTCTAACATATTTTGAACCATTGCCCTTTGCATGGGCATCTAATCTTCTTTTTAAATTATTTGATATTCCAGTATAAATAGAACAATCATTACATTTCACCATATAAACAACCCAGTTCATTAAATTATTTCATCTAATTATCTTTGATCAAATTGACAAAAACTTCTTCAAGGCGGACATTTTTAGTAGATAAATCTAATATTTTTAAATCTGTTTTATAAATTGTTTCTATAATTTTATTCATAGATGAATGTTTAGAGTCGAAGTATATTTCAACTTTATTTTTAAGAATTTTAACATTACCAATCTTTTTAAGATAGTTCTTATCTTTTTCAGTAATCTTGTCGTTTGTCAATGTAATAAATATTACTTTTTGACTTGATTTTGAAAGTAATGATTTTTTTGTTTCATTAGCAATAATTTTGCCTTTATTGATTATGGCAATATGATCGCATAAAAATTCAGCCTCTTCTAAATAATGTGTGGTTAATATTATTGTAACACCCAATTCATTTAATTTTTTGAAATAAGTCCATAGTTTTTGTCTTAATTCTACATCCACTCCTGCAGTTGGTTCATCTAATATGATAATAGGTGGTGAATGAACCATCGCTTTGGCTACTAATAGTCTTCGTCTCATTCCGCCAGATAATTTTCGACTATATAATTCGGCTTTGTCAGTCAAATCCATTAATTTTAAAAGCTCATCTGTTCGCCAATTTTTCTTTGGAACATTAAACATTCCAGAATGCAGATTAAGAGTTTCCTTTGGTGTAAAAAAAGCATCTATATTGAGTTCTTGTGGTACAACACCAACAGCGAGTTTAGATTGTTTTCTATATTTATCTATATCTAATCCCCATATACATACTTTCCCAGAAGTTTTTAAGACCGCTCCAGAAATAATATTAATTAGAGTTGATTTTCCTGCGCCATTAGGTCCAAGTAAACCAAATATACTTCCAACAGGAACATTTAAGGATATATCATCTAAGGCAATATTATTGACTTTATCATTATAAATTTTAGATAACTTTTCAATTTGCAATGCTAATTGATTATGTGGAACTTCCCAATATTTTTCTGTCACTTAAGCTCTTTCTTTTCTTAAATATATAATAATATATAAATGACATTAACTTTGATTTAATGACAACTCTCTAATAATTAATTATAATAATACTGTTAATAAATAGGTTGCAAGGTAGTTTTAAATGCAATTTTTCTTAATAAGAAAATAAATCTAATAAAAAGAAATTTTAAATTAAATGAATATAACTATTGAAAATAACCCAAGACCTAATCTTAAATTGAATGATCCAAATAATTTATTTCTTATTGATGGGTCGGGATATATTTTTAGAGCTTTTTATGGCCTACCATCAATGAGCAACAATGATGGTGTTCCAGTAAATGCAGTATTTGGTTATACTAAAATGCTTCTAAAGCTTATTAATGATTTTAAACCAATTTATTTAGCAGTTATATTTGACGTTGCTAGAAAAACTTTTAGAAATGATTTGTATGATTTGTATAAAGCAAATAGATCTGATCCTCCTGATGAATTAATTCCTCAATTTTCAATTATACGAGATGCTACTAACGCGATTGGATTACCTGTTGTCGAAATGGAAGGGTATGAAGCTGATGACTTAATTGCTACATATTCAGAGATAGCATCAAAAATGAATAAAAATGTTATAATTGTATCTAGTGATAAAGATTTGATGCAGCTAGTTGATCAAAATACAACTTTATTCGATCCTATGAAACAATTCTGGATAAATGATGACAAAGTTTTTGAAAAATTTGGAGTTTATCCTAATAAAGTAATTGATGTTCAATCTCTTGCAGGTGATATTAGTGATAACATACCTGGTGTGCCTGGAATTGGTATTAAAACAGCAGCAGAATTGATTAACGAATATGGAGACCTCGATCAATTATTAAATAGAGCTTCTGAGATAAAACAAAATAAAAGGAGAGAAAATTTACTAGAGTTTGCAGACCAAGCAATATTGTCTAGATCATTAGTAACACTTAAAAAAGATGTTCCTATTAAATCTCAGATAGAAGAATTTAAAATAAGTTCTGAATTAGAGTTAAATAAATTAATTCCTTTTTTAAAGACACATGGCTTTAAAAGCATACTAAATAAATATGAAAATAGTAGAGAACTTCAAACTAATCTCTCTAAATCTGATATAAAAATTAATCCTGTTAATAACATCAACGAATATAGCTCTATTTCCAAAAAATACGAATTAATTGAAAATAAAGAACAATTGATAAAATTTTTAGAGGATTGTTATAGTAAATCAGTAATTGCATTTGATTGTGAAACTAATTCTTTAAATGCAAAAACCGCAGATTTAGTAGGAATTTCTCTTTCGTGTGAAGAAGGTTTAGCCTGTTATATACCATTAAGACATGGAAAAAAACTAGATGATAATCAATCAGACTTTAATTTTGATAATGTAAAATCTTTTAATCAAATTCATTTTGAAGATGCCATTGAATTACTTAAACCAATTTTAGAGGATAAATCCATTTTAAAAATTGGTCATAACATCAAATTTGATGCGCTAGTAATTAAACAAATGCATAATGGTAATATAAATATTGATCCAATTGGAGATACTATGTGCCTTTCTTATGTTGTTGATTCAGGCAGAGTAGGTAGTCACAAATTGGATGCCATAGCTTTTCGTGAATTAAATCACAATACAATCAAATACGAAGATGTTTGTGGAAAAGGCAAAAACAAAATCTTATTTAATCAATTGTCACCATCTGATGCATTGGATTATGCATCTGAAGATGCAGATATAACCTTAGCAATATATAATAGAGTTTTACCGAGAATATTTAATGATAAAAAATATTCTGTTTATAAAAGATTAGAAAATCCATTAATTAATGTATTAATTGAAATGGAAAATACCGGTGTAACAATAAATGCTCAAAAACTCGCAGAAATTTCTAAAAATTTATCTGATGAAATTATAAAATTAGAAAATAAAATTTTTGATTATAGTGGTAAAACTTTCAATGTTGGTTCTCCAAAACAATTAGGAGAAATTTTGTTTGATGAAATGAAGATTGAAGGTGGTAAACGCTCCAAAAATGGATCTTGGCAAACTAGTGTAGAGGTTCTTGAAAATCTATCAGATTTAGGATATGAAATTGCACAGCTCATTTTAAATTGGAGGCATTTTTCTAAGTTAAAGAGTACTTATGCTGATGCACTAATTGAACAAATAAATCCAAAAACTAACAGAGTTCATACTAATTATTCAATGGTGGGTGCTAGTACTGGAAGATTATCATCTTTCAATCCTAATTTACAGAATATACCCATAAAAACAGAGGAAGGAAGATTAATAAGGACAGCGTTTGAGTCTAAGTCAGGTTTTAAAATAGTATCTATGGACTATTCACAAATTGAGTTAAGGTTAATAGCGCATATAGCTGATGAGATAAAAATGTTGGATGCTTTTAATAATGACTTAGATATCCATTCTGATACTGCTTCCAAAGTTTTTGGAGTTCCCATAAATGAGATGACATCAGATTTAAGAAGGAAAGCTAAAGCTATAAACTTCGGAATTATATATGGTATTTCTGTTTACGGTCTTGCAAAACAATTGAAGTGCTCTGCAAATGAAGCTAAAGAATTTATAGATTCATATTTTAAAAGATTTCCAAGAATAAGAGATTATATGGAAGAGATAAAATCCAACTTAGAAGAAAATGGGTATGTAGAAACTCTGTTTAATAGACGTATTTATATTAATAATAGTAATGCTAAAAATCAAAGGTTAAGAGGATTTGCTGAAAGGCAGGCAATTAATGCACCCATTCAAGGATCTGCTGCTGATATAATAAAACTAGCAATGGTAAAAATACACAAAAATTTATATGAATATAAAAATGATGTATCAATGCTAATGCAAGTGCATGATGAGCTTGTATTTGAAATAAGAGAAAATAGTATCGATAAATATTCAAAAATTATCCAAGAAATTATGGAACATGCTAATTTACCAAAAGTATCGTTGAACGTTAACTTGAAAGTTGATACTGGTTTTGGAGATAATTGGGCTGAGGCTCATTAGTTATTATGAACATAAATTAACTTAATTTGGCCTTGAATAAACCTAAATTTTCTACTCATATAAATATATAAATAAAATTTAATAATGATACAGGCTAAAGAATGAGTGAAAGAATAATTCTTATTGATGATGATAATAATATTTTAACATCAGTTTCGGTAGCTTTAAAAGCTGAAGGTTGGTTAGTAGAAACTTATAATGATAGTGAACAAGGTCTTATAGCACTTCAAAGAAATACACCTGATATAGCAATACTAGATATTAAAATGCCAAAACTTGACGGTATGGAAGTTTTAAAAAAACTAAGAGAATCAAATGACGTACCTGTAATTTTCTTAACCAGTAAAGATGATGAAATTGATGAAGCAATTGGACTTAGAATGGGAGCTGATGATTATATTACTAAGCCATTTTCTCAAAAGCTTTTGATTGAAAGAATAAGAGCTGTACTTAGACGAAGCTCATATAAAAATAATGATGTGTCAGATAAGTTAATTCAAAGAAATAATTTATCACTTGATCCAGATAGACATCTTTGTAAATGGAAAGGTGAAGAGGTAAGACTTACAGTCACTGAATTTTTAATTCTGTACTCTTTAGCTCAAAGGCCTGGATTAGTGAAAAACAGAGATCAACTCATTGATACAGCATATGGTGAAACTATATATGTAGATGACAGAACAATTGATAGTCATATTAAAAGAATGAGAAGAAAATTTAGAGTGTTTGATAAAGATTTTGACCATATTGAGACTTTGTATGGTGTGGGTTATAGATATAGAGATTCATAAAAATTGAAATTTATTTTTAAAAAACTGGAAAATTTTTATTTTCCTCTAAAATTGAGAATATTATTTATAATTTTATTGCCAGTCATATTATACCCAATCATTTTAATTTATTTTAATAAGTATCAAGATATTCTAATTAAGTCTGAATTTGCCGCTATAGAAAGGCAAGGTTTAACGCTGACTAAAGCACTTGCATTGGCAGAAAATCAGTATGGCTTAATCCAGAATAATCAAATATCAAGTCCAGCTCTGCAAAGTCTTATACCAAAGGTAGAGTATGGGTCTAACATAAGAGTAAGACTTTTTAATATGTATGGAAATTTAATAGCAGATACAAAAGCAAGTAGGAAGTATAGTCCTTTTGTAGAAGTGAGCCAATTACCAGCTGTTGATAATATTTTTTCCATAAAAAACAGTTTAACAAAATTTATATCAATATTTTCAAATTTAATATCAAAACCTCTTAACCTAACTCTATATAGAGATAATACAATTTTTTCATTTGAGGATTTCCCAGAAGTCGTTATGGCTTTAAAAGGAAGAACTAAAAAAATGTTGAGACAGGACAATAAAGGTAAATTGTATTTATCCGTTGCTATACCAATTAAAAACATTCGAATGGTAAGAGGAGCTGTTCTTCTTTCTGTTTCAGGAGAAAAAATTGAACAAGAATTAGTTAACTTGGAAACTGAGCTTTTTAAAGCTTTTGGTCTTATTTTATTAGCTACAGTTGCTCTTGCTATTTATTTTGGAAGATCAATTACAAATCCAATAGTGAGGTTGTCCAGTGAAGCAGATAAAATTGCAGAAGATAAAACATTAAAAACTTTTAACCTCGAAAAATTTAGAAACAGGAAAGATGAAATTGGTAATTTAGCAAGATCATTTTTTAAAATGACAAATGAGTTACAAAAAAGAATAGATCATATTGCAGAATTTGCTGCTGATGTAGCGCATGAGTTAAAAAATCCAATAACATCCGTCAGGTCAGCTTCTGAAACAATTACAAAAGTTAAAAGTCTTGATGAACAAAAAAAATTAATTAAGGTCATACAGAATGATGTTGAAAGAATAGATAGATTGATAAATGATATTTCTGCAGCCTCTAGATTGGACGCTGAATTATCTAGAATAGAAATAAAAGAAATAAATATTTCAAATCTTCTTGAAACTCTTGTTGATATAAGGTCCTCTACAATAAATTCAAAAATCAATCTTTTAAAACACACAGAAGATGTATATATATCAGGAGATGAAAATAAAATTGCTCAAGTTTTTGATAACTTGATACAAAATGCGACCTCGTTCTCTAAAGAAAATAATATTATAAATATTAGACTAGAAAAAAATTTAACAAAAATAATAATAATGGTTGAAGATAATGGTCCAGGGTTTTCAAAAGGGTCTCTAAAAAAGGTATTTGATAGATTTTACACTGATAGACCAAAAAAAGAAAAATTTGGTAATCATTCTGGTTTGGGTTTATCAATATCAAAACAGATTGTTGAAGCTCATGGAGGATCAATTGAAGCTTTAAACAGATTAAATCAAAGAAATAAATGTCTTGGAGGAAGCGTTAAAGTCATTTTTCCCGAAGTAAAAAAATAATTATGTCAAATAGATATAATTCTAGCTTTAATTCATTCGATTTAAATGTTATGAAATGTAAAAAATTTAAAGAGAACAACTATGAATGATTATTCAATTTTAGATATAAATCTTGCTGAATGGGGAAGAAAAGAAATCTCAATTGCTGAGACAGAAATGCCAGGATTAATGGCGTGCAGAGAATTATTTGCAAAGGATCAACCATTAAAAGGTACCAGAATTGCAGGTTGTCTTCATATGACAATACAAACAGCCGTTCTTATAGAAACCTTAACTTGTCTTGGTGCTAATGTAAGATGGGCTAGCTGCAACATTTTTTCAACTCAAGATCATGCAGCAGCGGCAATTGCAAAACAAGATATTCCAGTTTTTGCAAAAAAAGGTGAAACCTTAAAAGAATATTGGAATTATGTAGATCAAATATTTACTTGGTCGAATGATACCTTTGCAAATATGATTTTAGATGATGGTGGTGATGCAACTTTATATATTATATTAGGCGCAAAAGCGGAAAGTGGTGATCAGATTCTTCCGAATCCTGCTAACGAAGAAGAAGAGGTTCTTAAGTCCCAAATTTTATCCAGAATTGAAAGTTCTCCAGGTTGGTTCACAAAAGTTAAAAATAGTATTAAAGGTGTTACTGAAGAAACTACTACAGGGGTTCTCAGATTATATCAAATGGCTGAAAAAGGTGATCTCCCTTTTCCAGCGATCAATGTAAACGACTCAGTCACAAAATCTAAATTTGATAATCTTTATGGTTGTAGAGAATCACTAGTAGATGGCATTAGAAGAGCTACTGATGTGATGTTATCTGGTAAAGTTGCTGTAGTTGCAGGTTATGGTGACGTTGGGAAAGGATCTGCAGCTTCACTTCGTCAAGGTGGGGCTAGAGTGATTGTAACTGAAATTGACCCGATATGTGCATTGCAAGCTGCAATGGAGGGATATGAAGTATGTTCTATGGAACAGGCATGTTCTAGAGGTGATATATTTGTAACGGCAACTGGAAATAAAGATGTTATCACTGTCGATCATATGAGGGAAATGAAAGACAGAGCTATAGTGTGTAATATTGGTCATTTTGATTCAGAAATTCAAGTTGAATCACTCCAAAATATGAAATGGTCAGAGGTTAAGCCACAAGTAGATGAAGTTGAGTTTCAAGATGGTAAGCGTTTAATTGTTTTAGCAAAAGGAAGATTGGTAAATCTAGGATGTGCTACTGGACATCCTAGTTTTGTTATGAGCGCTTCTTTTACTAATCAAGTTCTTGCACAAATAGAGTTATGGGAAAAGCCAGAAAATTATGACAATAAGGTATATACCTTGCCAAGACATTTAGATGAAAAAGTTGCTAAATTACATCTTGACAAAGTTGGCGCCACTCTAAGTAATCTTTCAAACGAACAAGCTGATTATATTGGGGTCCCAGTTCAAGGACCTTTTAAATCAGACAATTACAGATACTAATTTATGAGATTGTTATTTGAAATAACGATTAAATCTAAAACTGAAATGCATAACTTTGGTATACAATTGGCAAAGTTATTTTCGCTAAATGATCTAATTACACTTGAGGGCGATTTAGGTGTTGGAAAAACTTTTCTATGTAAATCAATAATAAATAACTTAACAACAATTAATGAAGTTATAAGTCCAACATTTAATATTGTTCAAACATATCCATTACAAAAAGATGAAGAAATCTGGCATTGTGATTTTTATAGGATTAATAGTTTTGAAGAAGTAGAAGAGATTGGAGTTTTTGAGGACTTAAAAAAAAAATTATTCTTCTTGAATGGCCAAAATTTAAACTTGAATTAAGTCAATTCAATCCCTTGGACCTTAATATTGAAATTATAAAAAATAATAAAAGTAATTTATCTGAATATAGAAAAATTTCTTTATCTGGTTCAAAAATATGGGATAATAAAATAAAAAATCTACATAATTTTTCAGATTTGTGAGGTTAATAATTTGAATTATGTCTTCTATGACTTAGAAACTACAGGAAGAAATTCTTCTTGGGATCAAATTATTCAAGTGGCAGCTATACTTACAGATGATAAATTTAATGTTATTGATAAATTTGAAGAGAGATGTAGATTAAAGAAAGGTTTAGTACCTTATCCTGAGGCATTGATTGTAAATAAAACATCTGTTGAAATTTTAAAAAACGTAAATTTGTCACACTATGAGTTAACAAAAAAAATAGAAATAACATTTAAAAAATGGTCACCAGCAATTTTTGTTGGATATAATTCAATAAACTTTGACGAAGAATTTATTAGAAAAACTTTTTTTAAAACTCTTTTTGAGCCTTATTTAACACAATTTAATGGTAACAAAAGAGCTGATGTCATTAACATGACTAGAGCATCTAAATTTTATTTTCCTGAATGTTTAAAAGTTGGAATTAATGAAAAAGGGAATCAAGTTTTTAAATTAGATGTCTTAACCGAACTTAATAATATTTTTCACAACGCTCATGATGCTATGGGTGATGTAGATGCTACGATAGAAATTGCTAAAATTTTGCAGAAAAGTTCTAATGAAGTTTGGAATTCTGGGCTTAAAAATAATAATAAAATAGATGTAGATAACTTCCTAATCCAAAATAATATTGTTTTTATGGATGAATATCTTTTTGGTAAATTCAATGTTCACGCAGTTACTTATGTTTGCAAGAATCAATTTAATTATCCTCAATGTTTTGATTTGTTACATGATCCACTTGATTATATTGATATGTCTATTAAAGATTTAAAAATTAAAATGAAACAAAAACCTAAATTAATTAAAGAAATTAAAAATAATAAAAATCCTATCTTATTAGATTCAAGCGTTATTGATAAAGTCTCAATGTATCAATCAATTGGGTTAGAAGTTTTAACTTACAGAGCAGAAATTATTAAACATAGTCCTGATTTTAAAAATAAAATCCAAACAATTCTTTTTGAAGAGTACGAGACAAAACAAATGACTAAATCACAGATTGATAATATGCCTGAAGAAAGTATTTATTCTGGTGGTTTCCCTGATAATCACGAAAAATCCAAAATGATTGATTTTCATAATGCTGATTGGGAAAAAAGATTTTATATTTCAAATCAGTTCAAAGACGAGCGTTTTAAATATTTTGCTCATTTGTTAATTTATGAAGAGATGCCTCATGTACTTCCAAAAACTGACTATGAAAATATTCACAAAATTATTGCCAATCAGATTTTAAGCACTGATAATGAAAAATGGAATACAATCCCTAAGGCATACCATGAATTAGACAATTTACGTGAAGAATATGAAAGACAAGGTAATGATGAAAAGTTGTTATTCTTAGAAGATTGGGATCATTTTTTACAAGATCTTGAAAAACAGTATCAATGAATTTAAATCTATTAACTAAGGAGAATATCAAATGGCGACAAATAAAACAAATGATCAAAACTTTAAGGCAGATGTATTAGAGTCTAAAGAACCTGTATTAGTAGATTTTTGGGCAGAATGGTGTGGACCTTGCAAAGCAATTGCACCTTCCCTAGAAGAATTATCTGAAGAAATGAGTAACAAATTAAAAGTTGTTAAAATTAATGTTGATGAAAATCCTTCAACATCTCAGGCATATAGTATAAGAAGTATTCCTGCTTTAATGATCTTTAAGGGTGGAGAAAAAATCTCTGAGAAAATGGGAGCTCTTCCAAAATCAGCTCTTGAGTCATGGATTAAAGATACAATCTAATCAATAGTAGTCTCGTTAAATTTTAAGGCATGACCAGCCAAATATAAAGATCCAGTAATTAATAATGGAATTTTATTATCGGCCTTTATAAGTGCATCTTCTAAACTGTTTGAAACATTTGTATTAAAACCCAAGGTATCTAATTTGTATTTTATGTCTAGGGCTGAGTGTGAATTTGTTGATTTAGGAATAGTAATGGCATAAATCTGACTGATGTGGTTTTTAAAAATTTCGACGAAATCTTTTACATCTCTGTTTTTTAACATACCAATAATTATGTTCCATTTACCTAATGATTTTTTACTCAAATATTGATCAAGAACAATTGCACCATCTTGATTATGTGATCCATCAATTACAGTAACATTTTCTCTTAGATTGAAAATTTTACCATTGTTTAATTTTTGGATTCTTCCAAACCAAGAAGTCTTCGCAATTCCTTGCCTTACTTTAGACATGGAAATTGATGGTATTAAAAATTTAGCTGCTGTAAATGCGGTTGATGCATTTTCGTATTGAAAGTCACCAACCAACCCTAGTTTTGTTTTTTTCGAAATTTTATTTACCTCGATTCGCTTTGATTTTATTTCTTTAGCAGCATCAATTAGTGTTTTCAGTGCTTCATCTTTACTCTGTTTAGCAATTATGACAGGTACATTTTTCCTTAAAATTCCTGCTTTTTCTTTTGCTATTTTTTTTATATTATTTCCTAAAAATTCTTCATGATCAAAGCCTATTTTAGTTATTATAGTAAGCTTTTTATTTTCTATAATATTTGTTGCATCTAATCTACCACCCAGCCCAGTCTCAAAAATATTAATATCAGTAGGAAACTGTTTGAAAGCAATAAATGCTGCCGCTGTAGTAATTTCAAAAAATGTTATTGGATTGTGATTATTTTTAAACTCAACTTCCTCTAATATATTTATTAAAGTTTTATCTGAAATTATTTTTTTGTTTATTCTAATTCGTTCATTAAAATTTATTAAATGAGGAGAAGTATATATATTAACTGATAAATCATGAGCTTCTAAAATTTCTTTTAGGAATGTTGCAGTTGAACCTTTACCATTTGTTCCAGCTATATGAACAACGTTGTTTAGAGTATTTTGTGGATTATCAAATTTATCCATTAAAAATTTTAATCTTTTAAGATTGAAATCTATTAGCTTTGGATGTAAATCAAACATCCTTTTTAATGTTGAAGACAATTTGTTTTTGGTATTACTCAATTTAAAATAAAAATTAGTTGTATTAATTTAAATAAAAAGTTAGAGATTTTAAAAGCTTAGATATTTTATTTTTTTGTTCTGATCTAGGAACAACAATATCTATCATACCATGAGATTTTAAATATTCTGCGGTTTGAAAATCTTCAGGTAAATTCTCTTTAACAGTTTCTTCAATAACTCTTCTTCCAGCAAATCCAATAATTGCTCCTGGCTCTGCAATATGGATGTCGCCCAGCATGGCAAAGCTTGCTGTTACACCTCCAGTGGTTGGATTAGCTAATAAAACTATATATGGCAATTTTGCTTTTTTAACTTTATTTATTGCAATTGTTGATCTTGGCATTTGCATTAACGAAAATATACCTTCTTGCATCCTTGCACCTCCAGAAGATGGAACTACTATAAGAGAGCATTTTCTTCTTATTGCTTCTTCAGAGGCTAAAATTAATCCATCTCCTACATATCTACCCATTGATCCAGCCATAAATGCAAAATCAAAACATGCCAAGATTACTGGTGTATCATCAATTAATCCAAAACTAACCAATAAAGAATCATCTAGGTTTGTTTTGCTTTGAGCATCTTTAATTCTATCGCTATATTTTTTTTTATCTTTAAAATTAAGTGGATCTAATTTTGGTTTTGGGATTGCAATATTTTCTATCGAATCTTTATCAAGAAGAAACTCAACTCTTTCTTTTGCAGATAAATGATCATGAAAACCACAGGTTTTACAAACATTATGATTTGCAGAAAATTCTTTATGAAATATCATTTGAGAACAAGATTTGCATTTTATCCATAATACTTCCTCAGGTTCTTTTATTTTAACAAAAGCCTTAAACTTAGGTAAAACTGTTTCTTTAATCCAATTCAATTGTCTTTCCTTCTTAATCTTTGTTTACTAACTAAATAAATAAGGCTTAATTATGTTTTAAAGCTTTTGATATTTCCTTAGTAAAATTTAAACATTTAATTAACCCTTCACTGCTTGAATTACCATCATTATCTAGAGTTTTTTTAATTAAATCAACAACTGCAGATCCAATAACAATACCGTCAGACACTTCTGACATCAAAGTTGCTTGATTTGGTGATCGTATACCAAACCCAATAACAATTGGTAAGTCTGTGACTTGTTTAATTTTTTCTATATTAACCTGAACGTTTTTAATATCAGGGGCTTTGGTACCAGTAACACCTGTTATTGAAACATAATATACAAATCCAGTAGTATTGAACAAAATCTTTTTCAGTCTTTTTACATCTGTAGTTGGGGTAACCAATCTTATCATAGAAAGGTTATTTTTTTCAGCTTCAAAATAGAACTCATTATCTTCTTCGGGTGGCAAGTCCACAATGATAAGAGCGTCTACACCTAACTCTATACAATTTTTAATAAATTTTTCTTTTCCAAACTTATATATTGGATTGTAGTACCCCATCAAAATTATAGGAGTATGATTATTTTTTTCTCTAAAAATTTTAATAAGTGATAAACATTTGTTAAGGTTCATACCTGATTTAAGAGCTCTTTGACTCGATAATTGTATAGATGGTCCATCCGCCATTGGATCTGAAAAAGGCATACCAATTTCTATAAAATCTGCGCCATAATCAGGTAAATTAGTAATGAGTTTCAAGGAGCTTTCAAAATTAGGATCACCAGCAGTTACAAAAATTCCTAAAGCCTTTTTATTATTTTTTTTTAATTTATCAAAAGTTTCTTCTATACGATTCATAGTATTTTATTAATTGTCATCTTTCATTATTAGAGGTAAAACTGCTGATAAATCTTTGTCACCTCTACCACACATATTCATAATTATAATATGACCTTTTCTTTTAGAAGCAAGTTTTCCAGTTACATGCAATGCATGAGCTGGTTCGAGTGCTGGAATAATACCCTCTAAACTACTGCAAAGTTTGAAGGCTGCTAAACTTTCTTCATCGGTAGTTGATAAATATTTTATTCTACCAATATCATGCAACCATGAATGTTCTGGTCCAATACCAGGATAATCCAATCCAGCTGATATTGAATGAGCATCAATTATTTGACCATCATCATCTTGAAGTAAGTAAGTTCTATTTCCATGAAGCACGCCTGGAGAGCCTGCAGTAAGCGAAGCAGCATGTAGATTGGTATTCAGCCCTTTGCCTGCTGCCTCTACACCAAATATCTCAACATCTTTATCATCAAGAAAAGGATGAAATAAACCTAATGCATTTGATCCACCTCCAATGCAAGCGACTAAAGCATTTGGAAGTCGATTTTCTTTTTCTAAAATTTGTTTTTTTGCTTCTTCACCTATAATAGATTGAAAATCTCTTACCATTTTTGGATATGGGTGTGGACCTGCTGCTGTTCCTATAATATAAAAATGTGTGTTAGCATTTGTTACCCAAAATCTAAGGGCATCATTCATTGCATCTTTTAATGTACCTGTGCCTGAGGTTACTGGATTAATTTTTGCACCTAATAATTGCATCCTTTGAACATTTGGTTTTTGACGTTCAATATCTTTTGCACCCATAAAGACTTCACACTCAAAACCAAATAGGGCACATGCAGTCGCAGTTGCAACTCCGTGTTGACCTGCTCCAGTTTCAGCAATAATTTTATTTTTGCCCATCTTTTTTGCTAATAATATTTGACCTATAACATTATTGATTTTATGAGCCCCAGTGTGATTGAGTTCATCTCTTTTTAAATAAATTTTAGCTCCACCAAAATGTTCTGTCAGTCTTTCTGCAAAATATAGTGGGCTAGGCCTTCCAATATAATCTCTTCTATACATATCTAATTCATTAATGAAAGACTGATCTTTTATTGCGTTTTCGTATGCATTTTCAACATCCAAAATTAATGGCATTAAAGTTTCTGCAACAAATCTTCCACCATGTATACCAAACTTACCGTAAGTATCTGGTCCAGTTTTTAGGCTATTCAAGTTCATTTTCGACATAAATTATCCATAAAAATTTTTACACTTAAATACAAAATCTTCAATCAGTCTAGGATCTTTAACACCTTTTTTTGTTTCTAATCCGGAAGATATATCTATTACTGGGGCTTTAGTTATTTCAATAGCTTTTTTTATATTTTTAATATTTAGACCTCCTGCAAGCATCCATTTCCTTTTTGGTTTTAAGTCTTTTAAAATATTCCAATTAAAGTTTTTACCGTTACCACCCGGTAAAACATCTGAAGGTGCATCTAATAAAAGCATATCACAAATATCTTCATATTCTGAAATTAATTGTATTAAGTTTAGCTTATTTTTAACATTAATTCCCTTTATTATAGGAATGTTTAGTTTTTTTCTTATATCAAGACATCTGCTTGGAGATTCGTTTCCATGAAGTTGGATGTAGTTAGGTCGTACAACCCTTTTAATATCGAATAAAAATTCATCATCAGGGTCAACGGTAAGCGCTACAATTTTAGATAAATTATTCCTAGCTGACATTAATTTTTTAGACGTATTCATTGAGATATTTCGTGGTGAATTTTTGTAAAAAACAAAGCCAATGTAATCAACTTTACATTTGATTGCTGTATTCATAGATACCTGGTCATTTATCCCACAAACTTTGATTTCAAAAAGATTTTTCATTTTTTTTTATATTTTTTTTTAATGATTTAAAAAATCTTCAATAAAGTTATTTATTTAAACGATCTTTCATACCTTTTCCCATTCTAAAGTAGGGAACATTTTTAGCAGGAACTGCTACTGCTGCACCATTTTTGGGGTTTCTTGCTATCCTTGCTTTCCGTTTTTTTACATCAAATACACCAAAACCACGTAATTCAACTCTTTCATTTTTGGAAAGAGCTTTTGTAATTGTTTCGAAGAAAACATTTACAATTTTAGTCGCGTCTTTTTGATATATACTAGGGTTAAGGTTAGCAATTTTAATAATAAGATCTGATTTATTCAATATAACACCTTTTTTTTTGTTTAAGATGGGTTTTCATCTTTTTTTGCAAGCGCAGCTCCTAAAATATCACCCAAACTTGCGCCACTGTCTGATGATCCATACTCAGCCATAGCTTTCTTTTCATCTTCAATTTCTCTGGCCTTTATTGAAAGAGAAACTTTTCTTGATTTTTTATCAATATTTGTAACGGTAGCATCAACTTTATCACCAACACCATATCTGTCTGTTTTTTGATCAGCCCTTTCACGTGATAAATCACTTTTTTTAATAAACCCTTTAAGATTATCACCTACATTAACTTCCAAACCTTTTTCAGATATTTCAGCTATGGTACATGTAACAGTTGATCCTTTTCTTATGTTATCTATTTCTGTTGCAGCAACATCTTCTGTAAGTTGTTTTATGCCAAGAGAAATTCTTTCTTTTTCAACATCAATGTCTAATATTTTAGCTTGGATTACAGATCCTTTAATGTAATTTTTAATATGTTCATCACCGTTGCCATCCCAACTAAGATCAGATAAATGAACTAAACCATCAATATCTTCAGTAAGAGCAATAAATAAACCAAATTCTGTTATATTCCTAATTTCTCCTTCTATTTCATCTCCAATTTTCTTAGTATTTTTATAGTTCTCCCATGGATTTTCTATGCACTGTTTAATACCTAGTGAAATTCGTCTTTTTTGAACATCAATTTCAAGAACCATCACTTCAACTTTTTCTGATGTTGATACAATTTTTCCTGGATGAACATTTTTCTTTGTCCAGCTCATTTCAGAAACATGAACTAGACCTTCTATACCGTCTTCTAGCTCAACAAAAGAACCATAGTCTGTAATATTAGTAACAATACCGCTCATTTTTGCACCAATAGGAAATCTTTCAAAAACTTTTAACCACGGATCTTCAGTAAGTTGTTTAATACCAAGAGATATTCTTTGAGTTTCGTCGTTAAATTTAATAACTTTGACTTGAACAGATTCACCGACTTGAAGAGCTTCAGAAGGATGGTTGATTCTTTTCCACGAAATATCTGTCACATGCAATAGTCCATCTACCCCACCTAAATCAACAAAAGCACCGTAATCAGTGATATTTTTTATAACACCTTGTAAAACTTGGCCTTCTTGTAAGTTTGCAACAAGCTCAGTCCTAGCTTCAGCTCTGCTATCTTCTAATACTGCTCTTCTTGAAACAACAATATTGCCTCTTCTTCTATCCATTTTTAATATTTGGAAAGGTTGAGGCGTTCCCATCAACACTCCAAGATCTTTAATTGGTCTAATGTCAACTTGACTTCCAGGTAAAAAAGCTGTTGCCCCTTCAAGATCAACAGTAAATCCTCCTTTAACCTTTCCAAATATTATACCATTAACCCTTTGCTGTTTTTCAAGTGCAATCTCTAAATTTACCCATGCTTCTTCTCTTCTAGCTTTTTCTCTACTTAAAATTGCATGACCATTAATATCTTCTAGTCTTTCGATATAAACTTCAACTGTGTCTCCAACATTAATTTTAACGTCATCTTCATTATTACCAAATTCTCTTAGAGGAACACGTCCTTCACATTTCAAACCAACATCAATTAAAATCATGTCTTTTTCAATCGATATTACTGTTCCAGATACTACTGAGCCTTCTATGCTTGTCATTTCTTGAAAGCTTTGGTCCAATAATTCGGCAAAGCTCTCTGTTGAAGGTTTTGTAGTCGTTTCAGTTTGAGTCAATATTTTCTCCTATTAAAGTGTCTAATTATTTTTTTTGATGTTATAGATATGGAAAGTAAAGAAATCAATAAATATATCATAATAAAACACTAAACATAAAACACTAAATAATAATTAGTTCAAAGTTTTTATTATTTTCCTTCAATTATTTTAACAACTTTTAATAATAATTCATCAGCACTAATTAAACTTGTATCAATAAAATGTGCATCCTTAGCAGGAACGAGAGGAGCTACTACTCTAGTGCTATCTAAACTATCCCTAGCTTTCATTTCCTTAATCAAAGATTGCAACATACACTTTTCGTCATTTTCATGCAAGAAAGATATATTTTTTTCTAACAACCTTCTTTTCGCTCTTATTTCTACAGAAGCATCAATAAAAAACTTAAAATCAGCATTGGGAAGAATTTTTGTTCCAATATCGCGTCCATCAAGAATGCACCCAGAAAATTTATTTTTGCTTTCATCAACAAATTGTTTTTGTTTTAAGTCCAATATTTCTCTTAATTTAGACTGAGTTGCAATTAAAGAGGCTAACTTAGCTATTTCTTCTGTTCTTAAATCTTCTTTTCTTAATTCTAGAAAATCTAAATCTTTAGCAATTTCATAATCATATTCTTTTAGACTTTCAGAAGAATTTTTGTTTTGTTTTATTAGCTCCTTAGCAACTTTTCTATATAAAAGACCTGTATCTAAGTGCACAAATCCATATTTATCGGCCAATTTTCTAGCCAATGTACCTTTGCCCGAAGCTGCTGTTCCATCTATTGCAATTTTCATCATTTAAGATTTATTCTCTTTTATTAAATTAATTTATTATAATTGGTTTATTTTGGCTCCAATTTTATTCATTGTTTGAAGAAATGTTGGAAAAGATGAATTAATAGTGTCAGTATCTTCGACAATTATTGGATTGTCAGTTATTAATCCTAAACACAAAAATGACATTGCAATTCTATGATCTAGGTTTGATTTGATTGTTAAATTTCCGTTTAAAGAACAATTTGGTCCTTTACCTACTATTACCATGCTATCTTTATTTTCAATAGTATTAACACCAACCAAGCCTAAACCTTCACACATCGCACTGATTCTATCAGTTTCTTTAAATCTTAGTTCTTCAATCCCTTTCATAGTAGTATTCCCCTTTGCTTTTATTGCTGCTACGGAAAGTATCGGGTATTCATCAATCATAGATGCAACTCTTGACTCAGGAATAGTGATACCATTTAAAATACTGTAACTTGCAGAGATATCAGCAACTGGTTCCCCATTAATTTGTCTTCTATTTGAAAATGAAATATTTGCTCCCATTTCAATTAAGCACTGATATAAGCCCATTCTCAAATCATTAACACATACATTTAAAACTTTTATATCACTATCAGGAGTTATTAATGAAGCTACGATTGGAAATGCTGCACTTGAAGGATCTGATGGGATTTCGATATCAAATGGTTTCAAATCAGGCAAACCTTCTAAAGTAATTTTCCACGAATGATCAGACATCTTTGTTGAGGAAATGTTAGCTCCAAAGCATTTTAACATTCTCTCAGTGTGATCTCTAGATAAGGAGGGCTCTATAACTGTTGTATTTCCTGTTGAAGACAATCCTGCTAACAAAATACTCGATTTGATTTGAGCAGAAGCAACAGGGCTATGGTATTCAATAGGTAATGGGATTTTACTACCTTTTATTGTTATAGGTAAATGATCATTATTAGAATCTTTAAATATTGCTCCAGTTTTTAACAAAGGTTTAATTATTCTTTTCATTGGTCTTTTTGATAAAGAAGCATCTCCTGTAATAGTAGCTTCAACGTCAGAGCCTGCTAATAGCCCCATAATCAATCTTGAGCCTGTTCCAGAATTACCCAAATCTAAATGATGATTTGAACCAGATAAATTACCAATACCATTTCCAAAAATTTCCCAAACATTATTAATTTTATTAATTTTTAAACCTAATGTTTTTAAGGCATTTGCAGTAGCAATAACATCCTCACTCTCTAGCAAGTTATTAATTTTCAATTTGCCAGTTACTAAAGATCCTATAATAAGAGCTCTATGAGAAATTGATTTATCCCCAGGTACTGCTATATTACCTGATAATCTTGTAGATTTACATGAAGACATGGAGTTCATACAATTTTCCCTTTTGAATAAATTCTCAATATATATTTAATTTATTAAAAGTTAACAAAATTCTTAAAAAAACTTTTGACAGAATGAAATTTTTAAGTGTAATCCCATAATAGGATTATAATTATGAATAATTATGGAGAGTTATAATGGCAAAACCTGAGTGGGGTAGAAAAAGAACTTGTCAAGTGTGTGGAAAAAAATATTATGATTTCAATAAATCTCCGATCATTTGTCCTTGTCCTGAAGCTGTTGAATTTGATCCTGATTTGTTATTAAGAAGCAGAAAAGGAAGAGGTTTGTCATCTAAAGCAATAGTTGTAGATAATGACTTATCAGAGAATATATCTGACATAGATGATATTGAAATTGAAACAGATGATGAGGTTGTGAGTGATGATGATCCTTTAGTTGATATTAATAAAGAAGATCAAAAAAATATTCCGGAAGATGAAGTTGGTATAGATGATGATATTAATTTCATTGAAGATGACCAAATTACAGAAGATAATAGTATTGATGTTGAAGTAATTGATGAAGATAAAGAATAATTTTATTATTGGGGCTATAGCTCAGCTGGGAGAGCGCTACACTGGCAGTGTAGAGGTCAGGGGTTCGAGCCCCCTTAGCTCCACCATTACCTAGGAGTTTTTAAAATAACTACCAGTCAATTCAATCAGTTATTTGATGTTGGACGTCAACAATGCCAATAATAGCTTTTTACAGCAAAGATAGTAACGTTGAGCTTCAAAACGAATGGGAAAATAGACTAAAAGCATACTACCCATCAATTAATTTAGTTCCTTTGTTATGTGATCAAGCTGGTAAAGCAATAACTGCTCTATTGTGGAAAGCCCCATTACAAAGTGTTAAAAAATTAAATAACTTGAAAGCTTTAATTTCTTTAGGTCAGGGTGTAGACCATATTTTAAAGGATAATATTATTGACCACAATATTCCTGTTATTAGAATTGTTGATCCATTTATGGCGAAATCGATGAGTCATTGGGTAATTCTTTCAGTTCTAAATTATGTAAGGGACACATTTGGTTATTATGATCAACAATTAAACAAAATATATAAGCCAAGAAAAGCAATCAACTTTACTACTTTAAAAGTTGCTGTTTATGGAATTGGGGCAATAGGTAGTGTTGTAGCTAAAGATCTCAATCAGTTAGGTTTTAAAGTAAAAGGTTGGAGTAGAACACAAAAACATATTTCTGGCATAAATTGTCATTATGGTAAAAATAAGTTTAAAGATCTGCTTAAGACTTGTGATATTCACATTTGCCTTCTACCATTGACACCTGAAACATTCGGTATTTTTAACAATTCTTCATTTAAAATGATGAAATATGGTTCATGTTTTATTAACGCGGGAAGAGGCGAACAAGTGGTTGAAGAGCATTTGATAGAAAGTTGTAAATCTGGTCATATTTCTTCAGCAATATTAGATGTTTATCAGACAGAACCTCTGCCCAAAAACAGTATTCTTTGGGAACAAAAAAATATCAAAATCTGGCCACACGTTGCTGCTGAAACAAATCCAGAAACTGCGGCTAAGCAAATAGTAAATGCTATTAAATGTATTGAAAATGGAAAAAAACCACCAAACACTATAAAAAGAATTCTTGGTTACTAAATTTTCAAATATAAAGGAGATTTCTGTGGATTTAAAAAATAAAGTTACATCATTAGATCAAATACGTGGCGCAATGATTTTTGAGTTTTTTAGTCCTGGAATGCCAATAATATTAAAAAACTCAGGATGTGAGTTTATAATTTTTGACATGGAGCATGGGGGGCTATCATTAGAGCAATTTAAAACTCTTTCTTTAATATCTAAAGCTCATCAAATAGTACCATTTATCAGAATTCCTGAAGTGAGTTATAATTATGTGGCTAGAGCATTAGATTTAGGTGCTTATGGTATTATGACTCCAATGGTAAACACACCGGATGATGTATTAAAAATTGTAAGTTCATCTAAGTATCCCCCGCAAGGAAAACGAGGTGCTGGTTTTGGTTTTGCTCACGATAATTACATTAATCAAGATCCCTTGTTATATATTAAAAACGCAAATAAATCTCTAATTAACATTATTCAAATTGAAACAAAAACAGCTTTAGAAAATGTTAATGAAATAGCGTCAATAGTCGGTGTAGATTGCTTATGGGTTGGACATTTCGACTTAACTAATTTTTTAGGTGTACCTGGAGATTTCAATTCAAAGATTTATTTAGACGCAATTAATGAGATTGTTGTTGCTGCAAAATCAAATAACAAAAGTCTTGGAATAATGGTAAATAATAAACAAGAATTAGAAAATTATAAAAAACTTGGATTTAACATGATTGCAGTTGGAACGGAAATGAATATTTTATCTAAAGCTATATCGCAAATATTAAAATGATTTTAACTACAAAAATGATAGGGTAATCTTATGTTCAAAGTTGGTATTTCAGGTGATTTGTTGAATAATAATAATGAGCCATGCTTTGGAATAGATCCTTTAAATCTTTTAAAAAACAGAAATGATATTGAAATATCTTGGATGGATAAATCAATAACTGAATTAGATTCAACAATGACTTCAAAATATGATGCAATACTTCTTAATTTACCAAAAGCAAACGCAGAATGTGTTTCACAATCAAATTGTAAATTAAAAATAATTTCTAGATTTGGAGTGGGCTTTGATTCTGTTGACATTCAGGCTATGAAAAACAAAAATATTATAGTAACGAACACACCTAATGCTGTTCGCAGACCAGTTGCTGTTGCAGCTCTTACGATGATATTTGCAGTTGCTGGAAAATTATTACAAAAAGATGTTCTTGTGAGGGATGGAAACTGGAATGATAGAACAAATTTTATGGGTAAAGGTCTGGCTAGGAAAACATTGGGAGTTATAGGAGCAGGAAACATAGGTGCTGAAACAATAAAATTGTCTAAGCCTTTTTTTAATAACATTTTAGCTTATGATCCTTTTAAATCTCAAAATCAATTATCTGAAATTGGTGCAATTAAAGTTGATTTGGTTCATTTGGCTAACAATAGTGACTTTATTGTAATACTTTGTAATCTTGATGATAACACTAGAGGTATGATTAATTCTGAATTTTTTTCAAACATGAGAAATAGTGCTTATATATTTAATTTGTCAAGAGGCCCTGTAATTAATGAAAGACATTTGGAAAATGCAATTGAAAGTAAAATAATTGCAGGGGCTGGATTAGATGTAACTGAAATAGAACCTCTTCCAACGAATAGTAAACTATTGAAATTAGATAATATGATAATTACTCCACACGCTCTTTGTTGGACGGATGAATGTTTTAATGATATCGCCACAGAAGCAATCAATTCAATCTTGAATTTTATTGACAAAAAACCAATTTCAAATCAAGTAAATAAGTGAAATATTATGCAGCTTCTTCACGAATTGATTGGGAAATTACTGCAAAAGCTGCGTCGGTATCTTTACAACCTCTAAGTTTAGATGTCAGTTCTTTGTTTCTAAGTAATCTTGAGATAAGAGCTAAAGATTGTAGGTGCTCTGAACCATTTGTATTTGGAGCTACCAATAAAAAAACGATATCAACAGGAAGATCGTCTGAAGCATTAAAATCCAATCCAGTAACTAAAGTTGTTACAAAAACATAAGGTTTATCAATGTTTTCTACATTAGCGTGAGGAATGGCAACACCATTACCAACAGCTGTTGAGCCTAGTTTTTCTCTCCTTGTTAAATTTTCTAACAAAGTTCTAGAATCCAGTTTAAGTTTTTTTGCAGCTAACTTACTTAATTCTTCTAGTACATGTTTCTTACTAGTACCATCAAAATTAATTAGAAAACCATCATTAGATAACATATCATTGATATTCATGTTTTACCTTTAATTTTAAGGAGTAATTATTTTAAAATCAGTTAAATAATATCAACTTCCTAAACAGTCAAGTTTATAATAAAAAATATCCATTTAAAAATTATTTCCAAGGTAAACATCTCTAACTTTTTTATCAGATTTAATTTCACTAGGATTACCTGACATAATTACTGATCCATCAAAAAGTATGTAAGCTCTATCCACAATGCTAAGAGTTTCTCTAACATTGTGATCTGTTATTAGTACTCCTATGTCTTTTGATTTGAGCTTATGAATTAGGTTTCTGACATCATTAATAGCTATAGGGTCTATACCAGCAAGTGGTTCATCGAGCAAAATAAAATTAGGATTTGATGCTAAAGCACGCGCTATTTCTGTTCTTCTTCTTTCTCCTCCAGACAATGTTACTCCATAAGAATTTCTTATTTTGTTTATATTAAATTCAGCTAATAACTCTTCTAAAATCTGAAATTTATGGTTTTTTGCATATCCTTGTATTTCTAAAATAGATAAAATATTTTCTTCCACTGTCAATCCTCTAAAAATTGAGGACTCTTGGGGAAGGTAACCAATTCCTTTTTTTGCACGCATATGCATTGGTAAGTGATTTATACGATTTTCATTAAGAATTACATCTCCTTCATCAGCATCAATAAGTCCAGCTATAATATAAAAACAAGTAGTTTTACCTGCACCATTAGGACCAAGTAACCCTACAGCTTCTCCTTTATTTAATTTTAGAGAAACTTTATCAAGAACTTTTCTTTTTTGGTATGTTTTAGAGATAGAGTTTACCTTTAACTCTTGATTCAGTAAAAGGCTCTTGGATTTGGTTTCTGTTTTATTTAAATCATAAAATAATGAATCCTTATTATTTTCATTTATTGGTAGTGATTTTAAACGCTTAAGTTCTTCTTCCAAGCTAGTCAGTTTAATCTCCATTTTTTTGTTTTTTTATCGGGGCAAATACACCCTTAACGCGTTTCTTATTTTTCTTATCACCAATAATATTACTTACACCAGTTTTTAAATTTGTAATCCCTTTTGATCCAGACACTTTTGATTTTTGATTAATTATAATCACATTTCCAGATAGTTGAACCATTTTGTTGTCTGAATTATAAATCCCCAAATCTGCCTTAGATTTTCTTTTTTTAGCCTTGTTTTCAATAATAACATTTCCCTTGGCAATTGCCTTTTTTAATGATTTATCATTAGGATCAAAATCAGCTTTTATGTGATCCGCGTAAATTATAGTTTTATTGGATAAAATTATTTTAACGTTTCCCTCAGCTTCAGCTGTGTTTCTTAGATCATCATAAGTGATTTTTTTATTTGATTCTATGTATCCAGATTTAGATGAAAATGTTTGAAATGGTCCTGATATTTTTGCAATTTTTTTATTTAAATTGTAAGTCATATATTGACCAGTTGCTTTAGTACTCTTATTAGTGAGAATAACTTTATCTTTTGCTATTATCTTATTTAAAATATTTTCGTCATTTTCAAAAATATAATTTGCTCTAACAATATTCGCTTTTAATGTTACACCATTTTTTTTTAACGTAACATTTCCTTTTGCCAAATAGTATTTTTCTTTTTCAAACCACTCTAAAGATTCGTCAGCTTCTACCGTTAATTCTGACTTGTTACTGTCTGTATAAGCAAAGACTATATTCGAAAATGAAGTAAAGAAAATAAAAATAAAAATAAAAATTTTGTTAGTAGGCATTTTTTTGTGATAAAAGCATTTTAAGAGTAGCTTTTCCTTTAATTTTTATATACTCACCATTTTTTTTAATTTGAATACCTTTACCTTCTATTACGGTATCTCCAGAAACTATATCGACATTATCATTTGTATGATAATTACCATTTTTAAAAGTTCCAGTTAATGTTTGTGTGATAAGAGTGAATTTTCTTGCTTTCTTTGTGATTTTTACTTTGTTTGAAAAAATGAAATCATTGTAATCGTTTGTTATAATTGCATTTCCTGCAGATATTTTAGTTAAAATACCTTTTTGATCAATTGTTGTTAAAGAATTTTCTAAAATAACCTTCTTCTCCTTTGATTTTATTTCTTCTAAAGTATCAGCAATAATTAAAAATTTATCTCCTTGATTATTTTGTTGTCTTATTTCAACACCAATTATCTTTTGTTCATTTTCTGAGTTTCTTTTATATTCATTTTTTTGTCTGAAGTTATCATTGTCATTTAAAAAATTATTAACCACAAAACTCATAATGAGGAGAAAGACTAAAGAAGCGAAGATTGTTTTACCACTAATTATTTTCATTTTTATCTAAAAATTTTTTTAAGTTTTTATTGATCAATGGGCAAAAATATCTAAATTTTCAAATCCAATTAAATCTAATTCTGATCGTGTTTTTAAAAATTCAAAACATTTTCTAGCAATTTCGTCTTTATTCTCACGTTTAAGTAATTGATCTAACTTATTCTTTATTTGATGAAGATAAAGAACATCTGAAGCAGCATATTTTAATTGAGCCTCACTTAGGGTTTCTAATCCCCAATCAGAAGTTTGATTTTGTTTGTCTAATTCTAAATTCAAAAGATCTTTGCATAAGTCTGCTAGACCATGTTTTGCTCCAAATGTTCTTGATAACTTAGATGCTATTTTTGTACAATATATGGGACCATTTAATTTACATATATTTTTTTCAATAACAGCCATATCAAATCTTGCAAAATGAAAAACTTTTGTTGAATTTGGATTTTTAAAAATTTTTTTAAGATTTGGAAAATTTTCTTCTTTTTCTAAACTTTTTTTTGATATTTGTACGAGATGAGCAATTCCATCTCCACTTGATAGCTGTATCAAACATAATCTATCTCTATTAATATTGAGTCCCATAGTTTCAGTGTCAATTGCTATAGCATCACCAAACTTCACTTCAGATGAGATGTCATCATGATATAAAAAATAAGTCATTTATTATCCATAAAACTTTAAAAAATATGTGTCATGACTAAATATATTAAGTAGTAAAATAAATCTAGAAACAAAATCATATTTCAACATAGCATAAAAGGAAAATCCAATGGGAACAAATATAAATAAAAAAATTGCAGTTATTGGGGGTAGTGGGTTTCTAGGAAAATCATTGTTGAAATTACTTTCAAATGAAAATGCTGAAATAATTTTATTTACACGAAAAAAAAATTATCAAAAAAATTTAAACAAAATTTTTCCTGATAATAATTTTAAATGTATTCAGTGGAATATTAACAATTTAAATATCATTGAAGAAAATATTAAAAATGTAGATTGTATAATCAATTTATGTGGTATTCTTTTTGAAAATAAAAGTGGTGATTTTTTTAGAGTACATACAGATGTTCCTGCTTTTTTAGGAAAAATTTCTCTAAAACATAAATTAAATACTTTAATTCATGTTTCTGCACTTGGTGTATCTACGAATTCTGAAAGTAAATATTCTAGAAGTAAAGCAGAGGGTGAAAAGCAATTGCTAGAACATTTTCCCAATGGAAAAATTTTAAGACCTTCTTTACTCTTTGGTAAAGGTGATAATTTTTTTGGACAGTTTTCAGAAATGTCTAAATTTTCTCCTATTTTGCCTGTAATTTCTAGATCAACAAAATTCCAACCAGTTTTTGTTGAGGATGTCGCAAAAGCAATAATAAAATTATTAAAAGATAGAAAAAATAAAAATAATATTTATGAACTAGGAGGAGAGATAATTTACTCCTTTGAAGAATTGTTAAAAATCTTATTAGATATTAAAAATATTAAAAGATTACTTATTCCGCTCAATCCAAAACTCATGATGGTACCTGCTTTTTTTTTACAAAATTTACCTAAACCTCCTTTTACAGTAGATCAGATGATACTTCTTAAAACAGATAATATATTAAAGAATGGTTTACCTGGGTTAAAAGATTTAGGTATTAAAATATCCGACATGAAAACTGAGCTTCTTAAAATATATTAATAAAACTAAGTTAAATGTAAGCATATATTAAGATCAGAATCCCAAGCATAATTCTATATGCTACGAAAATTTTAAGTGAAGCTTTATTAATCCATTTCATAAATAACGTAATTGTAATTAAGGCGACGCAAAAACTTAAAATAATACCCATAATCATTTCATTATTAAAAAAGAAACCTTTTTCGATGAACAAGTTTATGCTTTCCAAAGTAGTTGCGGCTATTATAACTGGGATTGATAATAAAAGAGAATATTTAGACGCATCAAAACGGCTGAAACCCATATATAATCCAGCAGTTATAACAATTCCAGATCTACTGGTTCCAGGAATAATTGCTAGTGTCTGAGCAATGCCAATTACTAGTGCGTCCTTTAAATTCAAACTTTTAAAATATTTTATTATTTTAAGATTTCTGTCAGCTATACCTAATAATATTCCAAATATTAAGGTGGTCCATCCAATGACTTCTAAACTTCTAATTATATCAAAATTATTTATATGAACCAAAAATCCTACAATGATAACGGGTATAGTGCTAATTATCAGATTTTTTAAAATAATAAAGCCTTCGTTATCTATTTTAAAATACATTGTATCTGAAATTATTTTCATTAAATCTTTTTTTAAATAATATATTACAGCTAATAAAGACCCAAAGTGAAGAGATACTTCAAATCCTCTGCTGGAATCTATATTTAAAAAAAATTCAGGTATTATGATTAGATGGGCACTAGATGAAATAGGTAAAAATTCTGTAATTCCTTGAATTAATGATAAAATAATTATTATTTCTAAAGCCATTTTAAACTCTATCTTTTACATAAACTTTATTTATCTTATATATTGATAATATCTAATTAAAAATAGGATTAATAATTATTTTAATTTCTTTTAAAATTTTTTAAGCTGTAATTGCATGAATTGGAATAAACAAAACCCATATTTAGCTAAAATCACTTCTAAAAAACTTTTATCTGGAAAACAGTCAAACAAAGAAGTTTTTCATTATGAAATTTCTCTTGGTGATAGTGGTATTACTTATCAACCTGGAGATAGCATAGGAATTTTCCCAATAAATAATAGTACTTTAGTAAGAGCTATTATAAATAGATTACAAATAAATCCTGAATATACACCCGAAGGGTATAATCTTAACATTTATGATTTATTAGAAAAAAAATTTGAGATTCTTACACCAACGAACAGATTAATAAAATTTGTTAACGATAATATTAATCATAATGCACTAAATCATTCTTTAACTTCAAAAAACAAAAATATATTGATGGATTTTAAATATGGAAAAGATGTTTTAGATTTCATGAATTTGGATCAAAATCTTAAATTTGATGTATTACATTTCTTAACCCTTTTAAAACCACTTCAACATAGAGCTTATTCTATTGCTTCAAGTAACTTAGTTTTTAAAAACTCAGTGCATTTAACTGTTTCTACTCAACGATGGCAAAAAAAAACTAGGAATTATGGTGGTGTTTGCACAACATTTTTATCTGATAATTGTGAATTAGGTGATAAAGTAAAAATTTTTTTAATTCCTAATAAATTGTTCAAATTGCCTGATGATCAAAATAAGCCAATAATTATGATTGGTCCTGGTACAGGCCTAGCACCCTTCTTATCTTTTATACAAGAAAGAAAATATTTAAAGAGTGATGGAAAAAATTGGTTATTCTTTGGTGCTCAGACTAAGAAAAATGATTTTATATATGAAGATCAAATTTCAAATTTTGTTGAAGAAAAAATTTTGAATAATTTAGATACTGCTTTTTCAAGAGATCAGGATAACAAAATTTATGTGCAGGATAAAATTTACGAAAGAAGTAATGAATTTTTCCAATGGTTAAAAAATGGTGCAATAATATACATATGTGGAGACGCCCAAAAAATGGCTAAAGATGTTGAATTAACAATTATAAAATTAATTTCTAAAGAGCTTAAATGTGACGATAAAAAAGCTTTAGAATATTTAAAAATGTTAAAAAAAGAAAAAAGATACTTATTAGATGTGTATTAAAAATATTATTAAGAAATTTAACAGAGCATAGAGGTCATTTATGAAATGGGATAGATTAAGATTATTTAACATTGTTGCCCAAACTCGAAATATTACCGAAGCTTCTTATATCTTGCAAATGAGTCAGTCTGCATTGAGCAGACAAATGAAGGCACTAGAAAATGAATTAGGTGTTAGACTTTTTTTAAGAAACTCAGATGGTATTTCTCTTACTAAAGCCGGTATGAGATTATCTTCTTCTGTTCAAATTTTAGCCTCTGATATAAGCAAGACTCACAACCAACTTCTTGAGGATATGGACGTTCCATCGGGTAGATTGAATGTTAGTGCTACAAATGCGTTTGGGGCTCTATGGGTTGCTCCTAGAATGTCAAAATTCAAAAATTTATTTCCAGAAATAAATGTTGCACTTAGCTTAAGAGATTCTGAGCCTCGAGTTACCAATTTTAACTCTGATATTGAGGTTAGAATGACACCCAGCGTTTCTCAAGACGATATTCAAATTAAATTAGCTGACTGTAGATATAAGATATTTGCATCAAATGAATATATTTCTAAAAATGGATATCCAAAAACTAGTACTGATTTAGATAATCATAAAATAATATCTTATGGAGAAGATGCACAACCCCCTCTTGATAGACATCGATTGAATTGGCTATTAACAATTGGAAAAGAAAATAAAAGACCAAGAAAGCCAATTTTAGAGGTTTCTAGTATATATGGAATAGCAAAGGCTACTGAAGTTGGTATGGGAATAGCCTCATTACCAGATTGGATGGAATTTGAAATGATAGAATTAACAGAAATTTTATCCCAACTAGAAGGACCTAAAATGTCAATTTCTTTATGTTTTAATTATGAGTTGAGAAATGATTCTAGAATTAAGGCATTTAAGGATTTTATGATTAAAGAAGCAGAGATAATTAATTAATTCGTTAATCAATTTTGTAATGCAATTTATGCATATCTGACATATAATGAATAATTTTACAAATATATGTAAATTCTCTATGTTCCACATTCTTCATTAGGGAATAAATATATTAAGCTTTAACCATAGATGGTTGATTTTATAGATTTACAGGAATTAAATGAGTATTAAAAAATTGAACAAAATGGGGTTTCCTGAAAAATATGGTTTATATGAATCAGATAACGAACATGATAATTGTGGTTTTGGTTTTATTGCAAATATTAAAAATGAACCCAAATATGAGATAGTTCATCAAGCCTTGGAAATTGTTCATAACCTTGACCATAGGGGTGCTATTGGGGCTGATCCTTTAGCGGGTGATGGTGCTGGTATTTTAATTCAAATACCACATGATTTTTTTAAAGAAGAATTTTTAAAGACTGATATTAAACTTCCAGAAATTGGTAATTATGGGGTCGGCATGATTTTCCTTCCTCCAGAAAAAAATAGAGCTAGTTCTGCAATCAAATCATTTGAAGAAGCAATCAAAAAAGAAGGCCAATCTCTAATTGGATGGAGAGATGTTCCAGTTGATGATTCTGTCTTAGGAGAAACTGTAAAAAATAATGCGCCAATCATTAGGCAAATTTTTATTCAAAAAGGAAAAAACACAAAAACTGAAAAAGAATTTCAAAGAAAATTATATGTAATTAGAAAACAAAGCCTTTTCTTACTTCAAGAAGAACTCCAAGATGATTGTGATGATTTCTATATTGTATCACTTTCGACGAGAACCATAATATTTAAAGGAATGGTGTTAGCACCAAACCTATCAAAGTTTTATATTGATTTTCAAAATAAGAATTTCAAAACCGCTATAGCTCTTTTCCATCAGAGGTTTTCAACAAACACATTCCCTTCTTGGCGACTAGCCCAACCTTTTAGATATTTATGTCATAATGGTGAGATTAATACTGTCAAAGGAAATACAAATTGGATGAACTCTAGACGATACAGCATGTATTCTGAACTTTTAGGAGATGATCTAAAGAAATTATGGCCAGTTATAGAAAAATCACCATCAGACTCAGCAACATTTGATAATGCTTTAGAACTTCTTGTAATGGGTGGTTATTCACTACCTCATGCAATGATGCTGATGATACCTGAAGCTTGGAAAGATAACTCATTAATGGATCCAAAAAGATCTTCATTTTATGAATATTACTCTGCATTAATGGAGCCATGGGATGGACCAGCTGCAATGGCTTTTACTGATGGTGTTCAAGTTGCAGCTACTTTAGATCGAAATGGTTTAAGACCAGCTAGGTATGTCGTAACAGATGATGACTTAGTTATAATGTCGTCAGAAGTAGGAGTTCTTAGAGATATTCCAGAACATAAGATTATTCAAAAATGGCGTTTACAACCTGGAAAAATGCTTCTGGTTGATTTAAATGAAAAAAGAATAATTTCAGATGAAGAGCTTAAGGATAATTTAGTTAATTTGCATCCTTATGACGATTGGGTTAAAAATTCGAAAGTTAATATTAAATCAATAGATTTTAATACGAATAAAACATTGCCAGAAGATGGATTATTATTAGATTTACAGCAAGCATTTGGATATAACAAAGAAGATCTCAAATTTTTTCTTGAGCCAATGATTTTAGAGGGACAAGATCCAATTGGGTCCATGGGAAGAGACATACCCTTAGCTGCATTATCAGATAAAAACAGGCTTTTATATGACTATTTTTTTCAAAATTTTGCTCAGGTAACAAACCCTCCTATAGACCCTATTCGAGAAGAGTTGGTAATGTCTTTGATGAATTTCATAGGACCAAGACCAAATTTGCTTGATCCTAAATCAGGTAAAAATCAAAAGTTAATTGAAGTTGACCATCCGATATTAGATAATTTAGATATAGAAAAGATTAGAAATATAAATAAATTTACTTCTAATAAGTTAATGTCCGTTACTTTAAGTATTTGTTATAATAAAAAAGAAAATCCTAATTTAGAAATTGAAAGTTTTTTACAAAGCATTTGTATTGAAGCTGAAAGAGTTATAAATAGCAATGCTTGTAATATAATTATCTTATCAGATAGAGAAGTTGATCAAAACAATATTGCAATTCCAGCATTACTTGCTACGAGCTCAGTACATCACCATTTAATAAAAAAAGGTTTAAGAACAAAAGTAGGATTAATAATAGAAACTGGAGAAGCAAGAAGGGTTCATGATCTGTGTCTTCTTGCAGGTTATGGAGCAGAGGCAATAAACCCATACTTAGCTTTTTATACCTTATCAAACATAGTAAAAAATTATAATCAGGAAATTGAAGAAAAAGAAGCTTACACAAAATATACCAAAGCGGTAACAAAAGGCATGCTTAAAGTAATGTCTAAAATGGGTATTTCTACATATCAATCTTATTCTGGTGCTCAAATTTTTGATGCAGTAGGTCTTTCTTCTAATCTTGTTGATAGATACTTTTGCGGCACGTCATCAAAAGTTGAAGGTATTGACTTAAAAGAAATTCAAATAGAAACAGAGAATAGACATGAATTAGCTTTTGGTGATTCTCCAATATTGTCTAATGATCTTGATGTTGGTGGTGATTTAAGCTTTCGAATTCGAGGTGAAGAACATGTTTGGACTCCTGAAACAATTGGAATGCTTCAACATTCAGTTAGAAGTGCTAACTATGATACTTTCAAAAAATATTCTAAGAAAATTAACGACCACTCAATTAAATTAAAAAATTTAAGAGGTTTATTTAAGTTTACAAATAAATCAAAACCTATAAATGTTGATGAAGTAGAACCTACATCTGAAATAGTTAAAAGATTTGCTACAGGTGCTATGTCACTTGGATCAATATCGACAGAAGCTCACACAACCTTAGCAATTGCGATGAACCGTCTTGGAGGAAGATCTAACACAGGTGAGGGTGGAGAAGAGACATCAAGATTTGTTCCTCTTTCTAATGGTGATTCTATGAACTCCAGAATAAAACAAGTTGCATCCGGAAGATTTGGGGTTACAACTGAATATTTATCAAACGCGACTGACATTCAGATCAAAATGGCACAAGGCGCTAAGCCAGGTGAAGGTGGACAGCTTCCAGGTGGAAAAGTTGATGAATTTATTGCTAAAATTAGACATTCAACACCAGGTGTTGGTTTAATATCACCACCACCTCATCACGATATTTATTCAATTGAAGATTTAGCTCAACTTATACATGATCTTAAAAATGTTAATCCAAAAGCTAGAGTTTCTGTAAAACTGGTATCTGAGATTGGTGTTGGAACCGTCGCTGCTGGAGTTAGTAAGGCTTATGCTGATCACGTAACTATTTCAGGAAATGATGGTGGTACTGGAGCTAGTCCAATTACATCATTGTTAAATGCCGGTGGTCCTTGGGAGACTGGTTTAGCTGAAACCCATCAAACACTTGTCATGAATGGATTAAGAGAAAGAATAGCTGTTCAAGTTGATGGAGGGTTAAGAACTGGAAGAGATGTTGTAATTGGAGCAATTTTAGGTGCTGATGAATTTGGGTTTGCAACTGCCGCTCTTATTTCTGAAGGTTGTATAATGATGAGAAAATGTCATTTAAATACTTGTCCTGTAGGTGTTGCTACACAAGATCCAGAACTTAGAAAAAATTTTACTGGAACACCCGACCATGTTGTTAATTTTTTTGTTTTCATTGCTAATGAAGTAAGAGAAATAATGGCAGAGCTAGGTATTAGGAAGTTTAACGATTTAATTGGAAGAAGAGATCTTATTGATTTTAATGGTGCAGAAGAACACTGGAAAGCTCACGGATTGGATTTAAGAAAGCTTATTGTGAGTTTGGAAAAACAGAAAGATGAGACTTTCTATAATTCAAAAGAACAAAACCATAGGTTAGAACTTGCTCTTGATAATGAATTAATTTCTAAATCAAAAAAAGCTATATCAGATAAAATAAAAGTAAATATTTCATCAAAAATTGTAAATACTAATAGAACTGTTGGTGGAATGTTATCAGGAGTTATAGCAAAAAAGTACGGTCATAATGGATTGCCCAAGGATACAATAAATGTTGATTTTATAGGGAACGCTGGCCAAAGTTTTGGAGCTTGGTTATCAAAAGGTGTTAATTTTAACTTAAAAGGTGATGCTAATGATTATTTAGGTAAAGGCCTATCAGGTGGTAGAATATCCATTAGTCCTCACGAAACAAGTAAAATTATTCCTGAAAATAATATTATTGCTGGAAACACGCTTTTGTATGGTGCAATCTCTGGAGAATGTTATCTAAGAGGAGTTGTAGGAGAACGTTTTGCAGTTAGAAACTCGGGTGCTACGGCTGTTGTTGAAGGTTGTGGTGATCATGGGTGTGAATATATGACAGGTGGTGTTGTAATTGTACTTGGAAAAACAGGTAGGAATTTTGCAGCTGGGATGTCTGGTGGTATAGCCTATATTTTAGATGAAGATGATACATTTGAATCAAAGTGTAATAAAGCTATGGTAGGTTTAGAGAAATTGCAGAGTTTAAAAAACCTAGACACCCCCTCAGCAAAAGACATTGATAATGATTTACTTGATTTTGATGAAGCACGATTAAAATTAATAATTCAAAGACATCTAAAATATACTAAAAGCGAAAAAGCCAAATTGATCTTAAATGATTGGAGTAAATATCTAAATCTTTTTTATAAAATAACCCCTTTTGATTTTAAGAGAGCTTTAAACGAAAGAAAACAAAAAATTAAAGAAGATAATAAAGTACTGAATAGAATTGCTGGAGAATGATATGGGTAAGGTAACTGGATTTATGGAACTAGACCGCGTTGAAAGAGATTACGAGCCGGTTGAAGATAGAATAAAACATTTTAGAGAATTTTTAATTCCCATTGATACGACTAAAGTATCAGAGCAAGGCGCTAGATGTATGGACTGCGGTATCCCTTATTGTCACCAAGGTTGTCCTGTAAACAATCTTATTCCTGATTGGAATGATATGATTTACAATAACAGATGGAAAGAAGCCTTGAATTTATTGCAATCAACAAATAATTTTCCTGAATTTACGGGTAGAATATGTCCGGCACCATGTGAAGCATCATGTACTCTGAATATTACAGATAATCCTGTAGCAATTAAAACAATTGAGTGTTCTATTGTTGATAAAGGATGGGAAGAAGGATGGATTAAACCTCTAGTGAGTAATAACAAAACTGGTAAGAAAGTCGCAGTAATTGGTTCTGGTCCTTCTGGTTTAGCTTGTGCTCAACAATTAGCTAGAGCAGGTCACTCTGTTGTAGTTTTTGAAAAAAATGCAAGGATTGGAGGTCTTTTGAGGATTGGTATTCCTGATTTTAAAATGGAAAAACATTTGATTGACAGAAGAATGTCTCAAATGGAAGCAGAGGGTGTAGAATTTAGAGTTAATTCTAATATTGGTAAAGATATTAAAATTGTAGAATTAAATAAAAATTTTGATGCTATTGCCTTTTGCGGAGGATCAGAAAATCCAAGAGATTTACCTGTTAATGGAAGAGAGCTTAAAGGTGTTCATTTTGCTATGGAATTCCTTTCTCAACAAAACGATAGAGTTGCAGGCAATAAAATTGATCCCAAAATAGAAATTACAGCAAAGGGAAAAAATGTTCTTGTAATTGGAGGTGGTGATACAGGATCAGATTGTGTTGGCACCTCTAACCGACAAGGAGCCAAGTCTGTAACCCAACTTGAATTACTTGATCAACCTCCAGAAAAAGAAAATAAAGCTTTAACTTGGCCTAATTGGCCACTAAAACTTCGTACCTCAACATCTCATCAAGAGGGTTGTGATAGAAATTGGTCTGTTTTAACAAAATCATTTGAAGGTGACGAAGGAAAAGTGAGAAAGCTTAATTGCGTTAAAGTTGAGTGGTCTAAAGACACTGATGGTAGAATGAAAATGACTGAAGTCAAAGGTACTGAGTTTTCTTTTGAAGCAGATCTTGTATTGCTTGCTATGGGTTTTGTGCACCCTATTCATGAAGGTTTAATAAATAATTTAGGTGTTAAACTTACACCTGCTGGTAATTTAGATGCTAATGACACTGAATACAAAACTTCTATTGATAAGTTTTTTGCTGCAGGTGACTCAAGACGAGGACAATCTTTAGTTGTTTGGGCTATAAGAGAAGGTAGACAGTGTGCAAGATCTATTGATGAATTTCTTATGGGAAAGTCAGCATTACCAAATTAGTAGCAATTTTTGAATTTACATTACACTTTTCTATTAAGAATATTTTGATTTGAAATGAAATTTTTATAGGGTTATTAATAAAAAGGCTTGTTAAGCAATTAGATGTATTAAAATATGGCTAACTACCAATTACAGAAACAAAAGAGACTCTATTTCTAATAACCTAAAAAATAAAAATACTTTCAACAAAACAACTAAATTATGTTCACCCTTCATCACTATTATTTATGTTCATCCTCAAGGTATATCAGGCTTATACTAGAAGAACATAATATCAGATATGAAACTCAGCTAGAAAATTTTTGGAAACCTCAAAAAGACTTTCTTAAAATTAATCCAGCTGGTCATCTACCTGTTCTAGTAAATGAAGAAAGTTTTCCAATTATTGGAGCAAATTCTTGCATTGAATATATTAAAGATCTTGAATTAAGACCTAAATTATTAGTGGACAATTATAGAGAAAAAGCTGAGATAAATAGATTAGTTCACTGGTTTGAAGTAATTTTTAAAAAAGAAGTATTCGATCCAATTATTTATGAAAAGGTATTTTCAAGAATAGTTGATAACATATCTCCAAATAGTGAGAACATAAGAGTAGCTCTTCAAAATTTGGATTTTCATATTCAATATTTCAATTATTTGCTAAATAGTAAAAATTATTTTATCAAAGATGAGTTAACTTATTTAGATTTTCTAGCTGCAGCTAATTTTTCAGTTTTGGATTATTTGGGGTTATTAAATCTAAAAAGTTATGAGAATATAAGAGAATGGTATTTTAAAATTAAGTCAAGGCCCTCATTTAAAACGTTGTTAAAAGACCAAATTGTTGGTTTAAATCCTCATGAGAATTATAGAAATATTGATTTTTAATCACAATTTATTTTTTATTTCTTGAATAATATCAGTAATGTTTTGTAATTGATGTGTTTCAGATAGTCTATGTCCTGCTTCTTTTTCTAACAATAATTTAACATCTTTCGTCCCTGTGAAAGTCTTAATTATTCTTATACTCAAATCGTACGGCACAGAAGCATCAGCCATCCCATGGTATAAGTAAACAGAACCATTAAAATATATATTCTCTAATAAAGTAAGGTTTTTAAAACTGTCTTTAATTAATTTGTATGAAAAATCATTTTTTGATCCATCTTCATATTTTATACTTATTTTTCTATTTTTTATTAATTTTCTTTTTTCATCTCCTGTCATTTTGTCCCAAATTAATATTTTAGGGAAATCTGGAGCTGGCGCCAGACCAATTATTGCTGAAATCTTGTTTGGAATCCGTTTTGCTAACATAAGCATTATCCAAGCACCCATTGATGATCCAATTAAAATTTGCTTATCTTTTGTTTTTTTATTAATTATATACTCAGAATCTTGATACCAATCAGAAAAGCATGTTGTTTCTAGTTTCCCTGAAGATTGACCATGACCAGAATAATCAAATCTTAAAAAGCTATGATTATTTTCTTTAGCCCATTTTTCTATATATAATGCTTTGTTGCCATGCATATCTGAGTTATAACCACTTAAAAATACGATACCTGTGTTTTTTCCTATTATTTGGTTATATGCTATTGTATTACCTTCTGATGTATTAATAAAACTTGTCATTTATAAATCCGTTCAATTCAAGGTCAATAAATATGAATAAAAGAAAATATACCATAGTCCAGATTTTACCAGCATTAAATACAGGTGGTGTTGAAAGAGGTGTTGTTGAAATTTCTAAAGCACTTGTTAATAAAAATTTCAGGTCAATTGTTATTTCCTCTGGTGGGTATATGGTTTCTCAAATAACTAGAAATGGGGGAATTCATTACGCTCTTGATGTTCATACGAAAAACCCACTTAAATGGCCTAAAATTAGAAATCAATTAAAAATTATATTGGAAAGTGAAAATGTAGATTTAATTCACTTTTGTTCTCGTGCACCTGCTTGGATTGGTGTGCCACTTGGACCTGTCCTAGATATACCAATTATTACTTCAGTTCACATGAGGTTTAGGAAAGCAAATTTTTTAAAAAAATATTATAATAGTATTTTAACTAAAGGAAATTCGATAATTGCTATTTCAAAGCATATTGAAGAAAGCATTAAATATTCTTTTCCACAAGTAAGCAGTAAAATTAAAATTATTCATAGAGGCGTTGATTTAGACCTATTTAATACAAGTAAAATAAATCCTGAGAGAATAATTGCTCAATCAAAGCTTTTAGATTTAAAAGATAATGTTCCTGTTATAATTATGGCTGCAAGGCCTGCGATGTGGAAAGGTTATCAAGTTCTTATAAAAGCTCTATCAAAAGTTAAATATGATTTTCAATGTGTTTTTATTGGTGCTGGTGATGGTAATGAAAAATTTCAAAATACGTTAATTAAGAAAATTATAAATTCAAGGCTAGAAACTAAAATAAAGCTTATTAAATCAACTATGGATATACAAGCTGCAATGATTTTAGGTGACTTAATAATTATGCCATCATTAACTCCTGAACCTTTTGGAAGAATTATTTTAGAAGCACAAGCTTTGGGAAAAATCGCGATAGCTTTTGATCATGGTGGAGCTTCAGAAACTATTATTGATGGAAAAACTGGTTTTCTAGCAGAGCCTATTAATATTGAAAGTTTATCTGAAAAAATTTCATATGCGTTATCTTTAAAGCCACAAAAGAGAGAGAGAATTGGTGAATTCGCAAAAAAATATGTATCTAAAAATTATAGCCATGAAAAAATGTGCAATCTGACTTTATCATTATATAAACAATGTATTGCAGAATATAAGAGGAACAGCTAGTGGTATAATTAGAACTATAATTAAAATTAATTATAGTAGCCTTGTTATTTTATAATGGTGGCTTTGTTTCATTTTTCACTAAAGCTACAGCATCTTTCATGTTCATAGTTTCATTCCCCCGAGAACCGAGGCGGCGAATGGCCACGCTATTATCTGAGCTCTCCTTTTTGCCCAATACGAAAATAACAGGCACTTTTTTGCTGGAATGTTCCCGTACTTTATAACCGATTTTCTCATTGCGTATATCTAATTCAGCGCGAATACCAACTTTTATTAGAGCATCTTTTACTTTATTAGCGTAGCTTTCAGTGTCCCCGGTAATGGTAGCCACAACAACTTGTACAGGGGCAAGCCAGAGTGGTAATTTGCCAGCATAGTGCTCAATCAAAACGCCGATAAAACGCTCGACAGATCCAAGAATAGCGCGGTGTATCATGTGGGGTGTATGGCGTTGGCCATCCTCGCCGATATAGCTCATCTCAAGACGGGTTGGCATGTTCATATCAACTTGAATGGTGCCGCATTGCCACTCACGACCAATCGCATCAGTAAGAATAAAATCAAGCTTTGGAGCATAAAATGCTCCGTCTCCAGCATTAAGCACCCATTTCATGCCGATACGTTCCAGCACTTTTTGTAATGCTTCCTCAGCACGATCCCAGTCCTCATCCGATCCAATACGTTCTTTTGGGCGTGTTGAGAAATTGATCACGATGTTTTTGGCCATGCCAAGATCGGTATAGACTTCTCTAATTAGATCGCACATGGCAATGACTTCATCTTCAAGCTGCTTATCAGTACAGAAAATATGCGCATCATCCTGCGTGAAGGCTTGAACACGCATGAGTCCATGTCGTGCGCCGGAGGCTTCCTGCCGAAACACGCGTCCGAATTCTGCCATGCGGATAGGAAGTTCCCGGTAGGATTTAACACCAAAATTATAAAGCTGCGCATTACCGGGGCAACTCATTGGTTTCAAAGCATAAGGATTTTTGTCTTTTTCACCCTGCCCGTCTTCATTGATAATAAACATATTTTCACGGTATTTTTCCCAGTGTCCGGAGGCTCGCCAGAAACGGGAATCTAGCATTTGTGGAGTATTAACCTCGATATAATTATGGTTACGGACTTTTTGACGCATATAGGCTAGGAGTTCTGTATACATCGTCCAGCCTTTATGGTGCCAGAACACCTGGCCGGGTGCTTCATCCTGAAAATGAAATAGTTCCATTTCTTTACCCAATTTACGATGGTCGCGCTTTTCTGCTTCTTCCAGCTGGTGTAAATGCGCATTGAGTTCTTCTTGAGTGCGCCATGCCGTTCCATAAATTCGGCTGAGCATAGGCTTGTTGGAATCGCCGCGCCAGTAAGCCCCGGCAACTTTCATTAGTTTGAAAGCCGTGCCTATACTGCGAGTGCTTGGCATATGAGGCCCACGGCATAAATCAAGCCATTCGCCTTGCTTATAAATTGTGATAGTTTCGTCTTCGGGAAGATCTTCAATTAGTTCTACCTTGAAGTGTTCGCCTTTATTTTTGAAAAATTCAATAGCCTCCTCACGGCTCCATATCTCGCGAGTGAAGGGTTGATTTTGTTCAATTATCTGGTGCATTTTCTTTTCGATTTTAGGTAGATCTTCAGCTGAAAATGGCTCTTTTCGATAGAAATCATAATAAAATCCGTTTTCAATCGCTGGGCCAATTGTGACTTGTGTTCCTGGGAATAGTTCTTGTACTGCTTCGGCCATTACATGTGCTGCATCGTGTCGGATCAGTTCCAAAGCCCGATCATCTTCGCGTTTAATAATTTTCATCGTGCAATTTTTTTCAATACCAAAAGATAGATCATGAAGGTGGTTATCTAGATCAACCGCAATTGCAGCTTTGGCCATGGATTTTGCAATACTTTCTGCAACCTCCAGACCTGTTATTCCAGCGTTGAATTCAAGGGTGTTGCCATCGGGGAGTGTGATTGTGATCATATTACAGGCTCTTTTTTTTACGGTTAAGGTAGCTATAAATTTTTAGAGTGTTCATTTGGTTATCGCTTGTCATGATTTAAAATTATGAAGAATTTCGTGAAATTGAACGGTCTGGTGGATATTGCCATCTTTGAAGACAATATCGGTAAACATTATGCTTTGCGAGAGAACAGAAATATCATTTTTAAAGATAATGTAGAACAGTAATTGGGCTCTCATATGATTTTCTATGCTTGTGCTCATAAATATATTGATTAACAATATGAGTAACATTATAACACTTTGTATTTAGGTCAACTAAAAAAACGGTATTCAGTAGATGTTGATATTAAATTGGATAAAGGGGAAAAAAGCAAATTAAATAGCAATAGAAGTTGTAGGTTTTAACTATAAATTAAATCCTAGTGAAGGTGCATTTTATGGTTTTAAACTTGAGATACCCAAAACTTGAGATAAATAAGAGCAACAAATTAAAATTGAAGTAGTTAGGCATTGAAGTGCAAAATACATGAATTGTTGCTTTGTTAACTATTTTTTTTGAAATTTATTAACAAATTTCTTTAAAATGTTGTATTAGTATCTGAAAATTAAACAATAAAGGAGATTTTCATATAGTTGGATTAAATAATACTCCACCTGGTCAAGATGGACCTAGGATTAATGAGTTGATTAGAGCTGATAGTGTCCGTTGTATAGGAGCAGATGGGGAACAACTGGGTGTGATACCCATTAATGAAGCGCTGAAAATTGCAGATAATCTTAGCCTAGATCTAGTAGAGATCCAACCGAATGTGGACCCACCTGTTTGTAAAATCCTTGATTATGGTAAGTTTAAATACGAAGCCCAAAAAAGAAAAAATGAAGCAAGAAAAAAACAAAAAATTATTGAAGTTAAAGAAATTAAACTTAGACCAAATATTGATAACAATGATTTCATTGTTAAAATGAAACAAGTGAAAAAATTTATTGATAATGGTGATAAAGTAAAAATAACCTTAAGGTTTAGAGGAAGAGAGATGGCTCATCAAACTTTAGGTGCAACTGTATTAGATAGAGTTCAAGAAGAGACAGATGAATTATGTAAGGTTGAAACAGTGCCTAAATTAGAAGGAAGACAAATGGTAATGATTTTAGCTCCAAAGTAGTCTTTAATTTAATTTTTTAAACAAAATTCAACTTTCTATTGCTAACTTACATATGCTTATGTATAAGCTTCTTATTATTAAAATATTTATTATGAGATTATTATGCCTAAATTAAAAACCAAAAGTGGTGCTAAAAAAAGATTTAGTCTTACATCAACTGGTAAAGTTAAGGGTAATCCCGCATTTTTGAGCCATAATCTTCGCAAAAGATCTCAAAAAATGAAAAGACAAGCTCGTGGTACAATGATACTAAATGAATCTGATGCAAAGATTGTCAAACAATTCATACCTTACGCCTAGAGGAGTTAGTTTATGGCTAGAGTAAAAAGAGGTGTTACATCCCATGCAAGACACCAGAAAGTAATTAAAGCTGCTAAGGGCTATTATGGAGCAAGAAAAAATTTATTTACAGTCGCTACTCAAGCCGTTGAAAAAGCCAGCCAATATGCATACAGAGACCGTCGAAATAAAAAACGTAATTTTAGAGGGCTTTGGATACAGAGAATAAATGCTGGATCACGTTTACATGGTTTAAATTATTCAAGATTTATGAATGGACTTAAGTTAGCAGGTATTGAAATTGACAGAAAAATGTTGTCTGATCTAGCTGTTCACGAACCATTAGCCTTTGAACAGTTAGTTTCTAAGGCCAAATCTGCTTCGGCTTAATATCTTAAATTTCCAATAAGCAACTTATATTATTGCAAATTCATTAGATTAGGTTTTATATAGATTATGATTTCTGAATTAAAGGAAGACATTCTAAAATTATTAAACGATATTTCATCTGGTATATCTAATTCCAAAACAACATCAGAGCTTGAAAATATTAGAATAAATTCTTTAGGGAAAAAGGGCTCGATCACTTTATATTTAAAAAATATTAAAGATTTTGATATAGAAACAAAAAAAGAAATTGGTGCTTATTTAAACGATATAAAGAACAAAATAAATAAACTAATTCAAGATAAAAAAAATTTTTTTAATAAAGAACATTTAAAACAAAAACTTAAATCAGAAAAAATAGACGTTTCTCTTACGCCTTATGAGGCTGAGATGGGTACTTTACACCCTCTTTCTAGAACAATAGAAGAATTATGTGCTATTTTTGCAGACATGGGTTTTTCTATTGTAGACGGTCCTGATATTGAAAGTGATTATTATAACTTCACTGCATTGAATATTCCTGAAGAACATCCAGCGCGTCAAGAGCATGATACATTTTATCTTCAACCAGATATTAATGGACAAAGGAAAGTTTTAAGGACACATACTAGTCCAGTTCAAATTAGAACAATGGAAAAAATTGATCTAAAAAATTTTGATGAAATAAGGTATATTATACCTGGTAGAACATATAGATCTGATCATGATGCCACGCACTCTCCTATGTTTCATCAATGTGAAGGCCTAGTGCTTGGCAAAAATATGAATATGGGTCATTTAAAAGGTTGTTTAATAGAATTTTGCAGAACTTATTTTAATCAAGACAATTTACCAGTTCGTTTTAGACCAAGCTATTTTCCTTTTACAGAACCATCAGCAGAAGTAGATATTGGTTGTACAAAAGAAAACGACGGTAGTCTCGTGATAGGCAAAGGAGAAGAGTGGTTAGAAATTTTAGGATCAGGTATGGTTCATCCAAGAGTTTTACAGGGAGTTGGTATTGATCCAAGAAAATATCAAGGTTTTGCATTTGGAATGGGTTTAGAAAGACTTACTATGTTAAAGTATGGTATTCCTGACTTAAGACCCTTTTATGATAGTGATTTAAGGTGGCTAAAACATTATGGATTTATACCTGTTGACAACCCAAGCTTACATTTCGGATTGAATGGTGTATTTTCATGAAATTTACATGGAAATGGTTACTAGATCATCTAGAAACGGATAAAGATTTATCAGAGATTTTAGAGACACTACCTAAACTTGGTTTAGAGGTCGCATCAATTGTTAATTTGGCAGAAGATCTAAAAAGTTTTATTTCAGTAGAAATTGTAGACGTAAAAAGACACCCAAATGCAGATAAACTTAATGTTTGTAAAGTATTTGATGGTAAAAATACTTTTAGCGTTGTTTGCGGAGCTCCTAATGTCAAGTTAGGTATGAAAAGTGTATTTGCAAATATAGGCACATTTATTCCTGGTCTAAAATTAAAATTAAAGAAAGGTAAAATTAGAGGAGAAGAATCCTTTGGCATGCTATGTTCAGAAAAAGAGTTAACTTTATCTGAAAAACATGATGGAATCATTGAACTAGATAGTTCATCAGTACTTGGTTTGTCAGTTACAGATATTATGCACTTAAATGATCCAATTATAGAAATTGAAATTACTCCAAATAGAGGTGATTGTTTGGGTGTCAGAGGTATTGCTAGAGATTTAGCAGCAGCTGGAATGGGTAATTTAAAAGATTTAGAATTTGAAGTAAATAATGGAGAATTTGACAGTATAATAAATTGGCATGTTGACTTGGATGAAGACCAAAAATATCTTTGTCCTAAAATTTTTGGGAGATCATTTACTAATATTAAAAATGTTGAATCTCCATTATGGCTTAAAAATAGATTAATTGCGGTTGATCAAAGACCAATAAGCTCTCTCGTAGATATAACAAATTATATTATGATAGATATAGGAAGACCTTTACATGCTTATGATATAGACAAAATTAAAGGTAAAACTCTTAGAATTACAAAATCCAAAAAAGACGACAAGTTTTTTGCACTCAATGGAAACACTTATGAGTTAGATGAAAACATGCTTGTTATTTCTGATGAGCAAGGTGTTGACGATTTAGCTGGTATTATGGGTGGAGAAAGAACAGGCGTCACTAAAGATACAACAAGAATGTTTTTAGAGGCTGCTATTTTTGACCCTGTTTCAATAGCAAACACTGGAAGAAAATTAAACTTAAATTCTGACGCTAGATATAGATTTGAAAGAGGTTTAGATTATAACTCTCCTGAGATAGCTATGCATTATGCAGCAGAGATGGTTAATAAAATTTGTGGTGGAAAATTTAGTAAAATAGTCAATTACAAATTAGAACCAAAAAACAAAATAATTAATTTTGAACCAAATATTATTTATCAATTAACAGGCGTTAAAATTGAAAATAAATTATCTAAATCAATTTTAGAAAAATTGGGCTTCAAGATTGTCTCTGAAGATAATATTTGGGAGATAGTACCTCCTACTTGGAGGCCAGACATAGACGGAGTTGCTGATATTGTTGAGGAAATCGTCAGAATAAATGGGTATGAAAAAATTCCTTCAATAAAATTATCAAGAAGTAATTATATTGCAAAGCCAGCGATGAGTACAAAGCATCGTCAAGCTTTTTTTGCCTCAAGAATACTTGCGAGTAGGGGTTATAATGAAGTAATTACTTTTTCATTTTTGAATAAGATAATGGCTAAACAATTTAATGGAGGTGGATTGGCTTTAAATTTGGTTAATCCTATTTCTTCAGAGTTGACTGATATGAGACCTTCAATTATTCCAAATTTACTATTGGCTGTTCAAAAAAATGTAAATATAGGAATTCAAGATCTTTCCTTCTTTGAGGCAGGTCCAATTTTCAAAGGTGATAGTCCTGAAGAACAAATAATTACTATTACGGGTATAAGATATGGCTATAAAACTAAAAAGGATTGGCAAAAAGAAGCTGCTCAATTTGACTTTTACGATATTAAGCTTGATGTAATCAAGGCTTTGAATGTAATAGGGATTCCAAAAAACAGTCTAAAAATTTTTCAAGATGCTCCGAATTATTTTCATCCTGGAAGAAGTGCAGTTTTTAAAATTGGACAGAATGTAATAGCTAACTTTGGAGAAATTCATCCTGAAATAGTTAATAATTTTGGATTGAACAAATCAGCTATTGGTTTTGAAATATTTTATGAAAATATACCAATGCCAAAAAGAAATAAAATTTCTAGACCCATGTTAAAAATTTCAAATTTACAACCAGTTACAAGAGAATTTGCATTTCTTCTTGATGAAGAAATAGATTCTGAAAGAGTTTGTCAGGTCGTTAAATCTATCTACAAAGATTTAATAACAGACGTGACAATACTTGATATATATAAAGGTGAAAAAATTCCTAAAGATATGAAATCTATTGCGATTAAAGTTACTATTCAACCTGTTCAAGAAACATTAACTGATACTGTTTTAGAAGAAATAAGTACTAACTTAATAAATGCTATTGTGAGTAAATTATCTGGCTCTTTAAGAGAAATTTAGTTTAGCTCGTTCAATTAAAGTGGTGCCGCCAACTGGATTTGAACCAGTGACCTCGTCATTACCAATGACGCGCTCTACCGCTGGAGCTATGGCGGCACAATAATAATATTTAACTTAAATATGTTTTCAATAATGACAAGTTTTTTTATGGATATATAATTAGATATAAACTCAAACTTAAATAAGTAAAACTTGTAAGATTTTAAAAATATGACTAAAAAAAATAATGATAATGCAAACAAATTATCAGCTTCTTTAAAAAGAAACTTAAAGCTCAGAAAACAACAAATTTCAGAACGAGATGATAATAAAATTATTGGAAAAAGGACTAACAAAATTGGTCAATCAAAACTCCTTGAAGTTTATAATAACAGTAATTTAAATCAAGATGAATAGTTTTAATAACAATAACATTCAAAAGATTTTTATAACTGGTGAAAAAAAATTAACTGGAAATATTAATATCAGTGGAGCCAAAAATGCTGCCTTGCCATTAATGGCGCTTTCTTTATTAATTAATAAAGATTTTAATCTTTATAATATTCCTGACTTAGCAGATACCAGATTAATGTCTAATTTATTAATTGATTTAGGCATTGAAATAAATTGGCAAAAAGGAAATTTAAACTTTAATGGAAAACCAAAAAAAGATGAGGCATCTTATGAATTAGTTAGGCAGATGAGAGCTTCAATTCTTGTTTTAGGACCATTGTTAGCATCAAAAGGTTCAGCTAAAGTGCCCCTCCCAGGTGGTTGTGCAATAGGGAGTAGACCTATTGATTTACATGTCATGGTAATGGAAGCGCTTGGTGCAAATATTATATTTGATAGTGGTTTTATTATTGCTTCTTTAGGTAATGATGGCTTAAAAGGGGCCGTTATTGACTTTCCTTTAGTATCTGTGGGTGCTACAGAAAGTGCAATAATGACCGCTGTATTAGCACAGGGGCAAACAAAAATCTTAAATGCAGCAAGAGAACCAGAAGTAACTGACTTAGCAAACTGTTTAAATAAAGCAGGTGCTGATATAAAAGGTATAGGGACTGATATTTTAATAATTAATGGAGTAAAAGAATTGCACAAGGTGTCTCATTCTGTTGTGTCCGATAGAATAGAGGCAGGATCTTTTGCAATAGCATCTAGTATCACTATGGGTAACATTGAAATAAATAATATTAATCCTAAAGATTTGACGGAGTTTATAAATGTTCTTAAGTTGACTGGTACTAAAATTGAAATTTCTGATAATTCAATGAAAGTTTCTTGTTCAAACCGACCTAAACCATATAGTGTGGTTACTAACCCGTATCCTGGGTTTCCTACAGATTTACAAGCTCAATATATGGCGCTTATGGCAATAGCAGATGGAACTACATTAATTAAAGAAACAATTTTTGAAAATAGATTTATGCACGTTCCTGAACTAATGAGAATGGGAGCAAAAATATTTACAAATCATCAAGAAGCAGAAATCTATGGCGTAAAAAAATTAAAAGGTGCTAAAGTAATGGCTTCAGATTTGAGGGCTTCAATGTGTTTAATACTTGGAGCACTTGCTGCAGATGGTACAAGTGAAATTGACGGTTTATATCACTTAGACAGAGGATATGAAAATCTAGAAGACAAATTAACTAATCTTGGTGCGATTATAAAAAGGTCAAATTAATTAGAGTAAAACTAATGTCTATAGAAAAAAAAATCCGACTTAATGCTATAAAAAATGATGATTTAAAAATATTTTCTTTTCTTTGCCAAGACGCCATAGTTTCTAAAGAAGAAATATTTTATGACAAAAGCAAAAAATTGTTTGTGGCTACTCTTACAAGATATTGTAGGGAAAAAGTGGGTTTAAAGGGGCAAAACATAAATTATAGAGTTGTTTCGGGTTTACAATTTAAATTTGTTAATGATATGGAATACATTAATTTTAACTCAAAAATTTCTTTTTATAATTTGTTAGCGATTTCATATAATGAAAAAAAAATTATACTTGATTTTTCAATGTCTTCAAAAATAAATTTATATTGTAATAAAATCAATGCTACTATGGAAGATATAGATATTCCCTGGCCAACTAAGCTAAAACCTGAACATGAATAATTTAATACGGATTGATTAATGACTTTAAATAAAAGTTTAAATATCGCTTTGCCAAAGGGAAGAATTTTACACTCAGTTCTACCAATATTATCAAAAATTGGCATTGAACCTGAAAAATCTTTTTTTGACAGTAATGATCGTAAGTTGAAGTTCAAGACTAATATAAACAACATAGATATTATAAGAGTAAGATCTTTCGATGTTGTAACATTCTTAGCTTATGGCGCAGCCCAAATGGCTTTTGTGGGTAGTGATATTCTTAATGAATATAATCATACAGAAGTTTATTCCCCTCTAGATCTTAATGTTGGAAAGTGCAAAATGGTTGTTGCAGCCGAAAAGGATGTTATTACCAAAGAAGACCACAGGACTTGGAGCCATGTTAGAGTTGCGACTAAATACCCTAATATTACTAGAAAGCATTTTGAAGCAAGAGGTGTTCATGCTGAGTGTATAAAATTAAATGGAGCAATGGAACTAGCACCATCAATGGGTTTATGTAAAAGAATTGTAGATTTGGTTGAAACGGGATCTACTTTAAAAGCAAATGGATTAGTTGAAATTGAGAAAATTTGTGACGTCTCTACAAGATTAGCAGTTAATAGAAGTTATTGGAAAACTAACTTAAATACTATACAACCTTTGATTGATAAGGTTGAGGAAGTAATAAATGTTAAAAATTAAAACCAGATTTATTAATTATTCAGATAGAGAATTCAAAAATAAGTTTAATGATTTGATCTATGATGAAAAAAAATCAAATAATAAAATTAATACTACAGTTTCTAAAATTTTAAAAAATGTATTTAAAAATGGTGATGATGATCTAAATTATTATGTAAAGAAATTTGATAAAATTAATGTTAAAAACGTTAAAGAACTTTTCATTACAAATAACACATTAAAGAAAGCTTATGAGGGACTTGAAAAAGAACAGAAAAAAGCATTAAATATTGCAGCTGAAAGAATAAAAAAGTTTCATAAATACCAAATTCCTAAAAACTTTAATTATAGAGATAATCTTAAAGTTAATCTTGGCTTAACTCACTCACCAATAAACTCTGCAGGTTTTTATGTTCCTGGAGGTAAAGCAATTTATCCGTCGTCAGTTTTAATGAATGCAATACCCGCTTTAGTTGCTGGCGTTGAGAGAAGAATACTAGTAAGCCCAATTTCAGATTTAAATAAATCATCAATTGTTCTAGCAGCAGCTCATGTTGCAAAAGTAACAGGATTTATTCGTATGGGTGGAGCTCATGCAGTAGCCGCACTTGCTTATGGCACTAAAACCATCTCACCAGTAGACAAAATTGTGGGGCCAGGAAATGCCTATGTTGCAGAAGCTAAAAGACAAGTATTTGGAAAAGTAGGAATTGACTCAATTGCTGGCCCTTCAGAGGTGTTAATTGTTTGTGATGAAACAGCTAATCCAGATCATGTAGCTATAGATCTTTTATCACAAGCAGAACATGATCAGCTAGCCCAGTCAATTTTAATAACAACTAGTAAAGAAGTAGCAGCTAAAGTAAAGCATTCATTAGAAAAATTTCTTGTAGAAATTTCAAGATCAAAAATAGCTAGTTCTTCATGGTATGATTTTGGAGCTATAATTTTAGTTGAAAACTTGAATCAAGCGATTGAATTAATAAATAAAAAAGCGCCTGAACATTTACAATTAATTCTTAAAAATTCACAAAGAGTCATCAGAGAAGTCAAAAATGCAGGAGCTATTTTTGTCGGTCCTTATACCCCTGAGGCAGTAGGTGATTATATTGCTGGTCCAAATCATGTTCTTCCAACAAATGGAACAGCAAAATTTTCAAGTGGATTAGGAGTTTTAGATTTCTATAAAAGAACTACAATAGTTAACTTTAATAAAAATAGCCTTAATGAACTTGGAAAACACGTAATTACATTAGCTGAAGCAGAAGGTTTAGATGCACATGCAAGGTCTATTTCAATAAGAATTAATAAATAAATTGTAAATTTATTTTATAAAAACCTTGACTAATGAATCATAATAGTGAGATTAAACATAAATTTTAAAAAAGAGGTTAAATGGCTAAGGAAGGTGTAATAGAGTTTTCTGGAATTGTAGAAGAGCTTTTACCAAATGCTATGTTTAGAGTAAAGCTTGACAATGACCATGAGGTACTTGCACACACAAGTGGAAAAATGAGAAAAAATCGTATTAGAGTCTTGCTTGGTGACAGAGTAAATGTGGAAATGACACCTTATGATTTAACAAAAGGAAGAATTACGTTTAGATTTAAATGAAATCTTAAGTCTTAAGTTTGTTTTATGGATAAAATAATTTGAACAAACATTTTGTATTAGGTTCTGGTTCAAAAAGAAGACTTGAACTGTTAAGCCAAATAGGTGTGAAACCTAACTTAGTGTTATCCCCAAATATTAACGAAAAAGTATTATCTAAAGAGCTACCTCATATATATGTTCAAAGAATGTCTCTTGAAAAAAATAAAGTTTTTCAACAAAAATATTCTCAATCTATAATACTAACTGCTGACACGGTGGTTGCTATAGGAAGAAGAATTTTACCAAAAACAGTGGATGCAATTACAGCAGAACAATGTTTGAAACTAATTTCAGGTAGAAGACATAAAGTTTTTACAAGTTTTACTCTTAACACACCACATAATTCACTCAAAACAAAAACCGTCCAATCAATTATAAAATTTAAAAGGCTTCATCCTGACGAAATAAGTTATTATCTTGCCTCAAAGGAATGGGAAGGTAAAGCAGGAGGTTATGCAATACAAGGAATTGCTTCATCATTTATTAATTTTATATCAGGTTCATATAGTAATGTGGTAGGGTTACCTTTAGCAGAGTTATACAGAGCATTAATATCTGTTGGATATAAATTCTCAAATGATAAATAAACTTAAAGATCATTTTATCTTGGTAGATAGATGTGCTGAACAAACAAGAATAGTTGAAATTCAAAATAAAAAAATTGTTAAATTCACTTGTTGGCAAGACCAAGTGCCGCCTTTAATTGGAAGGGTTTTAGATGCAAAAATCATAAAAAAATTAAATAATGGTATGGTGAGGGCTAACTTAAAGAATAAAAAAATAGTCACTGTTAAAGTAGGGACAAAATCTTTAAAAATAAATGAACAAATAAAAGTAATTATCACCAGCGAAGAGTTTGACGATAAGCCTATACAAGCAAAATTATGGTCTGAAATTTATAATTTTGAAAAATTTAATGATGTCGAACGGATTATTGAACTTTTCTTTAATAAAAATGTACCTGTAATAGAAGACAATTATGCAATCTTTTGGAATAATATGGATTTAGATAGTTGTTTTCTCAGAGCTCTAGATCCAATGATTAAAATTGAGGATGGTGGTGTTTTATGGATTGAAAATACAAAAGCTGCCACTCTTATCGATGTTGATACTAAACAATTATTAATTAAGAATGAAGATCAAATGCTAAAGTTCTGTAAAAATACATTTGTAAAGTGTATGGATGAAATTAATTTGAGAAATATAGGAGGTATGGTGCTTATTGATTTTCCTAGGTTATCATTTAACAGAAAAAAAAATCTTCATGAATTTATTATCAAAGAAGGAACAAAAAAGTTTCCTGACATCAATTTTCTAGGTTTTTCAAGATTACAGCTTTATGAGATGTATGTTCCAAGAAATTTCAAGTCTTTAGAAAGTTTTTATATTAATAAAAATGAATTTGATTTTCAAAACCATATTAGATCATTGTGGAGAATATCTAAGAAAATGAAGTCTAAAAATAACATTCAGTTTATATGTGGGAAAAATCTTTTTAAAAAATTTAAGAATAAAAAAATACCAGATTTTATAAATGTTATTGAAAGATCAGACCTCCCAAATGATTATGGAGAGTTATTAGAAAAAAAAATATGATGACAAAAAAAAATACAAAAATTAAGTGTATTACTTGCAATAAAGAATTTGATGTCAAATTAGATACAAAACCATTTTGTTCTAAGCGTTGTAGTCATCTTGACTTAAATAACTGGTTGGGTGAAAAATACACAATCCATATAAATGAGGAAGATTATAAGAAAGATGTTTAAAATATTTTTTTGTTAGCTAGACATAATGTGATGATCACGTTATAGATTATTTAATTAAAGCCCGGGTAGCTCAGTAGGTAGAGCAGAGGACTGAAAATCCTCGTGTCGGTGGTTCGAATCCGCCCCCGGGCACCATGTTTTCCTATACCAGACTTAAATAAACCCTTTGTCACACCTCATTGGTTAATACTTCTAGAATCTCAATTTATAGCTTATTTGTCAAAGTAATTGTGACAGAGGTGTGACTAGATTTTATAACTATAACTGCTTTTTTATAAGTGATTTCAAAATTTAAAATGCTAATTTTTCATTTTAAAAGATAACTTTTTAGGCATTTTAGAACTTTAATTTTATAATTTATAAACAGTCCATAAATAATCTTGATGTAGGTATTTTAAGGATTATTCTTTACAGTTATATTATTTGGAAACTAAATATGACTTATTTTGCAAAAACATATGATGAAGCTTTTATAAATGAAAACTCTGTAAGAACCAATTATAAAAAGTTTATTAGTTGGTATAAAAATCAAGATAATAGTGAATTAACAAAAATAAATTCTGATGCAATGAAATTTTTTGAAAATACAGGTGTATCATTTAAAGTTTATTCCAGTGACAAAAAAGAAAATCTAATACCATTTGATATAATCCCAAGAATAATAAACCCAAAGGAATGGAATAAATTGGTTAAAGGGATAACACAAAGAGTTTTAGCTATAAATTTTTTTCTTACTGATATTTATGGTCAACAAGAGATAATAAAACATGGTGTGATACCTGTTGATTTAATTCAAAATAATCCTGCTTTTTTGAAGCAGATGTTAGGATTTACTCCTCCAAACAAAACATACAATCATATCTCTGGTATAGATTTAATTAAAACAAATTCAGACAATTTTTATGTATTAGAAGATAATGTTAGAGTTCCATCTGGAGCTTCTTATATGATAGAAAATAGAGATACCATGATAAAATTATTTCCTGAGCTAATTTCAAGATATAAAGTATCTGATAATAGGAACTATACCAAATATTTATCTGAAATTTTAAAGAAGTCTTCACCACAAAAAACAAAAATAAACCCAAACATAGTTTTGCTAACTCCTGGAATATATAATTCTGCATTTTTTGAACATGCTTTTTTAGCAGATAAGTTAGGTGTTGAATTAGTAGAAGGTAAGGATCTTCGTGTAATTAATAAATATTTAAATATGAAAACCATAGATGGTTGGAAAAGAGTAGATGTAATTTATAGAAGAATAGATGATATCTTTTTAGATCCATTATCATTTAAAGAAGATAGTTTTTTAGGTGTTCCAGGTTTAATGGAGGTATACAGAAATAAAAACGTTACGATAGCAAATGCACCTGGAACAGGCATTTCAGACGATAAATCAATTTATTCTTACATACCAGATATTATTAAATTTTATTTGGGTCAAAAACCAATTTTAAAAAATGTAAAAACATTCAAGTGCCGTATAAAAGACGAATTGAAATATGTATTAAAAAATTTAAATAAATTAGTAGTTAAAGAAGTTCACGGCTCAGGTGGTTATGGGATGCTAGTAGGACCACTAGCAAGCAAAACTGAAATATCAAAATTTAAAAATAAAATTACAAAAAATCCTTATAGTTATATTGCTCAACCAACCTTATCATTATCAACATGTCCTATTTATACAAAAAAAGGTCTAACTCCCAGACATGTTGACCTTAGGTGTTTTGCATTATTAGCACAAGAAAAGGTTACAGTTACAAGTGGTGGCCTCACCAGAGTTGCTTTAAAAAAAGGTTCTCTTGTTGTTAACTCCAGTCAAGGTGGTGGTACCAAAGATACTTGGATATTGAGTTCATAATGCTAGGGAGTACAGCAGATTCTTTATTTTGGATGTTTAGATATATTGAGAGAGTTGAAAATACATTGTGTATGATTGAGAGTGGTTTCCAATTGTATCTTTTATCATCTAGTAATTTGAAAAATGAATGGGATGCAATCTTAAGAACTAATTCTATAAGACATCATTTTTTTAAAAAAAATAACTCTTTAGATAGTCTTAATATAATTAACTTCATGTTAAAAGATCCTAAGAATTTTAATAATATTTTAATACTTATTGAGAAAGCTAGAGAAAATGCACGAAGATCAAGAGTATCAATTACATCGGAGGTTTGGGAGGCGATAAACACTTGTTGGTTATATTTAAATGAAGAACTAAATAAAAAAATAAATGAAAATAAAATTCAAATAATTATAAAAAATACAAGAGAAAAAATTGCTCTGATTTTTGGCTTTTTAGAAAGAAGCATGTTGAAAAATGAAATTTTAAATTTCTGCTATTTAGGCACATTTATTGAGAGATTTGATAATACCGTTAGAATTTTGAATACAAGATATTATCTTCTATTAGACGAAAAAAAAATTAGATTTGAGGGTTACGATAATTTTCAATTAGAAATGATTTTGAGAAGTATTTCTTCGTACAGATCATATATGTGGAAAAATCAAAATGAAATCAAAGCTAACAAAGTTTCTTATTTTTTAATATCAGATAAAGATATGCCTAAATCACTAATGTTTTGTGTTAATGAAACTATTAAAAATTTAAGGTCAATTCATAAAAAAAATTTTCTAAATAAAAAAAGTTACCTAAATGTTCTAAGTATTCAAAAAAAAATTAAACAAAAAAATAGAAATTTTAATGATTATTCATTTTTAAATAGTCTATTTAAATTAAATATGACATTAGCTGCAAATATAGAGGAAGAATTTAATTTTCAGTAGCAGTATGATTTTAAAAATAACACAAAAAATTGTATATGAAATTGATGGAAAAATTAATTTTGGGTTTAATAAGTTACTTTTAACTCCTCAAAGTAATGAAAGTCAAAAAATTATAAATTGGAAAATTTATATTGAGGGTGGAAGTAAGGAACTTAACTCTACAGATCAATTTGGTAATCTAATAGATTTGGTTAGTATACAAAATAACTCTAAAAAAATTGAATACAATATTTTGGGTAAGGTTGAAACAAAGTCTAACTTTGGAATAAAAAAAATCTCAAAAAAAGATCTTCCACTTTGGTGTTACATTGATAAAACTTACCTTACGAAACCTGGTGAATATCTATCAAAGTTTTACAAAGAAAACATATTGAATTTAGAGGATTTGATAGGAAGCCTTCATGAACTCTCATTTAAAATAAAATCAAAAATTAAATATAAAAAAGGAAAAACAGATTATAAAACGACAGCTGAAGATGCATTTAAAAAAGGGTTTGGTGTTTGCCAGGATCACACTCATATATTTCTATCTATAGTCCGAATGAATAATCTCCCTTGTAGATATGTTAGTGGATTATTTAAACCGATACAAGATACTCATAATCTTTCCATGCATGCTTGGGCCGAAGTATTTATAGAAAATCTTGGTTGGATAGGCTTTGATATATCTAATGGTATTTCTCCAGATGACAGATATGTAGAAATAGCAAAAGGTTTCGATTATAATGATGTAGTACCTGTAAAAGGTATTATAAATGGATATTTTATTGAAAATCAAAATTTAGAATTATCAATTGATATTTTAAATCAATAATCAAGGTGCGTAATGACTTATTGTGTAGGATTAAAATTAAATCAAGGTTTAGTATTCATGTCAGATACTTTAACTAACGCGGGTATAGACAATGTTAATACAAATAAAAAAATGTTTTTTTGGTCGAATAAAAACGAAAGAAGTGTAGTTTTATTAACTTCTGGAAATTTAGCCACATCCCAGGCTACTATCAATCTCATAAATGAAGCTATTGATAACCCCAATAATGATAACGATAATATTCTTAAAACTAAATCAATGTTTCAAGTTGCAAGAATTGTTGGAAAAATTTTAAGAAATATATCTAATGAATACTCTTCTGATGGTCAAGCAGGTGAAAATCCATATTCCTCTACTTTAATTTTAGGTGGTCAAATTGCAGGTCAAGAACATAGGTTATTTTTAATATATCCTGAGGGTAACTTTATAGAAGCATCTGAAGATCAATCTTTTTTTCAAATTGGAGAAACAAAATATGGCAAACCAATTATTGTTAGAGCACTAGAAAAAGACTCAAACTTCGGTGATGCAATAAAACTACTTTTAGTATCATTTGATAGTACTATGAAGGCTAATGTTTCAGTAGGCATGCCAATAGATGTCTGTACCTTAAAAAAAGATGATCTTGAATTGAATAATCAAATAAGGTTTGAAAATAATGATCCTTATTTTGAAAAAATATCAAATAGTTGGGGAAAGGCCCTAAAAAAAAGTATAAAAGAGTTACCACCCTTTGATTTTAAATAATTTATATATTGATCCTATTTTTCTATTTCTTATGTGAATTCGCCAAATTCCATTTCTTTTCCTAAATGACGCCATTTTACATCCTCCATGTGACAGAGGTGTGACCATATTCATATTGTTTTAGCTTCACACCTTTTACCTGGCCAGTTAACCCCAAAATACCATGGTATGCCTTTTAAAAGGTTGCTTTTTGTTATCTTTTGAATGTCACTGAACATAGATCTTATTTTATCATAAATTAATAATCTTTTAATCAGTGTCATTATTTTATCCTAAAGATAAAAAAACACATTATTTAAAAAGTTATTGTTATATTAAACTTATGACAAAGATTATATTTAGCAGAAAAGGTTTTGACAGTAGTACTGGTGGAATTCCAAGTATGAAAAGAGGAGGAAACCTCATTAGCTTTCCTATACCTTCCAATAAGAACACTCTTACAACCTACAATCATCTTGGATTGGGTAAAGATATAAAAGAGTTGTCAAATGGAAAAATTAGCCCAACAGATACGTGTCATTTTGATCCAAACTTAAATTACGGAGAGTTTGGACAGGTTGGAGCAGCCCAAACACATTTAGAAAATAATGACGTAAATATTGGTGATCTTTTTTTATTTTGGGGGTGGTTTAGAGAGACAGTTACAATTGACAAAAAGATAGTTTTCTCAAAAGAGGATCCTGGACATTATAGATTTTTTGGATGGCTTCAAATTGGTAAGATTATTCGTCTTGGAAAAGATCCAAGTTGGTATTTAAAAACAAAACCAAATTCCATGTCTCATCCTCACACTATCGGGCATTGGAAAGTAAATAATACTCTTTATTTGGCAAGTAAAAAGTTAAGTATTTTTAGTATAGATGACTATTATGGTTTTGGTAAATTTAATGCATCGAATAAAACAAATTTAAGTATTAATCCATCAATTAAAAAATCTATTTGGAAGTGTCCTAAATGGTTAAATCCTGTTCATGGTGGATGCGGTATGACCTATCATAAAGATAAAAAAAGATGGGAAAATGATAGTGTTAATGTCGTTGGGAGAGGACAGGAATTTATTGCTGAACCAAAAAAAATAGAAGATTGTAAGAAATGGTTAAAAAATATTTTTAAAGATGCTAAAACAATTGAGGAAGTTAAAGAAGCTAAAAAACTTGCAGAGCAGATAAATCAAGAGGCTTTAAGAAGAGCGTATTTAAATAAAGAGCAATGGATAAAAGACACATTTCATTAGTTAAATTTTAATAAAGTTACAAAGGAATAATTTAATGAAAATTTCTAATTTGTTTTTATATAAATTTTACATTCTAATATCAACAAAGTGGGATAATTTTATAGAAGATATGTTTGGAATGGGAAGTGGTGAAGAAAAAAAATAATTTTCAATCTTACTTTGAGTATGTCTAAGAAAGATTAATTCCAATGAATACTGTATCAATTAAAGATAATAATAATGATGATTATGTTATCAAAGATCTAAAATCACTTTATCAGCATATATTAGACTATCATGCCTCTGGGACTTCTCTTCATGAGGAAAACGGTCATTATTTTACTGTAAATGATGAATTTAGATCTATGATTAACAAATTGTATAAAGACATTAACTAATCTTTTTTAAACTAGAATACCTTATATTTTTCAAATAAGTCTCGGATATTTTTCCCCGCAGAAAGCTCACCTCTTACAATATCTTCTTTTTCTTTTACTTCTTCAGCTTGATTAATTACATCACCAATGATTTCTTTTGGAATACAAACAACACCATCTATATCTCCAAAAACATAATCTCCAGGATTAATTTTAACTTCACCAATCGTTATAGGATTATTATAATCTATAATATTATATCGATAAACTGCAGTTAAAGGAGAGTGATAACATGCAAAGACTGGAAATTCATGTTTTATAATTTCCTCAGTATCTCTTATACCGCCGTGAATTATAGCACCTTTTGCACCTTTTTCCATTGAAGTTTTGCTCATTAGTTCACCCCAATGTGCAGCAGATTTTTCATCACCTGAATCCATTACGATAATACTACCAGGAAAAATTCCATCCAACATATCCATTTGTTTATATCTTGGGTCCTGACCATCATCATAAAATCTTTTATTGCCCCTTACTGTGTATACAGGTCCTGCTACTTTCATACTTGGAGTTAATGGACGTAGATCACTTGGAAGAGTTTGATTTCTATAATCTGGACTTATAGAATCCATTATGTCAGTAATTGCTCCAGAATATAATTTCAGAAGTTTTTCGGATCTTTCATCATCATAATTTTTCATAAAATTACCTCCTTAAATTACTTTATAAATAACCCTAAATATAATTTCTCAAGTTACAAATAAAAATATATTTGATCAACTTCATCAAAATATCATTTAACACTGGTCAGTGTTCCATAGGCTCAGTTCAAGGGCGAGACAACCCCTTTACCTAATATTCATATGAGATGTAATCTGTCCAGAAGAAGATATGTTAGATATATAGGTGTAATTAGGTTTTAAAAAAAATCATTACCTTTTTTGATATCTATTTAATAATTTTATTAATATTTAAATGAAAATTTTAAAGTTCCCTAAAGATTCTATTAAGATAAGGCTCAAATTTAAGCCATGCATTTGAGCTTCCTTTATAAACTTTTTTTCTAATTTGTTGATTAGAGGCAGTTAATACCGATCTTTTATTTAGATGAGGAAACAAGCAATCATCTTCCCATCTTAACCCAAGATAGTTTATAAGATTTCTAGTTTCAAATTCTTGGTTATTTGTTAATTTTTCGTAATTCAGATGATAAATTTTATCATAAAAATATTTATTCCAGAAGTTCATTAAATTCTTATATAATTTATAATAACCAACTGTGTCTGAGATGTCATAACAGTAACCAATTTCTTTTGCACGGAAAAAATGTTTAAAGTTAGACCAACATGTAGCAGCTGGTTCACGTTCTACGTGAATGATTTTTGCCTCTGGAATAGCTTTTAAAATCAGTCCAATATATAAAAAGTTATGAGGCATTTTATCTGTTACGTATGGTTTGTTTCCAGAGACTTCTTTTAAATCCAGAAAATAATTATCCCGAACATTTAATATATTTTTTAAATTTATACTTTGTTCATCAATATTAATTTTAGAACCATGATTATTCATAAAAATTAGTTCACCAGCACCTGTAACATTGGAGTGAGAAGATATAATTTGTTCAACCAATGTTGTTCCAGATCTGGGCATTCCTAGAATAAAAATAGGAATATGTTCTGATGACTTAAAAGTTTTATTAAGTGAAAAACTTTTAATTTTTGGGGCTGTGTTTTTTATTTTTAGGAATAATTCTTCATCTTGTTTTATATTATATTTTAGAGTCTTCTTCCTAATATCACCTGCTTTTACATAATATTTAAACGCAAAATCGTAATCTCCTAAATCTTCTTTCATTTTTGCGTATGTATAGAAGAAATTGCATTTATCTTGGTCATTTAAAGAAGAACAATTCATTAATTTTTCGATTAAGTAAATTTGAGGATTATCAATCTTATAATTGGTAACGGAACTTAGATTTCTATGAGCAACAGCATAGTTTTTCTTTAATGACAATGCTTTTTTATATGCTTTCTTCGATTGATCAATTTTACCTTGAGCTTTAAAAACATTTCCAATGTTATTATGACCTTCATAATTCTTAGGGTTGAGAAAAATTACTTTATTGAATGCTGCTAAAGCTTTGTCAAGTTTACCTTGTTGCTGAAACACGTTTCCAAGATTGTTATAGGCTTCAGCATAATTGGGTTTAATAATCAGTAAATTTAATAAAATATTTAAAGCTTCTTTATATTTACCTTGAGTAAATAAAATAAAGGCAAGATTATTTAAAGCTTCAGCATAATTTGGTTTAATAGATAAAGCTTTTTTTAATGCGTTTAAGGCGCTTTGGTAATCATCTAATTCAATAAAAATACCTCCCATATTGTTATATGCCTCAAAATAATGGGGATTTATTAAGATAGCTTTTCTTAAAGCTTCCAATGCTTCTTTATTCTTTTGTTGTTTTTGAAAGATAAATGCTAGGTTATTATATACCTCAGCATAATTAGGATTGATAGATAATGCCTTTTTATAAGATAAAATTGCATCTTCATGTTTATTTTGTTTTTGGTAAACTCTCCCAATATTATTATAAACTTCAGCATAATTAGGATTAAATGAAAGAGCTATTTTGAATGATAATAGTGCTTGTTCAAGATTGCCTAGTTCTAGTAGAACTGCTCCCATATTATTATGACCATCAGGATATTCTGGCCTCAACTCTGTCACTTTTTTAAAGGCTTTTAAAGCTTGAGCACTTTTACCCAGACCTTGATAAGAAGCACCAATTATATTTGAAAGGATAAAAGATCTAGGGTGTTGTTTGATAAGGTTTTTGGTTTCTTCAAGTAATATTTTAAATTTACCTTCGTTATAAAGTTGAATAAATCTTTTAATTATTTTATCTGAAGGATCATTTGTATTCATGAATTTTTTTATAAACGAAACAACTTATCTTGAAGATTAAGTAATTTATTATTCCAGAAGACTTGACGCTGGAGTTTTTCAAAATCTGTTTCAAATGCCATTGCCATTGCCGAACAATATATTGAACGAGCATCAATCGTTGAATTAAGATCTTGACCTTCGAACATATCTTTTCGTTTAAGGCCTGCCCAATCAGAATATACTTGCGCTTTTTTAATTAGTCCACCCATCATCAATACTGCAGTACCATAGCCATGTTCAGTTCCATTACCACCGTTTTGTTCCACTTTTCTTCCAAACTCAGTTAAGGTTACTATTAATGTATTATCAAATGACGAACCTAGATTTTTACGCAGAGTTCCAAAAATTTTGTCTAAGTTGTAAAGTTTGTCAGCATGCTCGCCGTTAGAACCACCTTGGGCAGCATGAGTATCAAAGCCATTCATATCAAAGACTGCAACTCTTGGCCCATCTGCTCTTGCTAAAGCCTGTGCAGCAGCTCCAGCAAGTCTATAAGCTTTTCTTGAGCCACTTCCAGAAAGCATAGAGTATGGACGCATGATTACACGCTCAATTGTAGATTTTAGGTTGCTATTTACAGGATAAGTTTTAGCAACTCGTTTCATAATTTCAGGCGAAGGTGTGGATAGTTTGGTTGGAAAATAATTATCTAGATTTGCTTTACTTCTAAGAATTAATGGCATTGGTAATGCTATTGCTAATCCTTCTAGGCCAGCAGTTTCCATCCCGCGGCCAAGCCAACCTGTATATTCTGCAAAAGGTTTGAGACCACCACTTTCCATTAGATCCTGTCCTTCAAAATGTGAACGATTTGTATAAGGTATATTAGTGGAATGAACAATTGCTGCGTTATCTTGTTTCCAAGCAACATGAAAATTTTTTAACGATGGATGTAATGAAAAATCAGAAGTAAGTGGAAGGGTTTTTTTAACAAGAATATCGGGACGAAATTTTTCAAGTTTAGGATCAATTGGTGGAACAGCTGAAAGACCATCCATGCCACCTCTTAATGAAATTACTACAAGATTACGTTTATTTCTTTTTTCAGCTAATGCTGAAAATATAGGTGAACCTAGAAGGGTTACTGTCATTGAACTAGTTAGAAAAGTACGTCTAGAAATCATGTTTTTAACATCCTATAGCTAGGAAAAATTAATTGCATCTTTGTAGAATCTGATTTCACTCCATCAATAAGTTTTTTCATTTCTTCTGTATTATCAAAATTTTTATCTATCATTTTTTCAAAGTTTTTAAGAATAATCTTTCGTTTTGCTATTTCTTTTGGAGCAGACATTCTACGAATAAGCAACTCAGGTGACACCCAATCAGATTCAAGATCAGAAAAACCATTTGGTTGAATAGGTCTATAAGGTTCGTATCCTATTTCTTTCATAAAAAAACGTGGCTTTCTTTGATGATTATTAGGTTTGATTTTAAAGTTATATTTCATTTCATCTGCCTGAAGTGGCCAACTTCCACCTACCATATTAACCATTTGCAACATCCATATTTCTGGATTTTGAAATTTTTCTTCTTTATCACTGTGATCAAATGCAACTTTTAACAAAGCCTTATGAATGATTGGTAGATTTCCATTAGACTTTTCCCATGCGTCAACAATCGGCGCTATCATATCCTCTGTAGGATTATCAGTAATAAAATGACGACACAATTTGAAAGCAACAAAACGCCTTGTTTGAGGATGTGCTGCAAGATCTTTCAAGACGTCAAGCAATTTATTTTTGGGAGAGAGGCCACGTTGTTTATAAGTTTTACCTAATACTTTATGATTGCCTGGTTCATGTTTTTTTTGATTGAATTTTACAGGGTTACATTCTTTTCTCTTTTTTGAGTATCTATGTTCCCATCCTGCCATTATATAGGATAGTTGAACTACATCTTCTTGAGTATATCCTGCTGCAGTAGATATTGTGTGTAACTCAAGCAATTCACGAGCATGATTTTCATTTACTGTAGCGAGTTTTCCTCTTTTTCTTCGATTTTTTCCCCACTCAGAATGTGGTCCTATAGACTCTGAATTGTCAAGATTATGAATCATAGACCAACCTACAGTTGCTTCTTTTAAAAGTGTTTCAAATGAACCACACATGTTTGCTCGAATTGTTTCTCGATGATAAGGACCAGTTGTAAATTGTGGCATTGCATCTTTATCTATAATTGCAAAATGATTGCACCAGAAAAACCATAATCTCTCAAATACTGGAAATTCACTTTTTAATGCAGTATTTTGTCTAATACATATTTCAAGATTTTCAAAATAACGTTTTCCAACCTTATTACGCAGTTTATTTTTTGCTTCTCTATAAGCTTGACGATTGTTTTTATACTTTTTCCTCAAAATTTCTCTATCTTTATATACCCACTCTGCGTAATAATTAAGCATCTCTTGACCACTACGTATAGTATCACCCCATATTAAGGGTGGTATTTTATCAACTTGATTTTGTGCCCAATATAGAGGATCATCTGGCACTGTTTCATTTGGACCAATACCAAAACCAACTTTTCGAAAGAAATTTTTTTTCATACTCATTCAAATATGCAAATTTTAAACCAACATTATTAAATAAATCTGTTATATTTTCAATAAATTTTGCTTACAAATTTTATTTCTATAGACTACCATTTTAGCTAAAATAATAAGAAAAATATATTCTTGCTTGCAATAATTTTTATTTGTTTAGTAAATGGTTGGGGGGAAATTATTATGAATATAAATTTAAATAATAAAAAGAAAGTTTTAATGGTTCAAGGTCTTCATGAAGAAGGTCAAAAGTTGTTATTACAAAGAAATGATATTGAACCCATTACAATTATGTCAGCAAATGAAGATGAAATTTTGGAAGCTGCAAAAGAAGTTCACGGTATCACAGTAAGAACTGCCAATATATCAAGAAAAATAATTGAACATTCAAAAAACCTTCAAGTGATTTCAAGACACGGTGTTGGTTATGATTCTATTGATGTTGATGCTTTAGATGATTGTGGCATCCCCCTAGCTATTGCTGCTCATTCAAATATGATCTCAGTTGCCGAACATGCAATGTTTATGTTGTTGGCATTATCAAAAAATGTTTTTTACTATGATCAATTTGCTCGGAAAGCTGATTGGGCTACTCGTTGGGATATACGTGCGTGGGATGTTGCAGAAAAGAATTTATTAGTAATTGGTTTTGGTAGAATAGGCTCTAGATTAGTTAAAAGGGCTCTTGCATTTGATATGAAAGTTTTTGTATATGATCCTTATGTTGATGCATCAAAAATAAAAAAATCAGGCGCTAATTATGTAATTAACTATCTAGATGTTTTACATGAAATGGATGCTGTTTCATTACATTGTCCTAAAAATGAAGAAACTACTAATATGTTTTCCGAAAATGAGTTTAAAATTATGAAAGAAAGTGCTTTTTTGATTAATTGTGCAAGAGGAGGAATTATTAATGAAGTCGCATTATTAGATGCTCTAAAATCTAATAAAATTAGAGCTGCTGGATTAGATGTTTACGATGATGAGCCATCCACGTCTTCAAATCCGTTATTTAGTCTAGATAATATTCTACTTTCTCCTCATATTGCAGGGGTTACTCAAGAGGCAACAATAAGGATGTCTAAACAAGCTGTTCAAAATGTACTTGATGTATTTGATGACAAAGTAGATCCTGAAGTTATTATAAATAAAAATGTTTTATAGGAGAAAAAAATGAAACAACAAACTTTAAGAGATTGTTGGGCTAAAAAAAAAGGTGCCATCAATGCTTGGTGTTCAATACCGAGCACTGTAACTGCAGAAATGATGTCTTTGAATGATTTTGATTCTATTACAATTGATATGCAACACGGGCTTGTTGATTATCAAGCTATGTTAAACATGTTACAAGTAATTTCAGGCTCAGGTAAAACTCCTATGGTAAGGGTCCCATGGAACGAGCCGGGTATTATAATGAAGTCATTAGATGCAGGTGCCTTAGGTATTATATGTCCAATGATAAACACTCCCGAAGATGCAATTAATTTCGTAGGGGCTACTAGGTATGCTCCAGAAGGTCACCGAAGTTCTGGGCCAACCAGAGCCCTAATGGTTCATGGTGCAAACTATCATGATGAGGCAAATGATAAAATTATTTCGTTTGCTATGATAGAAACAGTTGAAGCGCTTGAAAATGTTGAAAAAATAGCTGCTATTGAAGGATTAACAGGGATTTATATTGGGCCTTCAGATCTAAGTATTTCAATGGGTTTCAAACCTGGTTTAGATAGAGTTGAGCCTGAAATGATTACCGCTATAAACAAAATTTATGATGCTTGTAAAAACAACAAAATCAAAGTTGGTATACATTGTCTTTCTCCTTATTATTTAAAAGAAAAATTATCTAATGGTTATGATTTAGCTACATTGGCTAGTGATGTAAGAATTTACGCTGAGGGTTTAAGTAATAAGATTAAAGAAGCAAGATCATAAAATTAAAATATTTGAAAGGATTAGAATGAAAGCGGTCACAGTAGTTGAAACTGGAGTTCAAATAATAGATGTAGATACACCATCGCCAAAGGATAGTGATGTTCTCGTAAAGGTACATGCATGTGGATTGAATAGAGCTGATATGGTAGTAGCGGATGGTGGTGCTCATGGTGCGGCTGGGGGTCCTGGTACGATTGTTGGCATGGAATTTTCAGGAGAAATTATTGAATGTGGAGAACATGTAAAAAATCTCTCAATTGGTGATAGAGTTATGTGTTCAGGAGCTTCAGTTTGGGCTGAATATGCAATTGCAGATTATGGAAGAGTTATAAAGATACCTGACAATAAAATGGATTTTGCTACAGCTAGTACATTACCGATAGCTCTAGCAACGATGCACAACGCTATTGTTACAATTGGTAATTTTAGTAAAGGACAATCAATTTTAATACAAGGAGCAAGTTCAGGCGTTGGTCTAATGGGACTCCAGATAGCAAAACATTTAGGGGCTAAACTAGTTATAGGAACATCTACAAAGCCAGAAAAATTTGATAAATTAAAATCTATTGGTGCTGACCTGGTGGTAAATTCAAAAGATAGAGACTGGGTTGATCAGGTATTACAAGCAACTAATAACGAAGGTGTAGATTTAATTATAGATCAACTTTCTGGTTATACAATCAACGAAAATATGAAAGCATCCAAAGTAAAAGGAACAATAGTAAACGTAGGAAGGTTAGCTGGAGGTAATACAGAGTTCAACTGTGATCTTCATGCTTTAAGAAGAATAAATTATCGCGGTGTCACTTTTAGAACTAGATCAATAAACGAAATCAGAGAAGTCTACTCAAAAATGTGGAGTGATTTAGGTGATTTGGTTGTTAAAGGTAAATTATCTTTACCTATAGAAAAGATTTTTGAATTTGATGATGTTTCAGATGCTTTGTCTTGTATGAGAGAGAACCAACATTTTGGAAAATTGATTTTAAAAGTTTAAAGATTTTATGACTTTTGATCCAATTACTATTTTTGCAATTTTAGTCGCTTTCGCTCTAGGAGGAACTCTTAAAGGTGCAACTGGTGCGGGAGCACCTATAATAACAATACCTGTTATAGCTGCATTTTATGATGTTCGAATAGCAGTTATAATAATGGTCATACCAAATTTATTAACAAACATAAGCCAGATTTATCAATTTAGAAAAACAATTCTTCCAATGTTTTTTACTTTGTCATTTGCTTTAGGTGGCGGTATCGGTGCTTTCTTTGGCACCATTTTGTTAATAAATTTACCTATAAAAATACTTACGCTTTCAGTTGCATTTATTGTAATAATTTACATTGCTCTTAAGCTGATTGTTCCTTCATGGAAATTAGCCTATCAAAGAGCAAAAAAATTAGTTTTTGTAATGGGTGCTGGAGGGGGAGTGCTTCAAGGAAGTGCTGGCCTTTCAGCTCCAGTGTCTATAACTTTCTTAAATTCTATGAAATTAGAAAGAAACCAGTTTATACCAACTATTTCAGTTTACTTTGGAGTTATGTCTATTTTTCAAATTCCTACTTTGTATTATTATGATTTTTTTAATTTTGAGATAACTATTCTAAGTTTCGTATCTACAATTGTTTTAATTTGTTTTATGCCTCTTGGTTCATGGTTTGCTAAAAATATGTCAAAAGATATTTTTGATAAAATCACTCTCATTTTATTAGGATTTATTGCATTAAGAATAATATATTTAAATTTATGAAATTTTCATTTTTTGTATTTGTTACCACAAACTAATTTTCCATTTTGAGAAACACAACCATATTGAGTTTTAAAAGTTTTATCATAACTCTTATTAATTTTTGGTAATTTTATCGAACAATTTTCTAAAAATTTTTTTGAAAATTTTTTAGTTTCTAGTATTTTTATTTTTTTAGCAACGTTTCCATTATTTAATAATTCTAAGATTGTGAATGAGGGTAAATTAATTTTGTTAATATCATTCTTATAGAAAATATTAAGACTTTTTTTGAAATTAATTATTTCTAGATTATTTTTTTTTGAGAGAATAATAATATCCTTAATATTGTCTAAATAATAGGAAAAGAAAGCTAAATTGTAATTGTCCTTTGACTTTCTGTTTATTGAAAAAAGTATTGAACCTTTTTTGAATTTGAAATTTATTTTGTCTTTATTTCTTAAAACTTTTAAAGAAGAATTTGAAGAGAAACATATTTTTGTATTATCTTCAAAAATAATTGTAGCAGGTTTTTCCCTAGTGCTTAAATAATCACCAGATCTTATGTAATTATCTTCACTAAGAAAAAATCTCTTTCCATGTATATTTAATACGTAAACTTTGTTTTTAATTTTAGAGATATTAATTTCTGAAAAAGAAACAGTGGGTAAAAGAATTATTAATGAAAAAAATAATAAGTATTTTACAAAATTTTTATTCACAGAATTTGAAGAAAAGGTAACCATAAAATTTATGGCTACCTAATTTAAAATTAACCTGGAACTTTTCCATCCACACCTTGTAAGTAATAATTCATTCCCCATAAAGCACCATCATCTAGGGCTTTACCTGCAGGAATAATTTCTTTACCAGTGTTATCAATTAATGGACCAGCAAAAATATTTATTTTACCAGTTTTAATACCATCTAGGGCTTCTTGAGCTTTTTGAGCAACTTCATCAGGCATGTTTTGGAACTTTGATATTATTAACATATCTGATTTCAAGCCACCCCAAACGTTACCAGCCCAATGGTGAGGTCCATCGCCAGTGTTCCACTTTCCATTTCTTAGTTCCTCAATTTTCTTTATGTAGTAAGGGCCCCAGTTATTAATTGAAGCAAACAATTGAGCTTTAGGTGCAAATGCTGACATGTCAGTAGATTGACCAAAACCTAATGCACCTTCCTTTTCGGCTATTTGAAGCATAGCTGGAGAGTCTGTATGTTGCGCTAATACATCAGCTCCTTCAGCGATATGCACCTTTGCGGCATCGGCTTCTTTTACTGGATCATACCAAGTGTTTGCCCAGATAACAGATATTGTTGCATCTTTATTCACAGATTTTAGACCTTGTGCAAAAGCATTAATTCCCATTATAACTTCAGCTATAGGATAAGCTCCAATATAACCAATCTTATTTGTTTTAGTCATTAATCCAGCTACCACACCTTGTATATATCTACCTTCATAGAAACGAATATTACCAGTGGCAACATTTTTAGATCTTTTGTAGCCTGTAATATGCTCGAACTTTACATCAGGAAATTCTTTAGCGACTTTTAATGTTGGATCCATGTATCCAAAAGAAGTAGTAAAAATAATTTCATTACCCCCTTTAGCTAATTCTCTAATTACTCTTGTTGCATCTGGACCTTCAGGAACATTTTCAACCACTGAGACTTTAACATCTTTGCCAAATCGTTTTTCAACCATTTGTTTCCCAAGTTCATGTGCGTATGTCCAGCCATGATCTCCAGGTGTTGTTAAATATACAAATCCCACCTTAGTTACAGATGTTTCTTTTTCAGCAACAGGTATTTCAGATTTGTCTTGATAAAACAAAAATCCAACTGCACCGACTACAAGTACACCTAGTAAAATAATAATATTTCTCATTTCAGAACCTCAATTTAAATTTATAAAAATATTAGACTTAATAAAATAAATGACAATTAAAAAAAAATTAACATTTTAATAATATTTTATAATTGCAAATATTTCTAGCAATTTTATTGATTGCCAAAAAAAGGTTTACCAAGTGACGACGGTACAACACTATTATTTTTAGATAATCTTCCTGAAATCATTGTTAATGCAATAATTGTTGCTATATAAGGCATCATTGAAAGTAACTGTGAAGGGATAGGCCAACCCCTTGCCTGTCCAACTAGTTGTGCAATAGTGATTCCTCCAAATATTAAAGCTCCAACAATAATGCGCCAGGGTATCCAAGAAGCAAAAACGACTAAAGCTAGTGCAATCCATCCTCTACCAGCTGTCATGCCCTCTGACCAATGTGGTGTTAACACCAAAGGAATATAAGCACCTCCAATTCCTGCACACATTCCACCAAAACAAGTTGCATACCATCTTATTTTTTTTACTGGATATCCCACTGAATGTGCGCTCTGATGATCATCTCCAACCGCCCTTAAAATAATTCCTGATTTTGAATACTTTAAAAAGAAAGATATAAATATAATTATTGCTATAGATAAATATGCTACAAAATCTTGTTTAAATAAAATACTCCCGATTAAAGGTACATCTGATAATAAAAAAATTTCTATTTTGGGCAAAGAGGGTATGGTCTTGCCAACTAAAGGTGCTCCAGCTAAACCAGTAAGACCAGTAGCAAATATAGTTAAACCTAAACCAGTAGCAACTTGATTAGTCATGAAATTAATTGTAAATACAGAAAAAATTGATGCCATTAGTACACCTGATAATGCTCCTGCAACTATTCCGTAATAAGGGTTTTCAAGCCATAAAACAGCTCCTAAAGCACCCACAGCTCCACTTAACATCATCCCTTCAACTCCAAGATTTAAAATCCCACTTTTTTCAGCTATTAGTTCACCAGTGGCTGCAAGTAATAATGGGATTGAAGTTGCTATAATAGTCAAAATTAGTGCTTCCATTGTTACTTACCCTCAGACCACTTTATCTTGTATTTTTGAAGAGTTTCACCTGTTAACAAAAAAAAGAGCAAAATACCTTCAAATAAACCTGTTACAACTTTTGGTATACCCATAGTCATTTGAGCATTATCAGCACCAAGCTTAACTGTTGCTATAATTATTCCAGCAAATAAAATTCCAACAGGGCTTAATCTTCCAAGAAAAGCAACAATTATTGCTGTAAATCCATAGCCAAATGACACTTCTGGTTGTAATTGACCTATATTTGCTGATACTTCAATAACTCCTGCAACGCCAGCTAAGCCACCAGATAATAAAAGAACAGTTAAAGTAATTGAATTTTGTTTAAAACCTGCAAATTTTGCTGCCTGTGGTGCAGATCCTAATACATTGATTTTAAAACCACCTAAAGTTTTATTAACAAAAATCCAAGAAATAGGTACTAATAAAAAAACAAACAAAATCCCATAATGAAGTTGTCCAAGAAAACCAATTCCTGGAAAAGGTATTTTATTTATTATTGCTCCTTCAGGATAGGGTTTAGATAGTGGAAACCCAAAGCTCATTGGATCGCGCAATGGTCCTCTTACAATAAAATCTATAAATAACATTGCAACATAAACCAGCATCAAACTTACTAAAATCTCATTTACATTTAATTTAGTTTTCAAAATTGCTGGTATAAATGCCCATAATGCCCCCCCGACAAAGCCAGCTAAAATAGTAATTAGTAAAAAGAATTTTGTTTCAATATTTGGAAATGACAATGCTATAAAACCAGCTAACAAAGCTCCCATAATAAATTGACCTTCAGCTCCAATATTCCAAACATTAGACTTAAAACATAACATCAAACCAGTGCCGATGATAATTAGTGGGCAAGCCTTAACTAATATATCACTAATACGGTCTATTCTTGAGAAAGGAGACACAAAGATTTGATAAAGAGTCTCTAGTGGGTTGTAACCTAGGAACGTAAAAATTAGTAAACCAAAAAATATTGTAAAAACTATTGATAATATAGGTGCTATGATTACCCAGTTTTTTGAAACTTTAACTCTTGGTATAAAAGTAATCATTTAATACGTTCCATCTTATTATTTTTTTTATTTTTACCACCCATTAGTAATCCAACATCTGTTGCTGTTATATCTCTGACATCAAATATTTCACTTAAAACACCTTCATTGATTACACAAACCTTATCTGATAATTCGAAAATTTCTTCCAAATCCTGACTTATTAAGATAACTGCTTTTCCGTTTTGAGAGAGATCTAATAATTTTTGTCTAATGGCGGTTGCTGCACCAATGTCAACGCCCCAAGTAGGTTGAGAAAAAATTGCAACTTTAGGGTTATTAGCTAAAGATCTTCCTAAAATGAATTTTTGTAAATTTCCTCCAGACAATTGACTAGCTAGAGGATTTATTTCTGGACACCTTACATCATTGTTTTTGATTATTTTTGTACTTTCTTCTATACTGTTTTGAGGATTATTTAATAAATTTGAAATCAAGTTTTTAGTATTATTGTATTTGAAAAAGTAAGTGAGGAATGTATTTTCACTTAAAGTTAAGTTTGGGACGGTAGCTTGAAAAGTTCTCTCTTCTGGTATTGTTTCAATTCCAAGTTTTCGTCTTTCATTTATATAAGTTTTACCAATGGGTAATTTATCTAAGAGTATTTGGTTATTATCTTCACAATTAATTTCGCCGCTCAAGATTTCCATCAACTCTACTTGTCCATTACCAGCAATTCCAGCAACACCTAAAATTTCTCCATAATTAACCTTTAAATTTATATTTGTTAACGAAATTCCAAACTCATGGTCTTTCAGCTTGTCTAAATTTTTCACCTCAAATGCAACGTTTTTTGATTTTGACTTAATAGTTTTTTTTAATTCAGTAATTTTTTTACCAACCATTGTCTCTGCTAAAAAATTGGTTGTTGTTTTCCTAGCATCAATTGAAGCAATAGATTCCCCTGACTTTAAGATAGTTACTTTATCAGCCAACTGTATTATTTCTTCTAATTTATGGCTTATATATAATATAGAACATCCTGAAGATGAGAGCCTTTTTAAAATTTTAAATAAATTTTTTATTTCTTGAGGAGTAAGAACAGAGGTTGGCTCATCCATAATTAATAGATCTGGATTTTGCATTAAGCATCTAATAATTTCTACCCTTTGTTTTTCGCCAACTGATAACTCACTTACTAATTTCAAAGGATCAACAAATAATTCCCACTCTTTTGACAATTTCGTTATTTCATCAACTACTTTATTAAACTTAATTTTCTTATCAAGTGCGATTAAAATATTTTCTGCAACTGTAAGAGCAGGAAAAAGAGAAAAATGTTGAAACACCATTCCAATTCCGTTTTTTCGAGCCACATTTGGTGATGTTATAGTTACTTTTTGGTTATTAATTTCTATTGATCCTTTGTCTGGTTGAAGCACACCATAAAATATTTTCACCAATGTTGATTTACCAGCACCATTTTCTCCCAAGAGAGCATGTATTTGGCCTTTAGCAATTGAAATATCAATATCTTTATTTGCAACAAAATTTCCAAACGATTTGTTAATTTTTGTTGCTTTTAACAGAATTTCCAATTCTTTTTTGGCCATTAAAACACCTGATTTGACTAACATTTAATAAATTAAAAATGAGGATAACAAAGAAATATAAGTAATCAATTCTTTTGTTTTGAAGTCTCTAATATTAGAAAAATCAAAATGGCAACAGAAATAAATATAATAGAAATAAATAAATTGAAATTGCTAACATGCATTTTGTTAAACCCACATGCAAATATTATAGCTGTTGTAATTATTATCAATAACCAATGAATAGGTTTCCCTAAAAATATTTTATTCATGTTGATACCTTCAACTTGAAATTAAGTTTTCCTTGTAGGTAATATATTATCATTAGAATAAGAAAACCTATGAGGTTGTAGTAAATGCCATCTATCCCATAAATATTTTGTAATGGTGGAATTAATAATGTAACTGATCCGATCAAAGCCAAAATTCTTTTAAATGCATTAAGTTTACCATTAAACCAACCCTCAAGCCCTAACGTCATACACCAATAAGCTAAAAGCACAGACATTAAACTATAAATACTCCAAATAATTGGTCCTTCCATCAACAACGAAGGGTTATAAACAAAAGCAAAGGGGACAATATATTTAGCTATCCCAACCTTACTTGACTCAACAGCCGTTGACATTGGAGGAGATTTTGCTATTGCAGCACCTGCAAACGAGGCTAGTGCAACTGGTGGTGTAATAGTTGAAACAACTCCAAAATAAAATGCAAACATATGAGCCGCAATTGGCAATATACCGGATTCAATTAATGATGGAACTATAAGGGCGGCAACAGTGATATAAACAGCAGTAGTAGTCATTCCCATGCCAAGAATAATAGCAGAAATTGCTGTTAAACATAACAAAATAAATAAAACACCGCCTGATAGGTCTATAACTGATTGTGTAAATTTAAGCCCTAGACCTGAAACAAAAACGGAACCAATAATTATTCCTGCACAAGCACACGCTATAGTGACTGGAACAGTAGATTTGATGCCGCTCTCGAATGCTCCCAATAAATCAATAACTGACATCCTTGTATTTTTTTTAATAAAACTAAGAATGATAACAGAAACAATACTCCAAAACCCAGCAGTCATAGCTGTTTTGCCATAAATCAGTAGACCTATTAGTACAACAAGTGAAAGTAACATATGCCCACCACTTTTAAGAACTTCTATAACATTTGGTAATACAGATTTATCAATTTTTTCAATCCCATGTTTTTCTGCCTCAACGTGAACCATGAAATAAATTGTGGTAAAATATAAAAAGGCAGGTATTATTGCTGCCAGAATTACATATGAATAAGGTGCTTCTAAAAATTCAGCCATTATAAAAGCAGCCGCACCCATTATTGGAGGTGTAATTTGTCCTCCAGATGAAGCACACGCTTCAACAGCAGCAGCAAATTTAGCTCTGTAACCATAATTTTTCATCAGCGGAATAGTAAATGAGCCAGTCGTAACAACATTTGCAACAGCAGATCCGTATACTGTTCCAGTCATTCCTGAAGCTACTACAGCAGCCTTTGCTGGTCCTCCGGTTCTATGGCCTGTGAGTGCAACTGCTAAGTCAACAAAAAATCTTCCAACACCAGATCTTATTAAAATTCCACCAAATATTATAAATAAAACTATATATGTTGAAGCAACATAAAGTGGTATTCCATATATTCCATCAGATGTCATAAATAGAGTATCTATGTACTTAGCTAATCTTGTTGGAGGACCATAAAAAAAACCAAAAAACTTGTGTGCATATAAAGCATGTAACATAAAAAAACCTGCAACAAATACCATAGCCCAACCGACAGCTCTTCTAGTTGCATCTAAAACAATAAATATGAGTATGGAGCCTACAATTATATCCCCAATATATTTGTCTCCGTATCTCATCATAAAGTTTTCAACATCCCAGGTTGTCCATAACTGGACAAAAATTATTGAAAGTATAATTATGAGATCGTAACAAAAACCAAGAGACCTTAAAAAATTACCATTTGAGTCATTTTTTATAATTATGGGATCTTTTATATTATTTCGAAAAAGAGGATAAATAAATACCGCTAAAACCATCATTGCAGATAGATGGATAGATCTAAATGATCTACCTTCAGGAGTTCCATAAACTGCAACAAATAAATGATAAAATGCCAATCCAACAGATAACCAAGAGCAAAGAACTATAATCCAATAATAAATTGATTTATCTTTGTTCCATTCTAGTAATTCGTCAAAGAAACTTATTTCTTTAATTTCGTTATATACTAATTTTTTGGTATTTTGCGCCATTTATATAAAATGCTAATGTTCAGAAAGGCACAAAAATAGTGCCTTTCTGATTAAGATTTACATAACACCTTGTTCTTTATAGTACTTTGCAGCTCCAGGATGAATTGGTACTGCTGCACCATTAACAGCATCTTTTAGGATTACTTTTTTCCAAACGCCTTTAACTTTTACAAACTCAGCATGATTATCCCAAAAAGCTTTGGTCATTTTATATACTAAATCATCAGACAAATCTTTATGCACAATCATAGAAGTTACAATACCTAAAGTTGGTATATCCTTATCGAGTGATTTGTAAGCACTAGCTGGGATTTTACCATAAATATAACCTGGATTATTTTTAACAATCCTATCTATTCTTTCTTTAGGAAGACCAATAAATCTTATACCAGGGCTATTTTCAAGTTCAATAAAACTAGCCTGTGGAACAGAAGTGGCAGCCATAAAAACATCTGCTTGTCCGTCTTTCATTAGAGCAACTGATTCCTTATAACTTACCATATGAACTACACCACCATTTTTTTTGATAGTGTTAAAATCATACCCATAGTCTTTTATTATTGATTCACAAAATGCAGTACCTGTCCATTTTGGTTTTCCAGGACTGATATTTGCTGACTTCATATCTTCAAAACCCTTAATTTTTGAATCTGCTCTCACAGCAACTTGGAAAGCTGCAGGATATAAAGTTGCAAAATATCTTACATTTTTATGTGCTTTTTTGAATTTACCTTTTCCAGTATAGCCATTGGCAACTGTGTGAGCATATGTCCATCCAATTTCAGCATCACCTCCATCAACAGACATTACGTTTGATATTCCACCGCCAGAAGTATTAGATGTTGAAACTCCCTTAATATTAGTTTCCATGACTTGCATTACTTTTGCACCAAGAGGATACCAAGATCCACCTGAAGGTCCAGACACCATTCTGAGAAACTGATCAGAATATGCAACTGATGATGTTACTAACAAGGAAGAGGCGACTAATAGTGCACTCGAAATACGTTTCATTGAATTCCCCCAAATTTTAAAGTTGTTTATAATTAATGATTATCACTACTAAATTTTTAAAAGGTCAAGAGATTGTTGTATTTTTTTAAATTAATCTTATTGTTAACCTTACTTGTCATAAATTAAAAAGGATAAATTTATGGAAAATAAAAATATTAAAGTTACAGAAGTGGGGCCGAGAGATGGTTTTCAATCTGAAAAAACTATCCTAAAAACTGAAGATAAAGTAGAAATTATAAATAACTTAATTGATGCAGGATTTCCTAGAATAGAAGTTTCCTCTTTTGTGTCTCCAAAAGCAATTCCTCAACTAGCTGACGCTTCAACGATTCTTGAAAATGTAAAAAAAGATAAAAATACAACTTTAGCTGCATTAGTGCCAAATGCTAGAGGGGCCGTTAGAGCAACCGAAGCTAAAATTGATGAGATAGTAGTTTTTCTGTCAGCTTCAGAAAGCCATAATAAAAAAAATGTAAATAGAAGTGTAAAAGAATCATTATTAGGATTTAGAGAAATTGTTAAAATTGCAGAAGATAATAATATACCTATACAAGGTGATATTGCTACTGCATTTGGTTGTCCTTTTGAAGGAAATGTTTCTCCAAAAAGGTTAGGCGAAATCTCTAAAGAATATAAAATGATGGGCTTTAAAGGTGTGACTTTAGGAGATACCACAGGCATGGCAACTCCAACAGTTGTTACTGAAGCAGTAAATACTATTAGAGACATGGTTCCAAATTTTGAAATAACACTTCATTTTCACAACACAAGAGGCATAGGTTTGGCAAATGTAATGACAGGTTTACATTTAGGTATTACAGATTATGAAAGTTGTTTTGGAGGAATGGGGGGCTGTCCTTTTGCACCTAACGCAACAGGAAATATTTGTTCCGAGGATCTGATATATTTGCTTCATGAAATGGGTATTGAGACAGGTATTAATCTAGACAAATTGATTACTATAGCAAAAAAAGTTGAAAAATTAGTAGGTCATAAATTACCTGGTCAAGTTATGAAAGCTGGCCCAAGGTTGCTTTCTTATTCAATGAATGATGTTCCTACAGCAGTTGGAGCTTAAATGACATCAGTGAATAAAAATGGAGCTCTTTCAGGCATAAAGGTTATTGACCTAACAAGAGTATTATCTGGCCCTTTTTGTACTATGTTACTTGCTGATATGGGAGCTGATGTTATCAAAATTGAACCGCCAAAAGGTGATAATGTCAGAAATCAAGGAGATATGGTAGAGGGTTATAGTTCATATTTTGCACAGTTTAATAGAAATAAAAAATCTGTAATTCTTGATCTTTATGTGGATTCGGAAAAAGATATTTTAAGATCTTTACTTTCAGATGCAGATGTAGTTGTAGAAAATTTTAAAGCTGGTGTTTTTGATAAAATGGGTTTTGATTATGATACTTTAAAATCAATTAATCCAAAATTAATTAGTGCTTCTGTTAATGGATTTGGCAGTAAAGGAGAAATGAGTGACAGACCTGCTTTTGATTTTATTGCACAAGCATTATCTGGTTTTATGTCATTAAATGGAACAGAAGAAAGTGGGCCAATGAGAGCTGCTATGCCTATATCAGATTTAGTTGCAGGATTATATTGCGCGTTTGGTATTGTGTGCGCTTTACAATCACGTGTAAAAACAGGTAATGGACAAAAAGTTGAATCTTGCCTGACATCTGGTTTAATATCTATGATGGCATATTTATCTTCAGAGAGTTTTGTAACCGGAAAAGCACCTAAAAAATCAGGAAACAATCATCCTATTTTAGCTCCTTATGGAATTTTCAAAACATCTGATGGAGAAATAGCAGTAGCACCAGCAAGTGACAAGTTTTGTAGTATATTTCTTAAATGCATTGATTTAACAAATTTATTAGAAAATGACTTATATAAAAATAATTCTAATAGGATGAAAAATAGAGATAGTCTTAACGAAATTATAAATGAAAGAATGATTTCTGAGAATTCTGATTATTGGATTAAAAAATTAAACAAAGCTGGGTGTCCTGCAGCAAAAATAGTTTCACTTCCAGAAGCTTTGAATAGCCAGTTAATTCAGGATAATGAGATGGTCATAAGTTCTAATGGACCAGAGGGTAGACAAATTAAGATGACAGGGTTTCCGGTAAAATTATCTAACACACCATCTCAACTTTATAGATCTCCGCCTTTATTAGGTGAACATACAAAAGAAATTTTGAATACAATAAAAAAATAATATGGAGAATAGTTATTATGGATTTAGAGACAATAAATTTTAAAATCGAAAATGAAATAGCATATATTGAATTAAATAGACCAAAACAATACAATTCTCTAAATCAGACTATGGCGGAAGACTTGTTTAAAGTTTCGTTAGAATGCGACGATAATCCTAAAATAAGGTCCGTTTTAATGACCGGATCAGGAGAAGACGCTTTTTGTGCAGGTGGTGACGTTAACTCCTTTCATAAATATGGTAATAAGACTTCTAGTCATTTGAAAGAAGTAACAACAACCCTTCATGGAGCAATTTCAAGACTTTCAAGAATGAATGCTCCATTAATAGTTGCAGTTAATGGTGTTGCTGCTGGTGCAGGGTTTTCTTTTGTTGGATTTGCAGATATTGCAATTGCTTCAACAAATGCAACATTTGTTTCAGCATATTCAAAAATAGGATTAACACCAGATGGATCTTCAACGTATTTTCTTCCTAGAATTATAGGTACGAGGAGATATACAGAACTTATCTTAACGAATAGGGTTTTAAGTGCGAATGAGGCACTTGACTGGGGATTGATTAATAAGGTTGTAGATTTTAAGGATTTAAAGGATGAAGCAAATAATTTAGCTAAAAAATTAGCCTCAGGTCCATCTTTAGCATTTGGTAAGTTGAAGAATTTAATTAATAACAGCTTTTTAGATTCACTTGAAGGTCAAATGGAGTATGAGGCAAGAATGATTGCTGAGTCAGCCAAAACAAAAGATGGGATTGATGGTATCGAGGCTTTTGTAAATAAAAAATCGATAACTTTTAAAGGTCAATAAAAAGGTATTTTTATGTCTGTTGATATATTGGTCTTTGATGGAGATGGTATTGGACCAGAAATTGTAAGTTCTACTTTAGATATAATTAACTTATTAAATTCTAAATTAAAGCTAGACATAGAAATACATAAGGAGATCTTAGGTTTTAATTTACTAAAAAAAAGTGGACTAACTTTCACAGATAATTTGTTATTAAAATCTAAAGAAGCTGATGGTATAATTTTAGGTCCTGTTGATCATAATGCTTATCCTTCAGTTTCTAATGGAGGAATAAATCCATCGGCTAAACTTCGTATTGAACTAGATTTATATTCTAATATTAGACCTGCTAAAAATTATGTTAATGTAAAATCATTATCACAAAATATGGACTTAGTGATTGTACGTGAAAATACCGAAGGTTTTTATGCTGATAGGAACATGTATGACGGTAGTGGAGAGTTTAGTCCTATACCTGGTGTTGGATTATCATTGCGAAAGATTACAAAAGAAGCTTCTTTAAAAATTGCAAAATCAGCATTTGAAATAGCCAAATCTAGATCTGTCAATAAATCAAAAAAATCTAAAATCCATGTTGTCCACAAAGCAAATGTAATGAAAATTACTGACGGTATTTTTCTTGATGCATGTAGACATATATCTTCAAAGTATAATGATGTTGATTACGAAGAGATGCTAGTAGACGCATGCGCTGCACATCTTGTAAGGAAACCTGACCAGTTTGATGTTATTGTAACTACAAACATGTTTGGTGATATTTTATCAGACTTAGCAACTGAATTGTCTGGATCTTTAGGTCTAGCTGGATCATTAAATGCTGGTAGCAATCATGCAATGGCTCAAGCACAACACGGAGCTGCTCCTGATATTGCAGACAAAAATATTGCAAATCCAATATCGTTAATTTTATCTTCGGCAATGTTATTAGATTGGCTTGGAAAAAATAGGGAAATAGACAAATTAATTTTAGCTTCTAATTTAATTAACGACTCAGTATTAGAATTACTTAAAGACAAAGAAAACTTTACTAGAGATCTTGGTGGCAATGCTTCTACTAGTAATATCACAGAAAATTTGATAAAAATATTAAACAAAATTATTTAAAATACATGTCTGATCAAATATCTATACCAGCAGTTTATATGAGAGGTGGAACCTCAAAAGGGTTACTATTTAATAAACATGATTTACCCAAAGATCAGTCAAAGTTAGACAACTACCTGCTTGCAGCAATGGGGTCACCTGATCTTAGACAAATAAATGGAATGGGTGGAGCAACATCTGTAACAAGCAAAGTTTGTATAATTTCAAAAAGCACACAAAAGAATGTAGATATAGATTACTTATTTGCTCAAGTAATTATAGACAAAGCAAAAGTAGATTACGGGCCTACCTGCGGTAATATGCTATCAGCAGTTGGTCCTTTCTCAATTGAAAATGGTTTTATTGATGTTGTAGAAGGTGAAACTAAAATAATTATCAGATCCGTAAATACAGGTTCTATAATTGAAGCTGTGGTGCCAACACCCAATAAAAAAATAAAATATATGGGTGATTTTAAAATTGATGGAGTTCCTGGGAGAGGTGCTCCAATATTATTAAAATTTAAGAATTTAGTTGGTGGATCCACAGGAAAGATGTTGCCTACTGGAACACCTAATATAACAGTTAAAGGTATAGAAGTTACATGTCTTGATATTTCAATGCCTATAGTAATGGCCAATGCTTCTGACTTTGGCATAAGTGGGAATGAAACAAGTAATGAACTAAATAAAAATTTGGAATTACTTAATAAGATAGAAGAGATAAGAGTTATTGCGGGTTCGCAGATGGGGTTGGGGGATGTAAGTGGAAAGGTAATACCAAAATTTGCTCTTTTATCAAAGCCACTAAATGGTGGAACTATTACTTCTAGATATTTTACTCCTAAAACTTGTCATGAAACACATGCTGCTACGGGTACTAATTGCATTGCATCTGCTTGTCTCATTTCTAATACAATTGCTTCTAAAATTTCTCAAATTGAAGTTAAGCAAGAAAATAAAGTAACAGTAGAGCATCCTTTAGGTTCAATAGATTGTTTTGTCGAAACATGCTTGTCAACTGTAGACAATAAAAATGACTTCATAATTTCATGTGGTATCTATAGAACATCAAGAAAAATAATGGATGGAAAAATTTATATTCCACAAAATACAAATGATCACTGACAAACCAAAATTAGTTAATTTTTTCTTTGGTTGGTGGCCTGAGAGATGGCGATATACTTGGAGTTTGTTGTTAGCAATAGCTAGTGGCTTTTTAGCGTACTATATAGGCCTTCCTTTACCATGGATGTTGGGTCCACTGATAGGTTGTGGATTTTTTGCGGCAATTGGTAAAGGAGTAATTATTGGAAAAAAACCAAGACCAGTTTGTAGGGCGCTACTAGGTTGTACAATTGGAGCTAATTTTGGACCAGAGATAATTGACAGAGTTGATGAAATTGGAATTTCATTATTATTTGTTCCATTTTTTGTAATTTTGATGGGTTCTACAACTTATTTTTATTTAAAAAAAATCATGAAAATGGACAGATTAACTTCAATTTATGGCTCTTTTCCTGGTGGTTTAAATGAAATGGTTATTCTTGGTCAAGAGATTGGATCAAACCCAAGAACCTTGGTATTAATACATGCTACTAGAATTGTTGTTGTTGTTTTTTTAGCCTCTTTACTAATTATGTTTGTTCCTAAGTTAAGTATTGATATGTTACCAAATCCCGATTTATTTTATAATTGGCAACAACTTCCATTTGTTTTTATCATATCTTACTTAGGATGGTATTTGGCAGTAAAGTTGAAAATCCCGGGTCCTACAATAATTGGTCCAATGATTTTTTCAGCACTTATCCATATCTTCGAAATTGTAGAGGCAATGCCAATGTATATAATTGTTATTGCTGTTCAAATTTTATTAGGTTCAGCTCTTGGATGTCTGTTTAAAAATATTACTTTAAAGGAAATGTCAGGGCCTGTCCTTGCTGGACTTATAACAACTTTAATAGCTATTATTCCTCTAGTTATTATTTACTTTATTTTAGTAAATATTGGATATGACCCTTTATCAATTTTACTTGCATTCTCGCCTGGTGGGCAATCAGAAATGAATATTTTAGCTCTTTCTGTAGGAGCTGATATGTCGTTTATAAGTCCACATCATATGTTAAGAGTGTTTATGGTAATAATTTTTGCTGGAATTCTACATAAAATCATTAAACAAAATCTTTAATTTTATTTTTTAATTTTAGACTTGTTTGTGTCTACCAAGCTTATTTTTGTATTATCTACATAAGGGACATTTTCAATCCAAGACATCTCAAAACCTTCAATGCAAGCTATATTAAATCCATATTCGTTAGGATTGGATCTTCTTTTGTGGTGTGTATTTATTCCACAGATTTTACAGAAATAATGTTCAGCTATATTGGTATTCCATTTGTAAGTTGATAGAAATTTTTTTCCAGTTTCAATTGTAAGGAGTTCCATGGGTGCTGATCCCATTACAAATCCTTTTTTAGAACAAATTGAACAATTACACCTACGAAGATCTCTCAAACTTGTGTTAATTTTAAATTTTATTACACCGCAATGACAACTTCCCTTAAGGGGTGTCTTTAAATCCTTGATTTTCATTTTGATTCCTAAAATTCAAAGCCATAACTATTTCTCAGTTTGTTAGCTAATTCAGTTGTTTTATCTTCAGATATAGGTTTGAATGGGGGCCTTAAATTGTTCCATAAAGAGTTTTTAGTTTGTAAGGCTAATAACGATTTTTGGGCGGGAATTGGTGCATAGTCTTGAAATAATAATCTTACTGATTTAACCTTTTTCTGAAGTTCTTCAGCCTCGTCCCATTTTCCTGAGTGGCATAGATCTATTACCTTTGAGATATCTTTGCTATTCAAGTTAGCAGTTGCTGAAATACAACCTGGTGCTCCTAGTTTAATTGCTTCAATTACAGGAAGTTCTGCCCCTGGATAAACAACCAAGTCCTTAATATTTAATAAGGCTTCTGTATTTTCCCAAACACCTGAGCTGTCTTTAATACCAATGATGAATTCTGGGTAATATTTTTTTAATTTTTTGACAAGTTCTATAGATAAACCAACACCACTTACTTGTGGAATATGATATAAATATATATTAAGTCTACTATCATTCACTCCATCGATTAGTTTTTCAAAATATTCATATAATCCTTCGTCACTCATACCTTTAAAATAAAATGGAGGTAATGTCATTGCTCCTAGACACCCCAAATCTATCGCATGTTTGGTTATTTCAATAGTATCTGGCAAATTACATAAACCTGTTCCTGGTATTAATGTTTTTGGTTCAATCCCTGACTTAACTAAACCTTCAATTGCTAACATTCTTTCTTTGTTGCTAACTGATAAAGCTTCTCCAGTAGTTCCAAAAGGGGCAAGTCCTGAACAACCATTTTCCATAAGATCTTTGGCGAGGTCATTATACATTTTTTGATCTAGTTTTAGTCCGTTGTCAAAAGGTGTTAAGATTGGTGCAATTAAACCTTTAATCAATTTTATCTCCATACAGAAAATTTAAAAATTAACACTACTTTAATTTTTTATATAAATAAATTTCAATTTTAACAATTAGTTAAAAAATCTAGTTATTTTATATAGCTAATCTAAGGGTAAGGTTTTCAGTTATGTGCATATGTTTGCTTAAATAAATATGAGCATAAAACATACCATGTATATTAGTTTTTACTGAAAGAGAAAATTACATAGATCAATTCATATGTTAGTGATATAAAAAAAGGGATAAATAAATTGCATTGTAAAAGGGGATATAATTGTCAGAAAAAAGTAATAGTGCTGAAATTCGAATAGATGTAAATTATGCAATTGAACTAATTACAGAAATTTTTCAAGCTAAATCTTGTAATCACTATGAAGCTAAAACTATTGCTGAAAGATTATGTGGATCTAATCTAAAAGGACATGATAGTCATGGGATTGCTAGAGTTCCAAGATATGTAGAATGGATGGAAAGAGGCTGGCTGTATCCAAACATGAAACCGGAACTTGTTGTAGATGCTGGTGCCATGGCGTGTTTGGATGCAAAACAAGGATTTGGACAAATAGCTGGTGAATGCGCAGTTGATGAAGGTATAGAAAGAGCTAAAAAACATGGCTGTTCTGTTGTTGGCTTAAGAAATTCAGGTCATTTGGGAAGAATAGGAGATTGGGCTGAAAGGGCAGCAGATGTTGGTTTAGTTTCTTTTCATTTTGTAAATGTAAGAGGAAGTCTATTAGTTGCTCCATTTGGTGGCAGTGATCGCAGAGGTAGTACTTCTCCTTTGGCAATTGGAGTTCCTGGTGAAAATAAAAATCATATAATTTTGGATATGGCAACTTCAACTGTTGCAGAAGGAAAAGTCATGGTGGCTCAAAAAGGTGGTAAGAAACTACCGCACGGAGCATTGATTGACAGTTTAGGAAATTTAACAGTAAATCCAGAAGTAATGTATGGAAAGATATCTGACAGTGAGGTGCCAGACCCAAATAAAGGAACAGGTGCAATTACAGCTTTTGGTTTACATAAAGGATCGGGAATTAATTTTATGATGGAAATTTTAGGAGGAGCTCTAACTGGTTCAGGTGTTAATGGAGGTGTTGATAAAGATAAAGAGAATATTCAAAATGGAATGTTGTCAATTTACATATCTATTAAGAATTTTGTTGACTTAAACTACTTTAAGAATGAAGTAAAACTTTATTCAGACTTTGTGAGATCCTCACCACCTGCAAAAAATGTAGAACAAGTATTAATTCCAGGTGATAAAGAAATTAGTACAAACAATGATAGATTTAAAAATGGTCTTCCTGTAGCACCATTAGTATGGGAAAACATTAAAAGCACTGCAGAAAAATTAAATGTCCCAGAATTAGATAGATTTGAAAAAGCTATAAAATAATTTTTTCAAGTTTCAAAGATTCTATCTCCAGCATCTCCAAGCCCAGGTAAAATAAAACCATTTTCGTTAAGTTTGTTATCTTTTTGAGCGCATATAATCTCAACTTCTGGAAAGCTATCCTGAACCTTTTTTATACCTGGATCAGATGCTAGAAGACAAATTAATTTAATATCTGTGGCAAAGTGATCTTTGAGTGTTTTAATAGCAGATACTGCGCTTCCACCAGTTGCAAGCATTGGATCACATAAATAACATTGTCTATTTTTCAAATCAGAAGGAAGTTTTCTTACATAATTTATTGGTTTAAGTGTTTGTTCATCCCTATACATGCCTATATGACCAATTGATACCACGTCAAATATATCTGTAATACCTTCGCTCATTATTAATCCAGCCCTCAAAATTGATATTACACAAGGTTTTGGATCACTTAATTTTACACCATTATATTTTTCTAGAGGGGTTTCAACAGTTTTTGGTAAAACTCTCAAATCCTTAAAAATTTCAAAAGCCATAAGAGAAGATATTTTTCGTGCTAAAGATCTAAACTTAGTACTTTGTGTATCTTTTGACCTTAATATTGTCATGTAAAGATTAATAAGAGGGTGATTTATAACTTCTACTTTCATTATATCTTTCTCTAAGGTTTGAATTTATTCAAATAACCCATATATTCTTTATTTCTTGGTAATGCATAAGATCCAACCTTACTGGTTTTAATTTTTAAATTAACTAAACTTTCAGCTAACACAACAGCTGAAGAAACACCCTCGATAACAGGTAATTTATGTTTTGTTTCTAAGTTTTTAGCTAAGTCAGCCATGCCAGCGCATCCTAAAATTATTGCCTCTGCATTATCATTTTTTTTGGTATCTTGAATTCCTTTATTTAATTTATCTAAGTTTTCTTTAGAAATATTTTCTAAATCTAAAACTGGAACTTCAATAGCTGTAACTTTGACACAATTTTCAAAAAGACCATATTTTTTTAAATTATGAGTCAGTGGTCTTATAGATCTAGATAATGTTGTTATCACTGTGAAATTACCTGCTACCATAGTTGCAATATGATATGCGGCTTCTCCTATTCCTATCACTGGTTTTTCTGTAATTGATCTAATTACTTCTAGACCTGTGTCATCAAAACAAGCAATAACATATGAATCAGCATCACTATGTTTTTCTATTTCTTCTACCAAACCAGGTATACAAAAGGCTTCATCATAAAATCCCTCAATACTTTCAGGACCAACGTTTGGTTCAACGGAAACGATCTCAGTATCTGTGCTAGCAAACTTCTTTGCAGTTAAATCTATTTTTTGCGTTATTGCTTTAGTAGTATTAGGATTAATTATACAAATTTTTCTTTTCAAAGTAATTATCCTCTTTTTCTCTTAAGCCAAATATAACAAGCTATGGAAACTCCAATGACGCTAAATGAGACAAAAGTAGTTACAGTACCTAATGCATATATTACAGGCGTTGTAACAGTTGTGGTTAGACCTTTTAACTCTAATGGAAGTGTGTTTCCAGCACCCATAACTTGAGATGATCTCGCTAGTTCATCATATGATAAAGTAAATCCAAACAACGCAATACCAATTATACTAGGAGCTATAAGTGGAAAAACAACCTCTTTAAAAGTTTTCCAAGGAGTTGCGCCAAGGTCTCTTGCTGCTTCTTCATAAGATTTGTCAAATCTATTAAAAACTGCAAACATAATTAGTAATCCAAAAGGAAGCGTCCATGTCAATTGTGCACCTAACCCACTCGTAAACATTCCCAGAGTAGTTTGAAAAAATTCATTAATATAATTTATATCAAAAGTTGAACCAAGCCATTTGGTAAAATCATCAAGCAATCTAAATTGAAGAGCTACTCCAAGCGATAATACGATTGATGGTACAATTAAACTTGCTACTGTTGCAAAAAAGAGAGTATCAGATCCCCAAAATTTTTTTCTAAATGCCAGCCCTGCACTTACAGATAAAAGAACTGTTAAGACCATGACAATTGCACCTAAAATTATTGATCTCTTAAATGCTGAACCGATATCTACAACAGAACCGCCTCGCCATAACTCTTCGAACCAATATGTTGAAACTCCATTAAGAGGGAAGGTTAAACCTCCATCAGGTCCCTGAAAACTTAAAAGAATAATTGTGAATGTTGGACCATATAGAAATAAAACAAATAAACAAAAAAAGAAAACACAAACATAATAAGTTTTATTTTTTTTATTCAGCATTTTAAAGCTCTTTTCGAATGTCAATCATTTTGGTCATTATCCATATAATCAAAAGTGTTAATGCTAGTAAAATTACTGCATTTGCTGCAGCAGCAGGTAATTGAAGATAACTCATTTCTACGTAAATTATTTTACCAATGGATGGAATTTGTTGTCCACCCATTATACCTATTGTAATGAAATCACCCATAACAACTGTAATGACAAAAATAGATCCAATTACAATTCCAGGTTTACATAATGGTATAATGACATTCCATAATATTTGTAGCCCATTCGCGCCATTGTCATATGCTGCTTCAATAATTGATTTATCAATTCTCATCATAGAATTAAAAATTGGGACTATCATAAATAGTGTATATAAATGTACAAATGCTAAAACAATTGAAAAGCCAGAATATAAAAGCCACTCTTGTGGTGCATCGGCCAAACCAGTTGAAAGTAAGAAATCATTTACAAGTCCGTTCCTACCCAAAAGAGGTATCCATGAAATCATTCTAATAACATTTGAGGTCCAAAATGGAATTGTACAAAGTAAAAATAATACAATCTGCCAAGTAATTGAATTTACGTAAAAAGCAAGAAAATAAGCTACAAAAAAACCAATAATTAATGTGAAAAACCAAGTAATAAAACAAAATATAAAGGTTGATAAATATGTTTTAAAAGTAACACAAATATCTTTTTCAAAGTTTAAGCAATCTTTAAAGATATATGCATAATTTTCAAAAATAAAATCAGGTATTATTGAGTATTCATTATAATCCCAAAAACTTATAATGAAGGTTAATGTTAGAGGGATGAAGAAGAAAAATATAAATATTAAACTATAAGGTATTGATAGTAAACCAACAGTAGGTTTTAGCTTTAAGAATTTCATCATACTTATATTTAATCAATTATAAAAAAATAGGGTAACATTAGTTACCCTATTTTTGAATATTTTTTTAGGATGCGATCATCTCATTCCATTTTCTAACCATGTATTTATTTTCGTCCATGGTAGCATTCCAGCATGCGACACCGCCCATTCTTGCTTCGTAAGATCCGCCATCTCTTACTTCACCCTTAGAAGCTAATTTTTTACCTTCTGGACTCATAATGTCAGCCGTTGCAGGTTTACCCATCATCCAATAATCCCACTCATACGCTTCCATATACTTCTTTGCAGTTGGAATAACAGCTGAATAGTAACCTTGACGATTTAAATATGCACCAACCCAACCAGATAAATACCAATTTATAAATTCGTAGCAAATATCAGCTTGTCTTCCTTTTGTAGTAGAAGGTAATCCAAAACCTGCTGCCCATGCTCTGTAACCCTCTTTAAGGGGTTGATAGACACAAGGAATACCTTTTGTTCTAACTGCAGTAATTGCTGGTGACCACATTGATTGTATTACCACTTCACCAGAGGCCATTAGATTCACACTTTCGTTAAAATCACTCCAGAAAGCTCTAAATTGACCTGCTTTCTTTGCTTCTGTGAAAATTTTCATTGTTAAATCAATTTCTTCTTTAGTCATGTTTCCTTTATCAGGATACTTATACTCACCCATAGCTTCTACTACCATGGCAGCATCCATTATACCAATTGATGGTATATTCAAGATTGAAGCTTTTCCTTTAAATTCTGGATTTAACAGTTCGGCCCAACTACTAATTGGCCTTTTTATCAAATCAGGTCTTATACCTAAAGTATCAGCGTTATAAACAGTAGGGATTAATGTTACATATTGAGTTGGCTCTGAGGCGAATTCTTTTGATTTGGCACCTTTTAAGTACATAACCTTTTTTGGTGCTGTTCCTTGATCTCCAATTTTCTTTCCTGCAACTTCACCTTTGGTAAAGGCAGTAGTTACGTTGTCCCATTCTTTAATCCTTTTGGTATCCATACCTAATAAATTTCCAGAAGGTACCAACTTAGGCATACTAAAATATTCAGAATCAACAATATCGAAACTATTTGGTTGTGTAAAAATTGTCTTTACAACTTCATCAGTTGTTTTAACAATAAATTTGACTTTAATTCCAGTATCATCAAATAATTTTTTTTGAACTGCATCACCCATATTTACAGCTGTTCCTAGATACCTAATGACCGGGGCGTCAGCAGCATGTATTGCTGGAAAACCTTTGAGCAGTCCTGCACCGGCGACAGCACCAATTGCTGCAGTCGAGGTCTTGAGCATATTACGTCTTGTTAAACTTTTCTTCATATTAACCTCCAAATTTGTTAATGTTAAAGTTGTAAAATAAATGTATTTGTAATAAAAATTTAATAAATTGGAAATATATGTTGCATATATTTTATGCAACCAATTGTTTTTTTTAAAAATTGATTAAAGTCTAATCAATTTTATATTAAGAATTTAATTTGAATAAAAAACAGGCAAAAAAATTGAATAACCCAGAAAATTTAGAATTTGCGATTCTCACAAAAAAATATGGTGAAACCATAGCCGTTGACAGTATAAATTTAAAAATACCAGCAGGAACATATTGTTGTTTTCTGGGTCCTTCAGGTTGTGGTAAAACCTCAACTCTTAGAATGATTGCTGGACATGAAGAAATATCAGGAGGTGACATTCTTTTAGGTTCAAGTATCATAAATGATTTACCCCCAGCAAAACGTGGGACTGCAATGATGTTTCAAAATTATGCTCTTTTTCCACATTTATCTTGTCTGGACAATGTTGCCTTTGCATTAAAGATGCGTGGCATTAAAAAAAAAGAAAGATATGACAAATCTCTAGAAATTCTGAAATTAGTTCAAATGGAAGATTATTCTAATAGATATCCTAACCAGCTATCAGGGGGACAACAACAAAGAGTAGCTTTAGCGAGAGCCTTGATTACTAATCCTTCTATATTACTTCTAGATGAACCTTTGTCTGCTTTAGACCCTTTTTTAAGAATAAAAATGAGAAGTGAATTAAAAACATTACAAAAAAAGCTGGGTATATCATTCATTCATGTTACTCATTCTCAAGATGAAGCAATGGCTTTAGCTGACATGATTGTTGTAATGAATAATGGAAAAATTGAACAAGTTGGTGACCCTTATGAAGTTTTTAATAAGCCCAAAAACGAGTTTATTGCAAATTTTGTTGGAGGACACAACGTAATTTCAAAAAATAACAAATCTTATTCAATCAGAATGGACCACATACGAATAATCAATAATATAAAATCAAAAGATTCACATCCAATGACTGTGAGTGAAATTGAATATCAAGGTCAAATTGTCAAAGTTACAGGTTTAACAAAAGATTTTGGACTATTAAGTGTATCCATAGGTGATGAGATTTTTTTAAAAAATAAATTTGATATTGACGATGAAATTTTTATAAGTTGGGATAAAACAAAAGAAAATTCATTGGTTTAATCTTATTTATCTTTATTGATTTTTTTAAAAATTAGAAGTTATAATCTTAAAATAATTAATTCATCTGAGGTAATGGTCTTTGACTGATACAAAAAATATTATCTATATAAATAATAAAAAAGTAGAGGTTACAAATGTCTATCACGATATTACTCTATTAGATTGGTTGAGAAATTATCATAAAATAACTGGAACAAAAGAAGGTTGTGCTGAAGGAGATTGTGGGGCATGTTCAGTTATAATAAATAAAAAAAATAAAGAGGATACAAAACCCATAAACTCGTGCTTAGTTAGATTAGGACAAGTAATAGGTAGTAACATTACAACCATAGAAGGTTTAGGTTGTGATAAAAATCCTCATCCATTGCAAATGGCTTTTTCAAAAGAGTATGCTTCTCAATGTGGATATTGTACGCCAGGATTTATTATATCAGGTGTTAGTTTAATAAATTCTGGTAAAGTAGTTAATAATGATACAATCAATGATGCAATTTCAGGAAATTTATGTAGATGCACTGGTTATTCTCCAATAATAAAGGCAATTAAATCTGTTTCAGATAGAAAAACAAAATTTAAAAAAGTTGAAATTATTAATAAAGAAAAAAAAGTTCGTTTCGGAAACATTACTTATTTAAAGCCAAATAATTTAAAAGAGCTCAAAGATTATTTAGAAGTAAAGAGTTTTCAATTTATTGCAGGTGGTACAGATTTAAATCTTCAAAGACCTATCATAAACAAAAAAGAAAATAACATTATATGTTTAAGTTCCATTAAAGAGTTGAACTTCATCAAAAAATTAAAGGAAAAAATGGTTCTTGGAGGAGCGGTCACAATTGAAAATTTTCTTGATTCAGTTCGATCAAAAATGCCTGAATTAATAGAGATTCTTCAAAGGTTTGGATCACCACAAATTAGAAATCAAGGAACAATTGGAGGAAATTTATGCACGTCAAGTCCAATTGGAGATTTAGCCCCATTATTAATGGTTTTAAATTCTGATATAAATGTGTTTGGAAAGAATGGTATTAAAAAAACAAACATAAAAAACTTTTTTAAGGGTTACCGAAAAAATATTTTGAAAAAGGATGAGATAATTTTATCTATTGAAATACCTTATCCGAACAAAAAAAATAAAATTTTTTCCTGGAAGCTTTCTAAACGATATGATCAGGATATATCAACTATTTCTCTTGCCATAAATATACAAACTCAAAAGAATATAATAAAAGAAATACAAATGGCTGCAGGAGGCGTGGCAGCAACACCAAAGAGTCTTGACAAATTATGTAAATCAATGCTTGAAAAAAAATTAGATGATGCAATAGATTTTGCAACTGAAAATTTAGATAAATTTATCCAACCAATCTCAGATTTAAGGGGTTCAAGTCATTATAGATTAGAGGCAATGAAGGGACTGTTTAGAAGATTACAAATTTGTTTAAGGCTAGATAAAGAAAGTTTATCAATAATGGAAGTTTAAGAATGAATAATTTAAATAAAATTCCAATTCACGATTCTTCTTTAAGGCACTCCACTGGTCAGGCTATTTATATAGACGATATGCCTGAGCAAGAAAATTTATTGCATGGAGCTCCCGTTCTATCAAAAGTTGCATGTGGAAAAATAAAAAAAATTAATTCTGATAAACTAAAAGATCTACCATTTTTTACAAAAATAATAACAGCAAAAAACATCCCTGGCGAAAATGAGATTGGTCCTATCAAAAATGGTGAGCCTATTCTAGCAGACGATTTTTTTTCATATTTAGGCCAACCAGTCGCGATTGTTTTGGCAAAAACACATCAAGAAGCCATTTATGCGAGCAGCTTAGTTGAAATTGAACTGGAGCTTACAACTAAACCTATTCTTAATTTAGATGACGCTTATGAACAAAAATCTTTTTTAGAAGATCCAATGATTTTAGAAAAAGGCAACATAAAAAAAGATATGTCTAAATCAAATTTTACTTTATCTGGTGATTTTGAAATTGGTGGACAAGATCACTTTTATTTAGAAACTCATGTTGCCATAACTTTTCCTGGAGAAAATGACGAATACGTTGTTTGGTCAAGTACTCAGCATCCTACTGAGGTTCAACACGGTGTTGGAAAGGTGTTAAATATTCCATCAGCTAAAATTGATAGTAAAGTTAGAAGGTTAGGAGGTGGATTCGGCGGAAAAGAGAGCCAAGCAACTATTTTTGCCGCAATGTCTGCTTTGGGAGCCTATTTAACACAAAAACCTGTAAAAATACGTCTTAACAGACATATTGATATGACAGCTTCAGGAAAAAGACATGACTTTAAAATATATTACACCGTAGGATTTACAGTTACTGGCAAGGTTTTGGCTTTGGATATAAAACTTTTAAGTAATGGTGGTAATGTTTTAGACCTTTCGGGGCCTGTAATGACAAGAGCTTTAACTCATCTTGATAATTGTTACTTTATAAAATCACTAAAAGCTATTGGGTATGTGTGTAAAACCAATACAGTTTCAAATACAGCCTTTAGAGGTTTTGGCGGTCCACAAGGAATGTTGACTATTGAAAATATACTTTATTCAGTTAGTCAATATTTACAAAAGCCAATAGATGAAATTCGTAAAATCAACTATTACTCAAAATTAAATGGTCTTAAAACACCATACGGTCAAATTGTAAAAAACTTGAAAATTGATAGGATTTTAGACGAGGTCTATAAGTTAAGTGATTATAAAAACAGACTTAAAAATATTAATAAGTATAACTTAAATCAAAAAGCTAATAATTTGCCTTTTAGAAAAGGTATTGCCCTCATGCCAGCAAAGTTTGGCATTTCATTCAATAAACCATCATTAAATCAAGGAGGAGCGTTAGTTCATGTATACTCTGATGGATCAATTAGACTAAATCACGGTGGGACTGAGATGGGCCAAGGGTTATTCATTAAAGTTGCCCAAGTAGTTGCTGAATGTTTTAAGGTTCCTCTTGAACAAATTCACATTACTTCAACAAATACTGCAGAAGTACCAAACACCTCAGCTACAGCAGCTTCTTCTGGTTCAGATTTAAATGGAATGGCTGCATGGAACGCATCAAATGTTATTAAAAATAGAATGATCGAGCATGCTGCAAAATTATTTAAAAAAAATAAAAAAGATATTGTTCTTGGTGAAGGCAGAATTATTTGTGGTAACAGAAGTTTGTCTTTTTCTGAGTTAGCCTTTTCCTGTTGGGAAAATCGAATTTCTTTATCTTCTACAGGTTACTATAAAACTCCCAAAATTTCATGGGATCAAGGTAAGTTGAGGGGTCATCCTTATTTTTATTTTACATGGGGAGCTGCAATTTCTGAGGCCTTATTAGATATAAATACCGGAGAGAGTAGAATACTAAGAGCTGATATTGTTCAAGATTGTGGAAATTCCCTTAATGAAAATATTGATATCGGTCAAATTGAAGGAGGTTTTATTCAAGGTTTGGGGTGGTTGACATGTGAAGAATTATGTTTTTCCAAAGAAGGAAAATTACTTACAACTGGGCCGTCTACATATAAATTACCTGGGAGTAGAGATATTCCTCAAACCTTCAATGTCAAATTACTAGAAAAAGCAGATAATGAAGAAAAAACCATCTTTAGATCAAAAGCTGTTGGTGAGCCGCCTCTACTACTTGCAATTTCTCATTTTCTGGCGCTGAAAGACGCAATCAGGGCTTCTTCAACAAATTCAAGACCTGAGCTTCTCAATACTCCTGCTACTCCATCTGAAATTTTGAAAGTCTTAAAAGTTTAGTTATCAACAACATTTTCTCTAACAATTGCTTCTTTTGGAATTCGTGAAAATTTTACTTTTCATCTCTACTATAATTATACATTTTAAAGTTTGATAAATATTGTTACATTAAAACACAAAAAATTTTCGAGCTTTAGTATGAAAATAGCAAATTTATTAATTAAAAATGCTCAAATAATTGCAACAATGGATGATGAAAGAAAAGAAATATCTAACAAATCTATTTATTGTGAAAATGGCAAAATTATTGACATCGGAGATCTTGAAAATTTTAATTATAACCCTGAATTAATAATTGATGCACATGAAATGGTTGTTATACCTGGTTTGGTAAATACTCATCATCATTTATTTCAAAATTTAACACGCTGTTATCCTGGCTCCCAAAATGAGTCATTATTTGGATGGCTTTCAAATTTATATCCTATTTGGAGTAAAATATTACCCTCTGATATTTATATTTCAACTTTAATTGGATTATCTGAAATGGTTATTAGTGGGTGTACTACTTCTAGTGATCATCTATACCTCTTTCCAAATGGATCAAAGCTTGAAAATCAGATTGAAGCAGCAAGTGAGGTTGGTTGCAGATTTCACGCCACTAGAGGCTCAATGAGCATAGGTGTTAGTAACGGAGGACTTCCGCCAGACACACTTACTGAAAATGAAAACTCAATTATAAAAGATTGCCAAAGGGTTATTGAAAATTTTCATGATTCTTCTAAATTTTCAATGTTAAAAATTGCTTTAGCACCATGTTCTCCATTTAGCGTTAGTCAAGATTTGATGAAAGAAACTGCTAAGTTAGCTAGAAATTACTCAGTTAGTATGCATACTCATTTAGCAGAAAATAAAGAAGATATTATTTATACCAAAAAAAATTTTGGTATGACCCCAGGTGAGTATATTGAAGACTTAGGGTGGGTTGGAGATGATGTTTGGCATGCTCATTGTGTGAAATTAAATGAAGATGAAATTGAGTTATTTTCTAGAACAGGTACTGGTATTGCTCATTGTCCTTGTTCAAACATGAGGTTAGCAAGTGGGATAGCTCCTTTGAGAAGTTGGATAGATAAAGGTGTGAAAGTAGGCTTAGGTGTAGACGGTTCAAGTTCAAATGATAGTGGACATCTTTTAAATGAAGCTCGCCAAGCAATGTTGTTACAGAGAGTAAACTTAGGTGCTAATAAATTTTCACCAAGAGAAGCATTATTTACTGCAACAAGGGGTGGTGCAGAGGTATTAAATAGAAATGATATTGGTCAGATTTCTATTGGTAAAGCTGCAGATTTTGCAATATATGATTTGAATAAAATTGCTATGTCTGGAGCTTGGAGTGACCCTTTGGCAGCTTTAGTATTATGCACCCCTGCTAAAACTGCTTACACTATTTGCAATGGAGAGGTAATATCTCAAAATGGTCACTTAAATAATTTTGATCTTAATTTATCTTTAGAAAAACATAAGGTTGCATCAAAAAGATTGCTGGATTTATAGAGTTATGTATCTAGTTTCATTATCTGTGAAATGATATTCTTTTAAATTAATAGAAGTATCTTCTTGATCATTTATTCTATCAATCACCCAAAAATCTTGTTGCTTTTTAACTAAAAGAGGGTGGTGCCAAACATTTTTATTGTATGTAACACCAGTATCCCCGTTAACATGGAAACATCTTAAAGTATCTAAATTTGGTAATTCATTTTTTTCCTCACTAACAACTATTAACCAATCATAATCTTGAATTGGAAGAAAACTTTGTGAGGCAACAGGATGTTTTTCCATAATCTTTATTTCTATAGGAAGTTCTCTTGGTAAACCAGAAAAGATAGAAATACCTGAATTTCCATATTTACTTTCTAAATCTAACTTTGAAATGTTATGATATCTAGTAGTAGTTCCTTGATTGATAGAACGCAATTCTGATGCATTTTTCTTTTCTAAAACATTCCCAAATCTAGAAAAAATATTAGAATCTAATTTTTCAATTGGAATATTATTCATTTTATAATTTTAAACCAAAAATTCTTAATCTTGATACTCCTCCGTCAGGATAAATATTTAATCTGACATGAGTTACATCTTTAATTGACGTATCATCAACTTCGTAATTATGTATATTGTCTGCTTGAAGTTTTGATTTATCCAAGATGTATTTCCAGTTATGTGAGTCATTAATCAGTTCTTCTAAACCTTTGTTTTTGTCAAAGTTTGAAACTTGCAATGATGCTTGATCTGGATAATTTCCTTTAAAATGAGCAGTATCTATTTCAATTTTTTTTATCAGACCCTTGGTTGCTAATTTAATTATAATCCAGTCATTTCCAGGTTCTCTTCTCCTTCTAGTTTCCCATCCATCACCCATTGTTTTTCCTCTTCCATGAGATAGAAGAGCAGATACGTCACCATAATGAGCATTATTATAAGCAACAATAGAACCACCTAATTTTAAAGATGATAATTCAATTAGATCATTTTTATTATCATAATTCTCCCAATTAAGTTTTACTTCACCAAATAATCTTAATCTTGCAACTCCTCCGTCAGGAAAAATTTGTAATTTTATGTAATTAACTTTTGTTTTTGATTTAATTTTAAATTTATTACTGGAATCACCTTTTAAAGATGTTTTAGAGAGTATTTCAATCCAGTCAGAGTCTTTCCTAGGTTTTTGATCACTATATAGACCTTCAATTGAAGCAAAAGGAGGAAAATTTCCGGTAAAAAAACTTGTATCAATATCTATCTCAGTAATAATTCCTGGAGATCCTAATTCTATTATAGCCCAATCATTGCCACCATCTCTTCTTCTTTTACTCTCCCATCCATCCATCCACTTTCCATGCTCATCATACTTATCTTCAATGAAGACTGGCTCTTTGTCATCTAGCATACGGGAAGCTTCACCGAAAAAATCATCAGAAACTTCAATTATTTTTGTACCAATTTTTGGAGAAGCTAGATTAGTTAAATTTTGATTTATATTGTTAGTGCTCATTTTTTTCCTATTTATTTAAAGCATACAAAAATCTCTAGAAATATATTTTCCTAAATTTTTGTTAACTATGAATTCATTCTGATCGTAAATTTTATTACCTCTTAACCAAGTTTGTATTGGCCATCCAGTAATATCTAAACCTTCATAAGGCGTATAATCAGAGCCATGGCTTAGATTAATTTGTTGAATTTTATTTTTTTTATTAGGATCCCAAATTGTTATATCAGCATCAGATCCAACTTTAATTGATCCTTTTTGAGGATAAAGTCCATACATTTTGGCAGGATTAGTAGAAGTTAGCTCTACAAACCTTTCCAAGCTGATTCTATTTTTGCTTACTCCTTCAGAAAACAAAATTGGCAATCTTGTTTCCACTCCTGGGATACCATTTGGGACCCATTTAAATGATGTTCTTGCTCCAGGCCTGTCTTTACCCTTACTATCTTTAAAACGGAATGGGCAATGATCTGATGAAAAGATATCAAAAGTTCCATCGATTAATCCATCCCAAATAGCCTGTTGACTTTCCAAGTCTCTTGGCGGAGGTGAGCATACGTATTTTGCTCCCTCAAAATCCATATTTAATCCCTTCATATCATCTTCAGTTAAACAAATATACTGAGGGCAAGTTTCAGAAAAAATTTTAATTCCTTTATCTTTTGCCCATTTAATTTGAGATAGTGCCTCCTCTCCCGAAACGTGAACAATTACAATTGGAATATCAACTATTTGGGCATGACTTATGGCTCTGTGCGTTGCTTCTCTTTCCACGATCTCAGGCCTAGACAAACCATGATAATAAGGTGCTAATTTTCCTTCATCTTCTAATTTTTTTGTTAAAAATCTAATAGCATCATATCCTTCAGCATGGACCATAACTAACGTTTTCTCATTTTTAGCAACTTCGAAAACTTTCAAGAGTTCTTCATCATTTAATACCAGATCGTCATATGTCATAAATACTTTGAAAGAGGTATAACCATCTCTAGCTAGTGCAGGGAGTTCTTGTCCTAAAACTTGTGGTGAGGGGTCACTTATAATTAAGTGAAATGAAGTATCTACAAACAAATTCCCATTAGCTTTTTTATGATAACTTTCTACACATTCTCTGAGGGATTGTCCTTTTTCTTGCATAGCAAAAGGTAAAACTGTGGTATTACCTCCAGCCGCGGCAGATTTTGTAGCGCTTTGAAAGTTGTCAGCCATTTCAACGTCTGGTCCTGATGGTTGATCTATGTGGACATGGGCGTCTATACCGCCAGGCAGAACTAATAGGTTAGAAACATCCTCTACAATTTTTGCGTCAGCATTAATCTCGCCTATTTCACGAATTTTTCCGTCAGCGACGGCAATGTCGCAGTCTTCTAGACCATTTTCAGTTACTGTTTTTCCATTTTTAAAAATTATGTCAAAGATTTTCATGAACTACACTCCAATGACTATTTATTTTTCAGATTATGAACACTCATATAAAGTTGATTAATTAAACTTCTTTCATTTTCTTCAAGAAAAGAAATATTCCCGGGTGGCATGGCATATGATAGCACAGACTGTTTATATATATTATCAATATTGTTTATTATATCTGTAGGTGTTTCTAAATTGACTAATTTTGGAGCATTTTTCATGTTTTCCCATAAAGGCTCTTTTGCATGACACATTGAACATTTAGATACAATAATCTCTTGAGCACTTACCAAAGTTTTTGCTGGGATTAGTTCGATCAAAGTAGCTGTGTTTTTTACGTTATTTAGTTTTGGTTTACCCAAGTCTGAAATATAAAAAATTATTGATCCTAGAATAATTATTGGAACACATACCCAATAAGGTGGTTTGACTCCAGTATGTTTAATATTAAAAAAATGTCTAATGAGTGCTCCAATTATTAAAATAATTGAAATGATTATCCAAGAATATTTTGTAGCATAAATTAAAGGATAATGATTTGAAATCATTATAAAAATCACTGGCAATGTTAAGTAATTGTTATGAAGAGATCGTTGTTTAGCAATAGCACCATGAATTGGGTTAGGGGTTTCATTTGCTAACAAACTAGCTACAACTTTTTTTTGACCAGGAATTATGATCATAAGAACATTAGCAACCATGATAGTACCTAAAACTGTACCTATCTGCATAAATGCTCCTCTATAACTAAATATTTCAGAATAAGCCCACGACATGACAGTGATTAAAATAAATATAGAGCTGATTAATACATAGACATTTGTTTTTAATGATAATCTGCACACAAAATCATAAATTACCCAACCAAAGACGACGCCCAATAATGAAATTATTACAGCTTCATATTTTTCTAAATCATATTTGACAATATCAATCATGTATAATTCAGCACCTGCATAATATATAAGAGCTAACAAAGCAAAACCTGAAACCCAAGTTGCATAGGCTTCCCATTTAAACCAGGTTAATTCTGAAGGCATTTTTGAAGGTGCAACAAGATATTTAACTAAGTGATAAAAACCACCTCCATGAACTTGCCAAGCTTCTCCATGAGATTTATCTGGAAGATTTTTATTTTGTTTTAAACTTAAATCTAAAGCAATAAAATAAAAGCTTGAGCCAATCCATGCAATACCTGCAATGACATGGAACCATCTCAAAATTAGTTCAGTCCATTCTTCCAATAAAAATATCAAAAATTAGCTCCCTCTATAAGTACTATAGCCAAAAGGAGATAGTAATAGTGGTACATGGTAATGTTCAGATTTATTATTTACAAAAAATCTAATGGGTATTTTGTCAAGAAAAACATGTTTAAGGTCACTATCTTGTTTTTTCAGATAATCACCAGCAAAAAATAATAATTCATAATGACTTTCCTCTAAGCTTTCAGCAGATAACAATGGTTCGTCAATTCTACCATCCTCATTAGTCAAAACAGTTTTGATCAAAATTTTCTCAATATCCAATATTTTGTACAATTCAATTTTTAATTCTACTGCCGGTTTACCCTTGCTAGTATCTAAAACATGAGTTGAAAGACCCGCCATATTTTTCTCTATTTAAATTTGTATAAAGTATGCTTAAATTCACTGACATAATAATGACAGGTAAAATAATGTACAATAAAACTTTCAAATTTCTTTCTAAAAAAATGGAAAGAGAAGAAATAATAGATCTACTAAAAAGCGTTTATGAGCATTCTAAATGGGTACCAGAAAGATTGTTAAATGAGAATATTAGTGAGATTCAAACAAAAGAAGAATTACAATTGATGATGAAAAAAATAGTTGATGATTCTTCAGAAACAGAGAAATTAATTTTGATTAATGCTCATCCTGAACTTGGGAAAAAACTTCAAAAAAAAGAAAAATTAACAAAGTTTTCAGAAGATGAACAAAAGTCTGCTGGTTTAGATCAATGCTCTGATGAAGAATTTAAAATTTTAAGTAATCTCAACAATGAATATAGATTAAAATTTAAATTTCCATTTATAATTGCAGTAAAAGGTTTAAATAAAAATCAGATCATAGATAATATGCAAAAGAGGGTTAATAACAGTAAAACTAAAGAATTTGAAACTGCTATTAGTGAAATTCACAAAATTGCTGAACTAAGAATTAAAGATTTGACTTATTAAGTAGCTAATTTAATTTTTATTCCAGATAAATTTTAGGAAGGTAAATGTCAAAAGAATTTAAAGATATGAAAGGTGTTATTGCCATTGCAACAACACCTTTTAACAATGAAAACTTAATTGATTTTGAATCAGTCGATAGACTTTCAAATTATTACATAGAAAGTAAAGTTTCAGGGGTTACAATCCTTGGGGTTATGGGAGAGGCTCACAAGCTTAATATTGAAGAACAAAAAACATTAATAAAAAGATACGTAAATAACTTAACTAATAGTGTTCCAGTAATTGTAGGAGTTTCTAATGCTGGTCTTGATAACTTAGAATTACTATCAAAATTTTCAATGGATGCTGGGGCCTCTGGAGTTATGGTATCTGGTAATAATGGTCTAAAAAATGACGATCAAATCAAATCATACTTCAATCAAGTTGTAGATCGCACTCAAGATATTCCAATTTGTTTGCAGGATTATCCACCTACAACTAATGTTTACTTCTCTGAAAGTGTTATAAATACTATAATGGAAAACCATCCTTCAATTGAAATGTTTAAGCATGAAGACTGCCCAGGACATAATAAATTATCAAGACTTCTTAGATATAGAGATAATCATTTAAACAGAAAATATAGCATCTTTGTAGGAAATGGAGGCTTATATGTTCCCCAAGAACTTGAGAGAGGTGCTGACGGAATTATGACGGGTTTTGCATTCACTGAAATGTTGGTGAATTTACATAATTTATTTTTTAATCATGATAAAGAAAAAGCAGAAGACTTATTTGATATATATTTACCACTTATAAGGCATGAACAGCAATTTGGAATAGGTTTAGCCTTAAGAAAATTTGTCTTACAACAGAGAGGTATTATTAAATCGTTAAATGTGAGATCTCCAGGGCCTGTTCTTACAGAAGACGATATTAAGGAAATGAATTATTTATTAAAAAGATTACACTTAAAATTAACTGAAAAAGGTCTTACAATTCCAAAAGGAATTAATTAATGCCATGAAAATATTATTGTATAACCCAAACACTTCTGAATCTATAACTGAAACACTCTATGAAACTGCCAAGTTGGTTGCAAGTAGTGAAACAATTCTAATTCCTAAAACAGCAGAAAAGGGTTTCCCATACATATCAACTAAAGTAGAAGCCCAAATTACTGGTACTTTAGTTTTAGAAAAATTAGCAGAAATACATCCACAATATGATGCTGTAATTATAGCTGCCTTTGGTGATCCAGGACTGATACCAGCAAAAAGTTTGTTTAACTTGCCGATAATTGGATTAGGGGAGGCAGCAATGTTAAGTGCTTGCTTATTTGGTAAAAAATTCTCAATTATATCATTTACTAATGCAATGGCATCTTGGTATGAAGAAAGTGTTGAATTACTAGGATTACAGTCTAGATATGCAGGATTTAGAGCTATAGATGGTGTTAATTTAACTATTGATAAAATTCAATCGCTTCAGAAGAAATCTTTAGTTGAATCTGCAAAAAATGCTATCAATATAGATGGTGGTGAGGTGGTAATATTTGCAGGGGCTCCATTGTCCGGATTTAAAAAAGTTGTTCAAAAAGAAATTAGTGTACCTGTGATAGATTGTGCTGAAGCGGCTGTAAAACAAGCAGAATTAGCTGTCGTTATGAATCAAAATATTATAAATAAATCCAAATTACCTCCTAAATCATCCATTGGGATAGATAAAAATTTATCGGAATTGATTTCTCACAAAGTTGATAATGGTTCATAAATGAAAAGAAATTTTATTGGTTATGGAAAAGAAAAGCCAAAAATTCTTTGGCCTCAAGAAAATAAAATTGCAGTATCATTTGTTGTAAACATTGAAGAAGGTGCAGAGCTCTCGATTTCATCAGGCGATAGTCAAAATGAGCATGTATACGAAAATAATAAAATTAAAATACTAGATATACCTGATCTTTGTATGGAATCTCATTTTGAATACGGTTTAAGATCAGGTATTTGGCGCGTTTTTGACGTTTTTGACAAATATAACGTAAAGGCAACATTCAGTTGTTGTTCCTTGGCATTAGAAAATTCTCCTTGGTTAATAGATGAAATTTTAACTAGAAATCATGAAATATCTGCTCATGGCGTTAAGTGGATTTCTCATGCTTATCTAACTAGAGAAAAGGAAAAACAAATAATTAATGATTGTTACTCCTCAATACTCAAACTTTCTGGTCATCCCCCAGTTGGTTGGCACACAAAATCTAGTACATCTCCATTTACTAGGGATCTTTTGATTGAGCATGGAGGATTTACATATGATTCTAATGCATATAATGACGACATACCTTACGTATTAAAAAAAAATGATCATAAACTTGTTATAATTCCATATTCATTTGATACCAATGACATGAGATATGACGGTAATAATGGTTTTGTACGTGGCGATGATTTTAATATTTATTGTAAAGAATCATTTAATCAACTTTTCTCGGAAACAGATGATGGTTCTTTAAGAATGATGTCTATAGGATTACATCCCAGAATTATTGGAAGACCAGGAAGAATTAAGGGGCTTGAAGATTTTATAAAATACATAAAAACTTATGAAAATGTATGGATACCTAAAAGAATGGATATAGCAAAATATTGCTTAGAAAAAGATTCATTCAATTTTTTCTGATTAAATTTTTAACATTTATATGAAGTAACTTAATAAAATTTTTGGTTACCTTTAATTCAATTTGACTCTTTATTTTCCTAAATGCTTAATTATTATACATTTACGATGAAAGGAATTAAAAATGATTACAAAAATTTTTAAAAGAACGTTTCTTTTAGTAGCTGTTTCTGTCTTTAGTTTTAATTTGCATGCAGCAGATTGGACAATGGCTTCAGGCTATCCAAAAAGTAACTTTCATACTCAAAATATAATTAAATTTATAGACGATGTTAAGTCCACTACTTCAGTTAATATTAATTTAAATCCAAATGATACTCTAATTAAGTTAGATGCAATAAAAACATCTCTTCAAAGAGGACAAATTCCAATTGGAGAAATTAGATTAGGTATTTATGGTAATGAAGACCCGATGTATATTTTAGCTGGATTACCATTTATTGCACCAGATTATTCAAGTGCTTGGTTATTAAAAGATGTGCAAATGGAATATCTTCAAGAAAAATTCGCTAAAAAAGGACTTATGATTTTGTATACTGCTCCATGGCCAGGACAAGGGTTTTATACTAAGTTTCCTGTAAACAGTGTTTCTGACTTTAAGGGTAAAAAACTTAGAATTTATTCTACAGCCACACAACAAATGGGGTCTATGTTAGGTTTTAATGCAACAATTCTTCCTTTTGCAGAAATTCCACAGGCATTTTCTACAGGTCTTATTGAGGCATTATTTACAAGTCCGCAAACAGGTATAGATATTCAAGCATGGGATAATACTAAGCATTTTACTTATGCTGGAGCTATATTTAGTAAAAATGCAGTTGTCGTTACCAAAAAAGCTTTTAATGCTTTATCAAAAGGTGATCAAAGCAACATGTTAGCAGCCGCAAAGAAAGCTGAGCTTAGAGGTTGGGAGATGAGTGCTGAGACAACTAAAAAGCAAATTGGTATTCTCAAGAAAAATGGCATGTCTTCTAAAAATGCCCCAGATGAGGTAATTAGCAAAATGAAAAGTATTGGTCTTGAAATGATGAAAAATTGGAGATCAAAAGCTAGTCCGGAGGCTAATGCTGTCTTAGATAGATACTTATCTATGCGTTAAAATTTTATAGAGATAGCCATGAGAAATAAATTGAATAAATTATATTTATATAGTGGCTATCTCTCTGCCTTTTTTATGGTCCTAATTGCTTTGACCATAGTTGCTCAAATTTTAGGAAGATTTGTAAATATTACAGTCGATTCAACAGAAACTGCTGGTTTTAGTTTGGCTGCTCTAACTTTTTTTGGGTTGTCATATACCTTTCACAGTGGTGAACATATAAGAGTAACTTTATTTACAAGATTATTAGGAAAAAAAGTTAGAAGATACCAAGAACTCTTCTCTTTGTCTTTTTGTATCATAATTACTAGTTATTTAACATATTGGAGTTGGGACTTTGTATATTTTTCATTTATTTTTGAGGATATTAGCCCAGGTCTCTTGGCAATACCTTTTTGGATCCCTAGGATAAGCATGTCTATAGGTGTAACTATTTTTTTAATCGCTCTTATTGATGATTTTTTTACAGTTTGGAAAAAAGAACAACCATCTTATGTAAAAAATGCTGATCCAATATTGAAAGATAATACTTAGAAGAGAAATTTATGGCTACTGGATTATCATTAATTTTATTTATTTTACTTCTTTTCCTTTTATCTTTGGGTATATGGGTGGCCCCAGCATTAATTACTTTAGGATATATATTACTTGAATTTTTTACTCCAGCACCCGTAGGATCTCTTCTCGCTAGCACTTTATGGGATGCAAGTTGGAATTGGGCATTGACTGCCTTACCTTTGTTTATATGGATGGGTGAAATACTTTTTAGAACAAGACTTTCCTCAGAAATGTTTAAAGGTCTTGCACCAATGCTGTCTAATTTACCTGGAGGGTTGTTGCATGTAAATGTAGTTGGTTGTGGTATAATGGCAGCTGTTGCAGGCTCTAGTGCAGTAACTTGCGCCACAATAGGTAGAATGAGTATTCCAGAGTTAAAGAAAAGAAATTATGATGAAACGCTCAGTATAGGTTCTTTAGCTGGTTCTGGTACATTAGGGTTGTTAATTCCACCTTCAATAATGCTAATTGTTTACGGTGTTTTGGCTCAAGTTTCAATATCGAGACTTTTCATAGCTGGCGTTTTACCAGGTATAATGATTATTTTAATTTTTATGTCATATATTGCAATTAGATCTAAACTTAATCCTTCTTTAGCACCCAAACAAAATGTTAGTTATACCTTTTTAGAAAAACTAAAGGCAGCAAGAAACTTGCTTCCAGTAGTTGCATTAATATTTTTTGTTCTTGGTTCAATTTATGGTGGTTACGCAACGCCAACTGAGGCTGCAACTATTGGTGTAATAGGAGCACTAATACTTGCTTGGTCTTCAAAATCTCTTAATTTTAAAAGTTTTATGGATAGTTTGATGGGAGCTGTGAAAACTTCTTGCATGATTAATTTTATAATTGTAGGAGCGGCTTTTCTATCTGTTGCTATGGGGTACACTGGCATTCCAAAACAATTAGGACAAATAGTAAATGACTTTGAATTATCACAACTTTCACTTCTAGCAATTCTAACAATATTATATATTTTCCTTGGCTGTTTCCTTGAAGGAACATCCATGATGGTATTAACTGCATCTGTGGTATTACCAATGGTTCAGACGGCTGGTATAGATTTAATTTGGTTTGGAATTTTTACTGTAATAGTTGTTGAAATGGCTCAAATCACTCCTCCAGTCGGATTTAATCTTTTTGTACTTCAAGGAATGACAGGTAGAGATATATTGAAAGTTACAAAAGCAGCATTACCCTTTTTCTTTTTAATGTTATTAAGTATTGTCATTATCATAATTTTCCCTCAAATTGTTACTGCACCTGTCAACTTCATGATTCAATAATTGTTTTTTTAAAAAGGATTTCAATAAATGAGACTTGCTATTGATATCGGTGGTACTTTTACAGATATAGTTTTAGAAGATAAAACTAACCTTTTTAGTAAAAAAGTACTAACCTCAACTTCTCAACCTGAAGTTGCAGTTATTGAAGGTGTAGAAGAATTATTTCAAGAAAATAAAATCAAATCGTCAGATATAAAGATGATCATTCATGGTACGACTTTGGCAACAAATGCAGTCATTGAAAGAAAGGGTGCCAAGACTTGTTTTATAACAACTGAGGGTTTTAGAGATGTTTTAGACATTGGTTATGAAAGTAGGTTTGACCAGTATGATATACTTATTGAAAAAACTATGTCACTTGTTCCAAGAAAGCATAGATATGTAATTGAAGAAAGAACTGATATTAATGGATCAATAATAAAACCTATTAATGCAAAAAAATTTCAGAGTTTAGTTGATACTATCAAAAAAGAAAAATTTGAAAGTATTGGAATTGGTTTTTTACATTCTTATGCAAATTCTAAAAATGAAAATGATTTAAAAGAATTTTTATTAAAACATTTGCCAGATGTAGAGGTAAGTTTATCTTCTGATGTCTGCCCAGAAATACGAGAATATGAACGTTTTACTACTACTGTAGTTAATTCATATATTAAACCTTTAATGTCTAGATATTTAAAAAAATTAGAAAGTGAATTAAAACAAAAAGGTTTTAATTGTCCCCTTTTATTAATGACCTCTGGTGGTACTTTAACTAACGTGTCGAGTGCGTGTAACAACCCAGTTAGGTTGGTTGAGTCTGGTCCTGCAGGTGGAGCTATTTTAGCAACTTCTATTGCTGAAGACTTAAAATTAGATAAAGTAATTTCGTTCGATATGGGAGGAACAACAGCTAAGATAACAATAATCGAAAACCAAAAAGCAATTAAAGCTCGAGAGTTTGAAGTAGATAGAAAAGCAAGATTTAAAAAAGGAAGTGGTTTCCCTTTAAGAATTCCTGTAATCGAAATGGTTGAGATTGGTGCAGGAGGTGGATCAATAGCTCGAGTAAATAAGTTGGATCAAATAATTACTGGCCCAGATAGTGCTGGCTCAAATCCAGGCCCAGCATGCTATTCTAATGGTGGCGACAATCCAACAATTACAGATGCAGATTTAGTTATAGGGAAGATTGATCCTGACAAGTTCGCTGAGGGTAAAATAAACTTATCCAAAGAATTTGCTAAAAATGCAATCAATAAAAAAATAAGTGAAAAGCTTAATATGAAAAATGAAACAGCTGCATTAGCAATATCTGAAATAGTAGATGAAACGATGTCAAATGCTGCTAGAGTTCATACAGTTGAACAAGGTCATGAAACATCAAACAGAACTCTAATTGGTTTTGGAGGAGCCGCTCCTCTTCATATTTCTAGGGTTGCAGAAAAATTAAGAGTAAAAAAAATAATTATTCCGACAAATGCTAGTGTAGGTTCAGCAGTTGGATTTTTGAGAGCACCTGTGGGATACGAAGTAGTAAAAAGTCTTAGAATGTTATTAAATAAATTTAATTTTGAAAAAGTTAATAATTTACTTAATTCTATGAGGAGTGAAGCAGAAAAAATTATACAGAATAATTCTAAAGAAACAGAATTTGTTGAAGAACGTTTTGCATTTATGCGTTATGCGGGACAAGGTCATGAAATCAAAGTGCCTATTAATAACAAGGTATTATCAGATCAAGATGCAAAAAAAATCAAAAACTCTTTTGAAGCAAATTACGAAAAACTATATTCTAGAATTCTGCCAAATGCTGACATAGAAATTTTAACTTGGTCTTTATCATTATCTATTATGGGCGAGAATTCAAATGAATATTTAAAATTAGACTCTTATAAAAAAATTAAAGAAAATTCTCTAATTGATTTCTGTGATTATGAAAGTGGAGAAAAAATTAAAATACCAAATTATGAAAGGACAAAGTTAAATCCAGGAGATTTGATACAAGGTCAATGTGTAATTACAGAGGCTCAAACTACAATTGTTGTTTCAAATAACTTTAATACAAAAGTTTTAAGTAATAATTTTTTACAAATGGAATATAAAAATAATGAACAATGATTTGATTGATGACAAAAATAATATTCAAAATCAAGTAATGTGGAATAGACTTCTTTCTGTTGTTGAAGAACAAGGTCAAACATTAGTTAGAACTGCGTTTAGTCCAATTGTTCGTGAATGTGGAGATATATCTGCTGGAGTATTTGATCTAGAAGGTAGAATGATGGCTCAGGCAGTTACAGGTACTCCTGGCCATGTTAATTCTATGGCAGAGTCTGTTAAGCATTTTATTGAACATTTTCCGCTTAACTCAATGAATGAAGGAGACATTTTTATTACCAATGATCCATGGATGGGAACAGGGCATCTGAACGATTTTGTATTAACTACCCCTTGTTTCAAAGATAACAAAATAGTTGGCCTTTTTTCATGTACATCTCATTTGACAGATATTGGAGGATTAGGTGTAGGTCCTGATGCTACCGATATTCACATGGAAGGTCTTTATATACCTATGTTAAAATTAGCTGACAGAGGTGTTATGAATAAAACATTACTAAAATTAGTTAGCCAAAACACAAGACAACCAGTAGAAACAGAAGGAGATGTCTTCTCATTAGCTGCATGCAATGACATAGGTTGCAAAAGATTAGTAGAAATGATGAACGAATTTGAAATTAACGACTTAAAAAATCTATCTGATTTTATATATAATAAGTCATTATCAGCTGTAGAAAATGAAATTAAAAAAATCCCAAATGGCGTATATGAAAATTCTATGATGATAGATGGGTTTGAAAAAGACATAAAACTAGAGGCGAAACTAAAGGTTTCTGAAAAATCAATATTTGTTGATTATACTGGTACTTCTGACAAATCCAAGTTTGGTATAAATGTTCCACTATCATATACCAAGGCTTACACCTGTTTTGGTTTGAGTTGTCTTCTAAGTTCTGAAATACCGAACAATGCTGGGTCTCTAAAACCTTTTGAAATTGATGCACCATTAGGATCGATTTTAAACGCTCCATATCCTGCCGCAGTTTGCGCAAGACATATTATTGGTCAAATGCTTCCAGATGTAGTTTTTGGTTGTTTAGAAAAAGCTATACCAGAAAAAGTTCCTGCAGAAGGTGCTTCTTGTTTGTGGAATATTACATTTCGTGGGAAGACTGATAGGGGAGCAAACAACAACTCATTATTTGCAGTAACTGCCGTAGTTAATGGTGGAACTGGTGCAAGACCAAACAAAGATGGATTGTCAGCTACTGCTTACCCTTCAGGTGTGAAAGGTACTCCAGTTGAGATAAATGAAGCTGTTGCTCCATTATTGTTCCTGAAAAAAGAATTTAATCCAGGAAGTGGTGGTAAAGGAAAGTATAATGGTGGTTTAGGTCAAGTAATTGAAATTAAATCAGCAATTGACGAGGATATGGATCTTTTGGCCTCTTTTGATAGAATTAAATTTCCTGCAAGAGGACGTTTAAATGGAGGTAACGGCAAACCAGGACAAGTCTCAATTAAGGGTAAAGGAAAGTTAAATGGTAAAGGGACACAACTTATCAAAGCAGGAGATATCTTGCAAATTTACACTCCTGGAGGTGCTGGTTTAGGAGATTACTCTAAAAGAGATCAAAACCTGTTAGATAAAGATTTAGAAAACGAGTTTTTATAATTAATTTAAATTGGTATTCCAAAATTTCTAATAGGTTTAGAAACAAATTTTTTTATTTGTAAATCTAATTTAGCAAAATTTTCCATTAGAGCTGTTGCAGCTGTTACTCCTTCGATAATAGGTATATTGAACTTATTACTTAAATTTTTTGATAAATTTAAAATTCCAGGGCTAGTTATAATTATAGCCTCCGGATCATCTTCTGTTATTGTTCTTTGAATTTCGTTATTTAATTTATTTAAATTTGATTTTGACATTGTATCCATATCTAATACAGGAACTTCAATTGATTTCATCGATACGCACTTGTGATCCATATCATATTTAATTAAGTTGTTTTTTAAGGCTTCATGTGAATGAGATAAATTCGTAATTACTGAAAACTTATTTGCAATTATGTTTGCAGTATAAAAAGAAGCTTCGCCTATACCAATTATTGGTTTTGAAGTGACTTTTCTAATTGTATCGACACCAATATCTTCAAAAGAAATAATTATGAAAGCGTCCGAAGAATTATTTTTTTCAACTACTTTAAGCAATTTTGAAATATTTATTGTTTCGCTATGTAGGTCAAAATAGTCTTCATCAGAATTTTCGTTATTTATTAAAATACTAGAATCTTTATCAATCACTTTTAGAGCACAATATTTGATTTTTTGATTTGATATAGCAGATGCATAAGGATTAATGATACAAATTTCAATGCTCAAGACAGAGTACTCTACTTTTTTACAATTTTGGGTTTATGTAAAACATTAATTTCTGGTAATTCTTTGGTATATTTTTTTATTTCTACTAAAGTCGAATGAGCTGATGGTCCTTGAGCTAAAGATGAAGTGCCAATGTCTTCTGTCAAAACATTTGGATTTCCATGTATACAAAATTCGCCATCATTTATTGGATCATACCAAGCGCCTACAGGTAGAAATACTACGCCTTTCATGACTTCATTACTTATTATCACTCCAGCAAGGCATTTACCCCTCTTGTTAAATACCTCAACAATATCCCCGTCAACTAACTTTCTTGTTTTAGCATCTTGTGGATGAATTTTAATGGGTTCCCTTCCTAATATTTTATAACTTTGGCTCTCAGAACCATTATCAAGTTGACTGTGTAACCTATTGTGGGGTTGACCTGATATTAGTTGAAGTGGGTATTGTTTTGTTAAATTTGAACCTAGCCATTCTTCTTGTTCTAACCAAGTGGGGTGTCCAGGACAATCCTTATAGTTAAAACTTTCAACTGTTTCAGAAAAAATTTCTATTTTTCCTGACGGTGTTGAGATAGGATTTTTTTCAGGATCTTTTCTAAATTGTTCTAATAAAATAATTTGTTTTTTGGGAGATAATACCTCTTGAAAACCATTTTTCCAAAATTTTTCATACTCAGGTAAAGTAAATCCTTCATCTTTTGCTTTACTTCTTGCTTTATCCCAAATAGACCTTAGCCATTTATCTTCATCTTTTCCTTCAGTGAATTTATCTTTAAAATTTAATTTTGAGGCAATTTCGGAAAAAATTTCATAGTCTGATCTTGACTCTCCTACGGGTTCAATTGCTTTATACATTGGTGAAATCATCTGATCCCAATGTTTAATACTTATATCATTTCTTTCTAATGAGGTTGTTGCTGGTAATATAATATCTGAATGTCTTGCAAGACTATTCCACCAAATTTCATTTACAATTATTGTGTCAGGTTGTTTAAAAGCTTTATTAAGCTTCTTTAAGTTCATCTGATGATGAAACGGATTACCACCTGCCCAATATACTAACTTTATATCTGGGTATTTAATTTCTTTTCCATTATAAGAAAAAATTTTTCCTGGTTGTAATAGCATATCTGAAATTCTAGCGACAGGAATAAACTCTGAAACAGGATTATTGAATTGTTCTAAGGAAGGCCACTTAAAATGTTGGACTGGATTTCCAATGCCGTTTTCTGCACTGTATCCAAGGCCAAAACCTCCACCAGGAAGTCCTATTTGTCCTAGCATACAAGCTAGAACAGCTATCATCCAGTGTGGTTGTTCACCATACTGCTGTCGTTGCAGGGCCCAAGCTCCCGTAATCATCGTTCTGTTTGAAGACATTTTCTTTGCTAAATTATAAATTGTATTACTTGGAATGCCAGTAATTTTAGATGCCCAGAAGGGTGTCTTAGCTTTGCCATCGGATATACCCTTTAGGTATTGAAGAAATTTGTCGTATCCAACACAATATTTGTTTATAAAATCTCTATCAGCTAGGCTTTCTGTTTCTAAAATAAATGCAACACCAAGCATTAAAGCTGTATCTGTACCTGGTCTTATTTTTACCCATTCAGCTTTACTTATTATATCAGCTTCCATTTCCATTGGGCTAATATTTATAAATTCTATACCTTTTTGTGCACATTTTTTTATATATTCTCTAGTCGTGTGTTTTCCAACACCTCCAGAGTTTACTTGGGCATTTTTTAGAGGCAATCCGCCAAACATAACTATTAATTCAGAATTGTCCTTAATATTATTCCAATCTGTGTGATTATCAAGAAATTGTCGATATGACATACCAATAACGTGAGGCATAATTGTTTCACTGGCTGCATAAGAATAGGTGTTTACTGATCTAGTATATCCACCATAACAATTAAAAAATCTATGAAGTTGACTTTGGGCATGGTGAAATCTTCCAGCAGAACCCCAACCATAAGAGCCAGCAAAGAAGGCTTTGTTTTTATACTTTTTTTTGACTCTATTCAGCTCAAAAGCAACAATATTACTCGCTTCTTCCCAGCTAACAGCTTCAAAATTTTCAGAGCCTCTTTTTTCCCTACCACGCTTGCCAGTCAACGACATTTTACTATTAGCTAGTTCTTTACGTATTTCTCTAAGGTAACCTTTACGAACATGAGGAAATCTTATTCGTAATTCGTCGTCAATGCTGTTTACAATACCATTAGCTATTTTAGAAGGGTTTGTATCATTTTCATATGGGCGCATGCCAACAAGCTTATCATCTTCAATTTCAGCATAATAACTACCCCAATGAAACGATGTTGGCTTTCTAATTTTATTTGGCATTCTTTCCTCTTAACAAAATAGACTAAATCTTAAATTGTTTTTAGTAAATTATATTTTGATCAAGAAATTTAGCTATATGAATAGCTTCCTTATTCAGACCATCCTTAATCTGACATCTACAAGATGTCCCATCAGCTATAATAGTTATTTCACCTTTATTTTTTATTATTGCTGGGAAAAGTTTTTCATTGGCCATCTTCATTGAAATATTGTAGGTGTTCTTGTCATAACCAAAAAAACCTGCCATTCCACAACAGCTTGTTTCAATTGTTTCAACTTCAACACCTTCAATATTTTTTAATATATTTTCAATTGGTTTTACTACATCAAAAGCTTTTTGATGACAGTGACCATGAAGTAAGACTTTTTTAGTTAAATTTTTGAATTTTAATTTTTCACAATGCTTTGATAGTAATTCTTCAAATGTATATGAGTTGTTTTTTAAATAATTGGTTTCTTTATTTTTTATTAAATTGGGTATTTCGTCCCTAAATGAAAGAATACAAGAAGGTTCTATACCAACAATAGATATACCATTTTTAAGGTAAGGTTTATATGTTTCTAATATTTTTAAAACCTCATTTTTTGCATGATTAATAAGTCCATTGGTTAGATATGTTCTACCACAACAAAGTGCTTTACTTGAATTTTCTAAAGTTGGAATAAATGGGAAGTAGCCTGCTTTTTTTAAAACTTTGATTGCTGATCTTACGTTTTCAGGTTCATAATATCTATTAAATGTATCAACGAATAAAATAACAGGAATAGATTTTTTATTTTCACTTAAATTACTTGGTAACTCATTATCTCTAAAATAATCCTGTCTCCATTTTGGAAGAGGCCTCTTTGCTGTGATGCCAAGAAAAATTTCACTCAGTTTTGCCAATCCAGGGAGCTTATCTCTTAAATTGAAAATAAAAGAAAATTTTGATGCAATTGATGCATAGTATGGAAGAAATGCAACAAGTTTGCTTTTAATGTCTAATCCAATTTTTTTTGCTCTTAAATTTGAAATTTCAATTTTCATTTTTGACATATCAACGCCTGTTGGACATTCACGTTTGCATGCTTTACACGAAACACAAAGTTTCATAGTATCATTCATTCTTTCACTGAATAAAGCATCTTTACCAAGCTGTCCTGAAAGAGCTAATCTAAGAGAATTTGCTCTTCCTCTTGTAGAGTCCTTCTCATCTTTTGTTACCCTAAAAGAAGGACACATAACTCCACCTTCTAATTTTCTACATGAGCCATTATTATTACACATTTCTATAGCCCCTTGAAATCCTCCGCTTGAACCTGTCCAAGAAGACCAGTTTAAAATAGTATCAATATTTTTAGCATTATAAGATGGCGCATATCTGAAGTAATCTCTTGCATCTAATTTTGGAGCATCCACAATCTTCCCTGGATTAAAGATATTAAAAGGGTCAAAAGAACTTTTAATGATTCTAAATATTTCAATCATCTTTTTGCCAAACATTACTTCATTAAATTCAGAACGGGCTATGCCATCTCCATGTTCACCTGAATATGAGCCTTTAAATTTTTTTACTAAGCTACTTGTTTCATTGGCAATATTTCTCATTTTATCAACATCATCTTGAATTTTCATATTCAAAACAGGTCTGACATGTAAACAGCCGACTGAAGCGTGAGCATACCAAGTGCCCTTAACATTGTATTTATCAAAGATTTTATTTAATCCATCGGTGTATTCTGCTAAATCTTTTAGTTCTACAGCACAGTCTTCAATGAATGAAACTGGCTTTGCATCATCTTTCATGGACATCATAATATTCAAACCAGATTTTCTCATTTCACTAACTTTAGACTGAAGATTGTCATTAATAACATCAACAACACCACCATTTTTTTTGCCTTTATTCCAGGAATATCCTAGGTCACCAATTAGTTGATGAAGTTTTTTTAATCTTCTATGATTTTCATTCATATCCTCTTCTGCGAATTCAACAAGAAGTAATGATTTTGGATTGCCGTTTACGACAGCTTCTACAGTAGGTTTGAACATGTCAATCTTTTGGGCTAGGCTGATCATAGTATCATCCACTAACTCGACAGCTACCGGATTTAATGGCACTATGTATTGAGCAGCATCCATTGCTTCGTAAAAGGATGGAAAATGACAAACTCCCATTATTTTTTTTGATGGAAGTGGAGATAATTTAAGAGTGATTGCAGATGAAAAAGCAAGCGTTCCTTCAGATCCAACCAACAAGTGAGACAAATTAACTCCGTCACCAACTCTACCATTAGGTCTGCTAGCCATCGCATCAGTAAGCAATGCATCAATATTATAACCACCAACTCTTCTCAGAACACTGGGAAATTTATCTAAAATTTCTTTTTCATTATCATTTGCTAGTTTTTGGAGTTTGTTAATAATTTCAGGTGCAACCCCTTTACTAAATGGCAGACTATTGTTTTCTAATTTTCCAAAATTATAAATTGATCCATCATATAAAATAGCTTCAATATCAATAACATTATCCCTCATCATGCCATATCTTATTGATCTTCCACCACAACTATTATTTCCAGCCATTCCACCTATTGTAGCTCTGCTTGAAGTTGATACGTCTACAGGAAACCACAACCCATGTGGTTTTAAAAAACGATTAAGTTCGTCTAAGACAATTCCAGGTTCAACAACGCATGTCATTTGTTCTTTATCAAAATCTAGAACTTTATTAAGATATTTAGAATTATCAATAACGATTGCATTATTTACAGTTTGACCACATTGTGATGTGCCGCCACCACGTGCAAGTAAAGGTACCCTTTTTTCACAAGCATAATTAATTGTTTCAATTAAATCTGATTTAGTTTTGGGTATTAGAACTCCAAATGGCATCATCTGATATATTGATGCATCAGTAGCGTATCTACCTTTATTAAAATTGTCAGAGTAAACTTCTGCTGAAGTTTTTGTTTTTAATATGTCTAGTAATTTATCTGCATGGCCTTCTGGCATCTAAATAACCTTTAATGTGAATTTAAATTCTATATGGAAATTAATGTAATTAAGTGTATAAATAATAAAATAAATTCTCAATAGTTTCAATTAAAGATAACATTTTGGCTAGGATTAATTAATGACTAAAAATTATATGTCAGGCAAACATTTTCTTCAGTTACCAGGTCCTTCGAATGTTCCTGACAGAATTTTACGTGCAATGGATTATCCTACTATAGATCATAGAGGACCTGAATTTTCCAATTTAGCTAATGATTGTCTTGAAGGAATAAAGACAATTTTTAAAACTAAATCTAATGTTATCATATATCCTGCTTCAGGAACTGGTGCGTGGGAGGCGGCACTTGTTAATACAATTAGAGAAGACGACTTAGTTCTTATGGTGGAAACTGGTCATTTTGCATCTTTATGGAATAAAATGGCGCTTAGACTTGGAATAAAAACTGAGTTTTTGAAAACCGATTGGCAAAGAGGGGCTGAGCCTGAAAAAATTTATGAGAGATTAGAAAAAGATACTGAAAAACAGATAAAAGCAGTTTGTGTAGTTCATAATGAGACCTCTACAGGTTGTACTTCAAGAATTGAAGAAGTTAGGAAAGCATTGAACTCAGCTAATCATGATGCTTTATTGATGGTTGATACTATTTCAGGTTTAGGATCCATGGAGTATAAACATGATGAATGGGGTGTTGATATTACAGTTTCTGGATCTCAAAAAGGGCTTATGTTGCCACCTGGATTATCCTTCAATGCAATATCAGAAAAGGCGCTCAAAATGTCTAAAACTTCAGGTATGCGGAGATCTTACTGGGATTGGGAAGAGCAAATAGAAGCAAACAAATCAGGTTCTTTTCCTTATACACCTGCAACTAATCTATTATACGGATTAAAAGAAGCGATTGATATGCTTCATGAAGAGGGGCTTGATAATGTTTTTTATAGACATGAAAGACATGCTCAAGCAACAAGGGCTGCTGTTCAAGCATGGGGCTTTGAGACTGTATGCAAAGAAGAAAAGGATTTTTCAAATGTTTTAACAGCTGTTATGTTACCAAAAAATCATAATGCCGATATTCTAAGAAAAATAATTTTAGAAAATTTAAATATGTCTCTAGGTAGTGGACTTTCGAAACTTGCAGGAAAAGTTTTTAGAATAGGCCATCTTGGTGATTTTAATGACTTAATGTTAATGGGTACATTAAATGGAATAGAAATAGGTTTTGAAATGGCAGGTATACCTTACCAAAAAGGGGGAATTGCTAAAGCTACAGAGATTTTGGCTAATAAATAACCTTCAAACATTAGGTTACCTAATTATATTATGGTTGAAGTATTGTGACAAAAATTAAATTTTTTCAAGAATTAATAAATTCTTTATTTGATAAACCCAAGATAAATAAGTCTTTAAATTTTTTATTTGATAAAAAGAAATCTTTAACAACAAATGAATACGTTGAGAATGTTGCATCTGCAAAAGGTGAAGTTTCTGCACTTCGCCACGCAGAACTTTTGATTTCTCATTGTGAACAACTGAATGACAAAGAATTAGTTAAGGTTTTTGAATTATTAAGAAAAAATTACGAAGTTAATTTAGACCATTTATTATTAGTTATGAAAGAATATGAAATTGAAAAAACATCAGAAAATTTAGTAAAACTAATGGAATTATCAGAACCTTTGAGAAGAGATATATTTAGAAGATGCAATGCCATTTCAAGGGGTACAGTTAGGCTGGTTAATTTAAGAAAAAGATTGTTAGAATTTATAATAAAAAAACCAGAGTTAAAAGCAGTAGATTTTGATTTAGTTTATTTATTCAAAAATTGGTTTAATAGAGGTTTTTTGATTTTAAGACCAATTAATTGGGAAACACCTGCCCATATATTAGAAAAAATTATAGCTTACGAAGCTGTTCATGAAATTAACTCATGGGATGAATTAAGAGCTCGATTAGCTCCAAAGGATCGTAGGTGTTTTGCTTTTTTTCACCCTGCAATGCAAGATGAACCAATAATATTTGTTGAGGTTGCTTTAACTAGAGAAATACCATCAAATATTCAAAATGTACTTATAAAAGATAGAGGGTTCCTTGAGCCTGAGGAGTCTAAAGTTGCAGTTTTTTATTCAATTTCTAACTGTCAGAAAGGATTAACTGGTATTTCTTTTGGTAATTTTTTAATTAAACAAGTAGCTACTGATTTGAGTGACGAATTTAAAAATTTGAAGACTTTTGTTACATTATCCCCGCTTCCAGGTTTTAGAAAATGGATGAGAAATAAATATCCTAAATTGGACTTAAAAATAGATAAAATTAAAAAACCAGATCAATTGTCAAAAATAAAAAATGATTTACTTAAATGTTTAGGTGAATATTTTTTTAAATCTGAAAGGTCTGATAAAATGCCGAATGATCCTGTCGCGAGGTTTCATTTAGGTAATGGTGCATCCTTGGAACAAATAAACTTTCTTGGAGACATCTCATCAAATGGTATAAAATTATCTGGAGGATTGATGGTAAATTATTTATATGATCTTGAAAAGGTAGAGCAAAATCATGAGACTTTTGTATCAGAAAAAAAAATTAATATTTCAAAAAGTGCAAAAAACAGTTTAATGAAATATTATAAAGAAATCGACTAATTCAATTATAAAGGAAAAAGATGTTTGTTTTTAAATATATATTTATCTTACTTTCAATTATTTTGTTCTCTGCTAATTCTTATGCGAAAGAAACAAAGTATAGTTGTAAACCTAAAAGCGCTGCGGCAGTTAGATCAAATGGAATACAAGTTTTTAAAATAAGTGGTAAAGAAAAGCCTGTGGAAATTACTATAAAAGACGGCGAAGGATTAAAGTCTGGTTATTTTATAGTTAATAAATCAAAATATGAGATACTCGATTTGGGAACTGGTAAAGCTTACGCTTTTGATAGGAATGAACCTTGGACACATATACAAGATATATTTTTTCTAGATAATAATATTTTATCTTTTATTTTGGCTGCAAATGCATCAATTACAAGATATTTATGCAATGAAATAAAGTAACAAAATAAAGAACTTTATAAGCTAACTAAGGTCTGAAATGTTAACTCAATCCAAATTGATCAAATTTTGTAATTCTATATTTAAAAAATTAGGTATGGATGATGAAAAGGCTAGGGACACATCAGAAATTTTAGTCGAAGCTGATATGATGGGGCACTCAACACATGGGGTTAGGCTATTGCCGCTTTATATTAAAGATATTGAAGCAGGTAATATGAAAGCAACAGGCAGTCAAATTATACTTAACGATACTGGAAGTTGTATAACAATTGATGGAGATAATTTACCTGGTATATGGCTAACTAAACAAGGGTTAAAATTATCATCTGAACGTGCAAAAATCTATGGGGTTTCAACTATTTTAATTAAAAATAGTCATCATAACGGTGCATTGGCCGCTTATCTACTACCAATTGTTGAACAAGGTTTAGTCCCAATGATTAAATGTTCAGTTCCATCTGCTGCTACAGTCGCTCCTTTTGGAGGAACCAAGGCTTTACTTACTCCTGATCCAATGGCTTTGGCATTTCCAACTAACGGTGAACCTGTAATAATTGACATAAGTGCTTCAATTACTACTAATAACATGATTGCAGATAAAATAGTCAAAAATGAAATGTTTGATTTTAATTGTTTACTTACGAATGACGGGATTCCTACAAATGATCCGAAAGAAGTTTTTGAAAATAATGGAACAGTTATGCCTTTGGGTGGTCTTGAGTACGGCCATAAAGGATTTGGACTTGCACTAGGAATTGAAGCATTATCTCAAGGACTTTCAGGATCTGGAAGAAGTAGAAAACTTAAAACTATGAACCTTTCTATTTATATCCAAGTTATTGACCCTAACGCATTTGCGGGTTTAGATGCTTTTAAAAGCGAAATGAGTTTTCTTTATAACGAATGTATTAATAATCCTCCAATTGATAAAAACAAAAAAGTAAGAATGCCCGGACAAAATGCGCTACTGAGTAGAAAAAAGTCTATTGAAAATGGTATTTATCTGAGTAAAGAAACTTTAAAAAGTTTAGAGGAAATTTCGAAAAAGTTAAATGTAGTTTTATAATATTTCTATCTTCCTCTCCATTCACTTACACCTCCAAGTAATTCAAGTAATTTAGTAAGCTTTTCCTCACCGTAACGTTTCTGGATACTTTTATAAACTACATCCATATCAGGAACAATTTTTTTCAAAGTTTCTTCACCTTGTCGTGTGAGCACTAAATTGACTCTTCTACCGTCCTTTTCATCAACAAATCTAGAAATAATTTTTTCTTTTTCAAGTTTACCAATAATTCTTGAAAGACTTGGAGCTAATATACAAGCATCAAATGCTACTTGTCCTGCATCAGAAGAACCTTTTTCACCAAGAACTCTTAAAACTCGCCATTGTTGTTCTGTAAAACCATGTTTTGCAAGGATAGGCCTAAAAGATATCATTATAGCTTCTCTAGCTCTAAGCATAGCTATAGGAAGAGCTTTACTGGTTTCTGGGAACGGTGTTGAGCTTAATTCTTTTATTTTAATATCCCCCCCTTGAGATAAAATTAACGTTATAATAACGATATGTATATTAATTTAAATCAAAAAATATTTTTTATTTAAAAAAATTATTTGAGATAATAAATTTTTATGATGTTATAAAATAGATTAATAATTTGGATGAATATTTATGAAGAATATCGCAAAAGAAAAAATATTAAATAATGAGTTATGTTTAGGAGTTGGATTGAGGCAAAGTAGAACTGTTGACATAGGTAAAATAATGGCAACCAGTGGTTATGATTGGTTGTTCATTGATATGGAGCACAATAGTATGGATATTGATACTGCGTCTCAAATTTCAGTGGCTGCTCAAGATGCAGGAATAACCCCAATTGTTAGGGTGCCAGATTTTGCTCATCATCACGCCACAAGAGTTCTTGATTGTGGAGCGATGGGGGTGGTTTTCCCACATGTCGAAGATGCAGATATTGCTAAAAAATTAGTTTCATATTGTCTTTATCCACCTAAAGGTCACCGATCAATGACAGGAGTTTTACCACAACTAGATTTTAAACAACAACCAATAGCAGATGTGGCAAGTACAATTAATAAAAATATGTTGATAGTAATAATGTTAGAAAGTCCAGAGGCTATAGACAATGTTGATAGTATAGCTTCAATTGATGGCGTTGATGTTATACTAATTGGTACCAATGATTTATGCATGGAGATGGGCATCCCTGGTGATTACTCTAATTCGAAAGTTAAAGATGCTTATATCAAAGTGATAGAGACGTGTAAAAAATATGGGAAAACACCGGGTATGGGAGGTGTTTATAATGAAGAGCTTATGTCTGAGTATATTAAAATGGGAATGAGATTCATATTGTCTGGATCTGATCTTTCATTTATGATGCAAACAGCTTCTCAAAGATCTATTAAACTACGATCTTTTCTTAAATAACAAAAATAGCATTTTGAGGAATTAAAAATGAATGAAATACCTTTATTTTCTTCTTTAAGTATAAAATCTATAACTTTTAGAAATAGGGTGGTATTATCTCCTATGTGTCAATATAAAGCTAAAGATGGTATGATAAGTGACTGGCACTTGCAACATTACTCAAGATTTGCTTTTTCTGGTCTAGGAGCTGCTTTCATTGAAGCAACAGGCGTTTCTCCTGAAGGTAGAATTGGTCATGGGTGTACTGGAATTTGGAGTGACGATCATATAGAAGGTTTATCGAAGATAGCTAAAACTTTCAAAAAATATAATTGTGTAAGCGGTATTCAACTTGCTCATGCTGGAAGGAAAGCTAGTTTTTTAAGACCATGGGATGGAGCTTCCCCAATCACTAAAGATGATAAAAGTGAACCTGCATGGCAAACTATTGGTCCTAGTGCTATTCCAATTAATGAAAATTCGCCAGTGCCAAGAGAAATGTCTTTAGAAGATATAAATAATGTTAAACAAGCTTTTAAAGCAGCTGCAAATAGAGCAAATAAGGCAGGTTTTGATATAATTGAAATTCATGGAGCTCATGGTTATTTATTACATTCTTTTTTCTCTCCAATATCTAATCAGAGAAGTGATCAATATGGAGGATCATTTGAGAACAGAATAAGATTTGCTAAAGAAATTGTTGCTGACATTAAATCTGTTTGGCCTGATAGAAAGCCAATTTTTTATAGATTGTCTTCAATTGATGCACCGGGTGAGGGAGCTACTTTAGAAGATAACATTTCATTAGCAAAAGTTTTAAAGCAAGCTGGTGTAGATGTTATAGATTGTTCTTCAGGAGGTATTACTGGATCACCTGTCCTCACTAAATCAAAAATTATTCCAGGGTTCCAAGTTCCGTACTCTGAAAAAATAAAGAAGGATGCCGATATTAGCACCATGGCTGTTGGCGCTATAATTGACGGTGAACAAGCTAATAATATTATTGCAAATAATAGAGCCGATTTAGTTGCGATGGGAAGAGAGTTACTCGCAGATACACAATGGGTTTACAAAGCTGCCACACACTTTAATTTAGAAAATGCAAAGGATTATCTTCCAGATAGTTATTCTTTTTATCTATCTAGAAGAGACGAATTCTTAGATAGAACAGCAAAACCTGCGTAAGTATCTAATTAAATTTTCAAATCATAAAAATCTACAGGCTTAAGCAACTTATTTTCTTGGGACTCTAATGCTCCTAGTTTTGCGCTTTCTTGAGTGTAATTAATCCAATCTGGGTCAGACCACATAGCTGCTCTCTTCTTTTCTCTGTCGTCAGCATTTTTATATATCCATATATGAGTATATTCATTTGGATTACCAGTCTCAGTGGTTGCAAAAAGTAGTGGTTGTCCTAAATGCTTTGATTGTGCTGGCTTACCCTTTTCACTATAAAGTTTAAGATGTGTATTAATTGTACCAGGTTTGCATCTGTAGGTTCTTACATCCAAAAGCATAAATTTTTCCTTCAAAAATTAAAATAAATAAATTATTAACATTTTTTATATATAATTTTAAAGGATTATTAAACTTTATAATTTTAGGAAAATGAATTGAACACTGGTGAAACAATTAAAACAATTGAAAAATTAACTATTGATGCCTCAAGAGTTAATAGATATTTGAGTTATCCAAGAAAAGTGCCTATTTGGAAACTAACATTTTCCTTACCTAAAGAGTGTGTTCTTTTTAGAGATGAAAATAATTCTGATATTGCAATAGAAATAGAAAATATGAAAGGTTTTGCTATAGTGCCAGCTTTGTCCGAAAATGAGTCTTTGAGAAGGTTAAAAGGATTAATTCCTCAAATTGAATTAAAAGAAAAAATCTTAAGATTATGAAAAAAATTTATGTTGACGCTGATGCATGTCCAGTTAAAGACGAAATAATCAAAGTTGCTACACGCCATAAAATTGAAGTTTTTATGGTTTGTAACGGGGGTATAAGGCCGTTTAAAAATAATTTAATAAATTTAATTATAGTTCCTGAAGGATCAGATGAAGCAGATAAATGGATATTTGAAAATATAAATCCTAAAGATATTGTTATAACTTCTGATATTCCCTTGGCATCAAAGTGTATTGATAAAGGTACTTCAGTTTTAAAACACGATGGTTTAATTTTAAATTTAAAGAATATTGGAAATTTACTAGCCACTAGAGATTTAATGTCTGACTTAAGGTCATCAGATCCTTTTTTAAAAGTGATAAATAAAAATTTCACAAAAGCAGATAAAAGTAAGTTTCTAAACTCTTTAGAGATTTTAATAATAAATTAAATTTATTTTATTTGCTATATTTAAGATTATAGAATATGGGTATATTTATCTAAGCCTAAGAAGGCAGTCAGTAAGTCTGACTAATACGATCGACTTCCTTGGTCATTTAATGTTCAATCTAGTCAAGCGTGTTTTGATTGAACAAAAAAGCTTAACATTAAGCTAACAACAAGGAGTTTATTATGCCAAATGGTACAGTTAAATGGTTTAACGCAAATAAAGGTTATGGTTTTATAGAGCCTGAAGGTGGTTCGAAAGATGTTTTTGTTCATATTTCTGCTGTAGAAGCTGCTGGAATGAATACATTGAACGATGGTGCAAAAATTAGCTTTGATCTTGAAACTGGTAAAAATGGTAAAGAAGCAGCTGTGAACATTCAACCATTATAGTTGATATATTTTTTTATAAATGGGCATTTCCCTTTTTCGTTTTTTTTAGAGATTTCTGAAGTTTCTTTTAATTTAATTTATTTTAATTATTATGATTAATAATTATTGATGAGGAAATTATGAAAACTTTAAAAATAACAAAACCAACAATGGAAAAAAGAGTTTCTAGATTTGCTGAATTAAAGCCACTACCTATTCAAATTGATAAAGATATTCCTCAAGCAGGTAAAGATATTGTTTATGCAAGAGAATTACTTTCTGTAATCGGGCTTGATCCCTCAGAAGGTAAAACTCCTATAAACTCAGGTGCACCTATTGTTGGAGCTGGGGGAATTACAATGACTTTAGCTAAATGTCCTGTTGGTCAAGGCCCGGGTCTTCATAATCATCTAGCAACTTTTGAGACTTTTACAGTTTTAGAGGGAGAGTTTCTTATTAAGTGGAATGATGATGGATCAGAAGAGTTAGTTTTAAAAAAACATGATACAATCTCCATACCACCTGGCGTATGTAGATCTTTTACAAATATTGGGAAAGAAGAAGGCCTTTTACAAGTTATTATTTCAGGAGGTGTACATGATATGAATGATATTTCATTTACCCCTTTTGCAGCTAGTCAAATGGAAAAAATAGAACCAAATTTGTCAAAAAAATTTGAGGATGTTGGGTTTAAATTTAACGCTGGGATTTAGTTATATTATCCAAACATACTTGCTAAAGGTACCGTTACAATAGAAAATAAAGTTGTGATCATCAATGCTCTAGTAATTGCATTGGGATTCACACCGTATTGGGTAGAGAAAATTAATGCCATTAATCCTACTGGTGCAGATGCAACCATGATGGTTGTTTCAGCTAATGAGAAATTAATATTATCTAAATTCCATATAATCAAAATTAAAAAAACTGGATGAAGAATTATTTTGAACAAAATAATTAAATTTGAAATTTTTATTTCAGTTTTTTCTAATTTTTGGGATAGGATAATACCAGCTGCAAAGAGAGCACATGGTGCTGCAGAATTTGCAATAAAATTGAGTGCCCTATCAATACTAATAGGTATTTCAATTTCAAGGAAAATTATCGTCAAACCTAAAATAAGTGCTAATAGTGGCAAATTAGAGAATTGTTTTATGAATATATTTTTTAATTTTAGATTTTTAAATTTTATAAGATCTAATATTATTAGATTTATAACTAAAAAAATTACATCAAAGCCTATTATCGCTACTATTGGATGAATTAAATCTGCTTCATATTCATTTAACGCAATAGGGTAAACAAATAAAAGGTGATTAGCAAATGACGAGGCCATACCGATTAAAATGGCTTCATTCCATTTAAGATTAAATATGTATTTCCCAATTAATAGTGCGGTTACATAAATAATTAATTCAGAAAAAACATAGCTAAAAAAAAGTGTCCAATTAACATTAGAAATACTTATAGATAAAATAATTTTTAAAGTTAATGCTGGTACTGCAACTACACCGACATATTTAATAATTGCAATGGAATTTTCTTTACTAAATATTGATTTTTTTGCTGAAATATAGCCAATTAGAATTAATATCGCAACTGGTGCAAATGAATTTATAAGTAAGGTAATCAATGAATTTTCTTTTTAAATCGCGTAATTATAAATCCAGAAGTAATAATTAAAAATGAACCAATAAATGTGTTCTGACTTGGTACCTCATTATACAAGATATACCCCCAGAAAGCTGCTAGAAGTACTGTTAAATATACAAATGGAGCCGCAAAAGAAGCATTAATTACTTTAAGAGCTTCAATAAATAAAAAATGCCCTGCTGTAGCTAAAAAACCTAGACAAAACATTAAAAGAGTGTCGTATAAGTTTGGCCATTTCCAAAAATATATTATGAAAGGTAAAGACAAAATAGTACCAGTTATAGCTGTAAATAAAAGAGTAGTTTGATTGGTATCAGATGTATTTAGAAATTTTGTTGAAATAGTAAAAAAAGCAAAACACAAAGCTGCTAAAAATGGGAAAATAACGGCATAATTAAATGCACCTTTATTGGGAGAAGCTATAATTAATGCACCAATTAAACCAATAATCACTACTAATATTTGCGTAAATGATATTTTTTCTTTTAAAATTAAAATGGCTAGTATGGTAGTTATTACGGGACCAATCATGTAAATTGAAATATTTTCTGCAAATTGTAGGTATGCTAAACCAGTGAACATAAAACACGTTGTTATCATCAATAACGCGCCCCTTAGAATTTGTAGTGGTTTATGATTACTTTTAAGGTGTGTTTTAAATTGTTTATTGAATATTATAAGTAATAAAATTAATTGAGATAAATAACGCGCAAATACAATTAAAAAAGGATTAAATCTTAATGCTAATTCTTTTGCTGTTAATTCCATAACGGAGAAAAATAAATAAGTTAAAATGAGCAGAATAGTACCTATTAGAGTATTTGATAATCTTTGATTAAAGTACTGAAGGTTAAAATTAAGCATTAT
>CACNFD010000001.1:192500-305430 GCA_902619615.1 uncultured SAR116 cluster alpha proteobacterium | reverse complement strand
AAGATAATGAAGAAAAGAAAGATGCTTCGTAAATAGACTAAAGATAAACTTAAGGCATATTTTATGGCACGTGATTATTACGAGATACTTGGTTTATCTAAATCTGCGTCGGATAATGAAATAAAATCCTCTTATCGTAAATTAGCTATGAAATATCACCCTGACAGAAACCCTGGTGATAAAAAAGCAGAAGAAAAATTCAAAGAAATATCAGAATCTTATGAGATTTTAAAAGATCCTCAAAAAAAAGCTGCCTACGATCAGTATGGACATGCTGCATTCTCTCAAGGTGGTGGAGGAAGTCCAGGCGGAGGTTTTTCGGGTTTTGGAACTGGCGGTTTTTCTGATATTTTTGAAGATATGTTTGGTATGGGAAGTGATTCAAGAAGAAGATCTGCTTCTGCTGGCTCAGATTTAAGATATGATTTATCTATTTCTCTTGAACAAGCTTTTTCTGGGGACCAAGTCGAAATTTCCCTAACAGTACCTGGAAAATGTGAATCATGTAATGGAACTGGAGCCAATAAGGGATCACAACCAAAGCAGTGTGGTCAATGTGGAGGATATGGAAAAGTAAGAGCTCAACAAGGATTTTTTACAATAGAAAGGACTTGTGCTGCTTGCTCTGGTGCTGGAGAAATTATTGGTGATCCTTGTAGATCTTGTAAAGGTCAGGGACGAGTTAATAAAAATAAAAAGCTATCAGTGAATGTCCCAGCAGGTGTAGATAACGGAACGCGAATTCGTCTTTCTGGTGAGGGAGAAGCTGGTCCAAGAGGTTCATCAGCTGGTGATTTGTACATTTTTATTGATATAAAAGATCATTCTCTTTTTCAAAGAGATGGAAAAGATACTTTCATCGAGGTGCCTGTAAACTTTTTTGACGCTGTTTTAGGAAATTCCGTTCAAGTTCCATGTATTGATGGGTCTAAAGCAAAAATGAATTTAAGTGCTGGAACACAAAGTGGTACTCGTTTAAGAATGAAGGGAAAAGGTATGCCTGGATTGCGAGGTGGAACTAGAGGCGATCAATATGTACAAATTAACGTTGAAACGCCAGTTGGCCTCTCAAGAAAACAAGAAGAACTATTTAATCAAATAAAAGATTTAGGATTAGAAAAAATTAGCCCTAAAACTAGTAGATTTAAAAAATTAATTCAGTAATTTAAAATCTGTGTATACTTAAACACTGAAATAATTAAAGAGATTACTATGAATAAAATATCTATTTCTATTCCCGGCAGTAATGGCAAAATGGGTAAAACTCTCTTAAGCCTTATATTAGAAAGTCCTAAATATGAAATAGCATCAGCAACATGTTTACCTAATGAGGACGAAGTAGGTATTGACATTGGTTTGTTTGCTGGAAAAAGTAAAATTAATAAGGAAATTAACGCTGAACCTTCGTCAATGTTTCAAAACTCTAATGTGCTAATCGATTTTACTGCTCCAGATGCAACAATGTTTCATGCTAAAGAATGTTATAACAACAATATGGCAATTGTAATTGGTACAACTGGATTAAGTGCTGATCAAGAAAATGAATTACGATCTTTTTCTAAAAAAATACCCATTGTTTATTCCGCTAATTTTTCAATAGGTGTAACTTTGTTGTCTCAACTAGTTTCAAAAACCACAAAAACATTAGGCTTTGACTGGGATATTGAAGTTTTAGAAATGCATCATAAACAAAAAGTTGATTCTCCATCAGGGACTGCATTGTTACTTGGAAAATCAGCTGCAGACGCTAGGCAACAAGAACTTTCAAATGTAAAATCTATATCACGTGATGGATTAGTTGGAAAAAGAAAATCAGACGAAATAGGTTTTGCAGTTTTAAGAGGCGGTGATGTTGTTGGAGAACATTCAGTATTATTTTGTAACTCAGGAGAGAGAATAGAATTAACTCATAAAGCTACAGACAGGTCAATTTTTGCTGCAGGGGCTCTACGTGCATCATATTGGGCTGCAAGTGCTGATCCAGGGTTTTATTCTCTTGCAGATGTTTTAGAATATGGTGGATAAAAATAATCAATTCATCATTCTTTTTATTTCATTTAAACAAGAATTGGTGTTAATTTTTCCATTAAGTTTTGTTGGTCTTGTTTCTATATAATTTACAAAATATCCACTGTCTTTTTTGATTAAAAACACATCTAAGAAGCATTCCTTCAAATGATATTGGTAATTTTTTAACTTACCTTCTTGTTTTAAAAAATGACTTTTACCAAGTTCTTTTATAACCCTTTCTTCTTTCCAATTTTTTATTATGTTTAGACTAAATTTTTCAGGTTTTAAAATTTTAACTTTTTTTGGCAAAGATAGTTTTTGAACTTTTTTTGTCTTTTCAGGTTTGTTGATTGGCGCCATATCTATTTTTTTAGCAGATGTATTTTTTTCAATTTTGTTTTTAACAGTAATTTTGTCGCCTTCTTCTTTTTCTAAAATTTGTTGATTTAAATTTACTTTAATGTTTTTAAGAAAAATATTTTCGTGTTCAAAAGTATGACATCCGTTTATAAAAACTGCTATAAATACACCAACAATAATTTTATTTTGAATTGACTTCATAAATAATATTCATAAATACTGTTTGTAACGAAGTCTATTTAAAAAATTTTTTTTGAAGAAAAGATGAAAAGTTCAAAAGTTGAAATTTGTTTTATTGGAAATGCAATAGTAGATATTTTATCCAAAATAAGTGATGAAACACTTCATAAACTTAGAGTTCCAAAAGGATCTATGCAGCTTGTAGACGAGGAATTATCTGAAAAAATTTTAAAAAATATCAAAAACCCAAAAATTATTTCTGGTGGAAGTGCAGCTAACACTGCTGTTGGTTTTCAATCTTTTGGCGGTAAGTGTTCATTTATGGGCCAAATTGGTAACGATAAATTTGGTGACTTGTTTTCAAAGGAACTAAATAATTCTGGCGTTTTTTTTCAAGATCAAGATTGGCAACTTTCTGAAAAAACTTCTAAAAGTATAGTCTTGGTAACTCCCGATGCTGAAAGAAGTATGAACACGTTTTTAGGAGCAAGTGTTATGTTCAATATAAATTCTGTTAATGAAGAGCTTATAACTAATAGTGATATGATTTATGTTGAGGGATATTTGTTTGACCAAAATGATGCAAAAGAAGCAATTTACCATTGTTTCAAATTAGCAAAATCTAACAATATTAAAATTGCATTTAGTCTTTCAGATTTATTTTGTGTAGATAGACATAGAAAGGAATTTCTTCACCTAATACATAACTATGTCAATGTCATTTTTGCAAATGAAAGCGAAATAAAAAGTTTATACAAATTGAATTTAAGAGAAAGTCTTAACAAAATAAAAAATAATGTTGAAACAGGAGCAATTACATTAGGTTCAAAAGGTTCTTTAGTATTTGAAAACAAAATTGAACATTATATTGACCCGGTACATGTTGAAGAACTAGTTGATACAACAGGTGCTGGTGATTTATTTGCCTCTGGCTTTTTGTATGGTTTTACTAACAAATATTCAATAGAAAAATGTGGCCTACTTGGTAATAAGTCAGCTTCAGAAATAATAAAATATGTAGGTGCACGTCCTAAAATTTCACTTAAATCTTTTTTAAATTAAACAATTTACTTTGTATCAAGTGAGTTATAAGCTGCTATGGATGCAGAGTTTACAATATCTGAAACCGAGGAACCCATTTGAACAATTTGAAATGGTTTTTCTCCCCCTATCATTAAGGGGCCTAACATTGACACACGACCAAGTTTTTGAAGCAACTTATATGAAATCCGTGCGCTTCTAAGGTCTGGCATTATTAGAACATTAGCTGGACCAGAAAGCCTGCAAAATGGGTAATTTTCTTTTATTAAGTCATAATCTAAAGCGATATCTGGCATCATTTCACCGTCAAATTCAAAATCAACTTTTCTTTTATTTAGTATATTAATAGCTTCATTTAAAATTAAAGAACTTGGCCTACTGAAGCTTCCAAAATTAGAATAAGAAATTATGGCAACACGTGGCTTATAACCTAAATTCTTAACTGTATCAGCTATGTTATTAGCAATGTTTGCCAACTCTTCTGCATTTGGTTTGTCATTTATATTAACGTCGCCAATAAATACGGTCCTTTCCTTTGAAACTAGCATTGACATTGACACAAAATTTTTATTTTCTTTTGAAGAAATAACTTTAGTGATGTCATTAAAACATCTTCCAAAAGGTCTAGTTATTCCTGTAACCATAGCGTCTGCATCTCCTGAAGACACCATAGATGCAGCAAATACATTTCTATCTTGATTTACTAATTTTTGGCAGTCTCTTCTCAAATGACCTTGCCTATGGAGGATTTTATATAAATTATCTGTGTATTGCTGATTTTTTTTACTCAAGCTTGCGTTATGTATAATTAGTTCGTTTAATCCTTCTAGATTTACCTTTCCCATTGTTTCCTTAACTCTATTTTCTCTACCAATTAATATTGGTATTCCAAACCCTGAATTAAAAAATGATAAAGCAGCTCTTATAGTTTTTTCTTCTTCGCCTTCTGCAAAAACAACCCTTTGTTTTTTGCCTTTTATTCTAGCTTTAATAGGCTCTAAAATAGAAGCTATAGGATTAGTTCTACCTTCTAATTCTCTTTTATACGCCTCTAAATTTTTGATAGATTTTTTTGCTACGCCACTATCCATTGCTGCTTTAGCAACAGCTGATGAAACAGACGAAATTAGCCTTGGATCAAAAGGCGCTGGTATTATATAATCATTGCCATAATGCAGTTGAACCCCATGGTAAGCCGCATTAACTTCATCTGGCACATCTTCTCTAGCTAATTTTGCTATAGCATTAACAGCAGCAATTTTCATTTCTTCATTTATTGTTGTGGCTCTTACATCAAGAGCACCTCTAAAAATATATGGAAAACCAAGCACATTATTAACCTGGTTTGGGTAATCTGACCTTCCAGTAGCTACAATTGCGTCGGATCTTACGCTTTTAACATCCTCCGGCATAATTTCAGGAATAGGATTGGCCATTGCAAATACTATTGGTTTCTCAGCCATGCTTTTTACCATTTCTTTTGTTACTGATCCAGGAACTGATAAACCTAAAAAAACATCTGCATTTTTTAGAGCATCTTCTAAAGTTCTTAATTTGGTATCAACGGTATGACCAGATTTCCATTGATTCATATTGCTTTGCCTTCCTTTATATAATACGCCATCGCTATCAACTAAAATAATATTATTGTTTTGTGCTCCCATCGCTTTTAAAAGTTCAACACAAGCTATGGAAGCAGCCCCAGCACCATTACTTACAAACTTAGTTTCCTCTATTTTTCTATTGGTTAAATGAAGAGCATTTATTATTCCTGCTGCAGTTACAATCGCCGTTCCATGTTGATCATCATGAAAAACAGGAATATTCATTTTTTCCCTTAATTTTTGTTCAATTATGAAACAATCAGGAGCTTTAATATCTTCTAAATTTATTCCTCCAAAGCTTGGCTCGAGTAAAGATATAGCATCAACAAATTTTTCTGTGTCTTCTGTATCTACTTCTAGGTCTATTCCATCAACATCTGCAAATTTTTTGAATAATACAGACTTTCCTTCCATAACTGGTTTGGAAGCAGCAGCTCCAATGTTTCCAAGTCCTAAAACTGCTGTACCATTAGAAATAACTGCAACAATATTTCCTTTTGATGTATATTCATAAATACTGTCAGCCCTTTTCTCAATTTCAAGACACGGCGTTGCAACTCCTGGTGAATATGCTAAAGACAAATCTTGAGAACTGATCAGAGGTGTTGTTGGTGTTATTTCTAATTTTCCAGGGCGACCTTTTTTGTGATATTCTAAGGCTTCTTTTTCTAGGTTAGATTTGTTATTAGCATCGCTATTGTTAGTAGACATTTTTTCCTCAAAAACTTAAAATTATGAATTTAAATTATAACTTAAATTTTTTAAAAGATCTTAATAAATTGTATTTTATTAAAAATTTTTCGATTATAACTAAGATTGAATGAAGTTTTAAAGGAAAATTATTTTATTGTGAAAAATTTACATACTCCAATGATGGAGCAATATTTAAATATAAAGAATAAATATAAAGATGCCTTACTTTTTTATAGGATGGGAGATTTTTATGAGTTATTTTTTGAAGATGCAATTGTAGCTTCAGACGTATTAGAAATTGCTTTAACTAAAAGAGGTAAATCCAATGGTAAAGATATTCCCATGTGTGGTGTTCCTTTTCATTCAGCTGACAACTATTTACCAAAATTAATTAAAAAAGGTTTTAATGTTGCTGTATGTGAGCAAACAGAAACTGCTGAAGAAGCTAAACTTAACTTAAAAAAAGGACCTCTTAAAAGAGAAGTTGTAAGAATAATATCACCGGGCACTTTAACAGAAGATAATTTATTACAGAGAAAAAATAATAATTATCTAGGAGCTATATCAATATTTAATGGTTCAATTTCTGTTGCATGGGTAGATGTCTCGACAGGATATTTTAAATCAAGACTTATAGGAAAAGAAAACAATTCAAATCAAAAACAATTATTAACCAATTTTATGTTACGGAAAGATTTTTCAGAAATATTGATCTCTGAAGATATGGATATGGATTACATAATTGATGAATGGCGTCCTTTAATAAAAAAACAATCTCCTACTTTATTCCATTACCAATCTTGCTTTGATCAGATTTGTTCATATTATTCAGTTGTTTCATTAGAGGGTATTGGTTCTTTTAGTAAAGGAGAAATTATTGCAGCTGGAGTATTGTTATCTTACTTAAAATTAACTCAGTGTGGAAAAACACCATTTCTTTCAATAATTAAGTCTGAAAACATTAATGATTTTTTAGAGATTGACTATTTTACCCAAAAATCACTTGAAATTCTTAAAAGTTTGTCAGGAGATAATCAAGGAAGTTTAATTTCTTGTATAGATCAAACAAAAACTGCTAGTGGTGCAAGGTTGCTAAGGCAGAGAATAATTGAGCCATTTTACGATCTCAATCTCATACAGGACAGATATGATATAATCAATTGGATTTTAGGAAATAGTATTGATATAAATTATTATCAAGATAGTTTAAAAAGTATGCCAGATCTTGAGAGATCATTATCGAGAATTTCATTATCAAGAGGTAGTCCCAAAGACTTACTATTAATTTCTAAAGGGCTCCTTAATACAAAAGAAATTTCCGAAAATTTGACATTAAATCAGAAAAAAAACTTAAAACCTAGGTTGCTAAATTCAATTTTGGATAGCCTTAAAATAGACTATAGTCTTTTCTTGGATATTAAAAAAGCTCTAAAATCAGAGGTACCATTAATTGCTAAAGAAGGTGGATTTATAAAAGATGGCTTTAATGAGGAACTAGATTTCTTGAGAAATTTAAGAGATAATGAGCTAAACCAAATATTGAAACTTCAAAAGAAGTACTCAGAACTCACTAAAATTAATTCATTAAAAATCAAACACAACAGAATGCTTGGCTATCACATAGAAGTAAGAGCTATGCATGATCAATCATTGAGAAACACAGACTTGTTTATTCATAGACAAACTACGGCTCAGGCATCAAGATTTACAACGAACGAACTTGTTGATGTTGAATCAAAAATCCTTAACTCCTTTGATAAGGCAATCAAAATAGAATTAGAGATTTTTAATAATTTTGTCAGTAAAATTGTAAAAAAAGGAAAAGAAATCTTAGCAATAGTGCATTCAGTCTCTGAATTAGATATTTCTTTGATGGTAGCTAATCAATCAATATCTAGAAATTATATTTGTCCTATAATTTCCAATGATAAATTATTAGAAATTACTGGTGGAAGACATCCTGTTGTAGAACACCAAATGAGACTTTTACAAAACTCTTTTATTTCCAACGACTGTAAATTAAATGATGAAGATTTAATATGGTTAATAACTGGTCCTAACATGGCTGGAAAATCTACATACCTCAGACAAAATGCATTAATAGCTATAATGGCACAAGCAGGTTTATTTGTACCTGCTAAAAAAGCAAAAATTGGCTTATTTGACAAAATATTTTCCAGAGTGGGAGCGTCTGACGACTTGGCAAAAGGACAATCTACTTTTATGATTGAAATGATAGAAACATCGCTTATCTTAAATACATCTACAGAAAAATCTCTAGTCATTCTTGATGAAATTGGAAGAGGAACATCAACATTTGATGGGTTAGCAATTGCTTGGTCAGTTTTAGAGTATTTGCATGAGAAAATTAAACCAATAACATTATTTGCTACTCATTATCACGAATTGACAGCTCTAAAAGAAAATCTAAAAAATCTATCGTGCCATAAAATGTCTGTTAAAGAATGGAATAATTCAATAATTTTTATGCATAAAATTTTAGATGGAGAGGCAGATAAATCTTATGGAATTCATGTTGCAAAATTAGCAGGAATTCCATCAGCGGTAACTGATAGTGCAGCTCAAATTTTAACTGATCTTCAAAGTAAAAATCAAACAAACATAAAACATAATAAACAAGTAATCAAAGTTAATTCAAAAGAAATTGAGAATTTTTTAGAAGAGTTTGATAAAATAAATGTTGATGACATAAGTCCACGTCAGTCTCTAGATTTTTTATATAAACTCAAATCACAGAGACGGAGTAATGGTAAAATTAAATTTAAAAAATAAATTTGCATTTCTTAATAAATCTAAAGCAATTAATTCAAATAACAGCACTTTTGGATTAGAAGAAAATATCAATACTAGCGCGAGTTGGTTCCAAAGTATGGAACCTGTCATCTACGCTAAAAAAAATGGAAACAAATTATATAAATTCAAAAAAATAATAATCAATCATGAGGATACAAAAACATTTAAAGAATTACTTTTCAACGATCTAAAGAAACAATTAGATCAATGTAAACAAAAAATAAGACAGGAGTTTTTAAGTACCTCAGACGGGTCACTTAATGTTGGTCTAAATGTAATCTTAATGGATAGCATGTTAAGAGAAATTTTAGATAATACTTATAAACATGTTTTTGGAAATTTAGAGTATAAATTATCAATTGTAGCTGTTGGTGGGTACGGTAGAGGTGAACTTGCACCTCATTCAGATTTAGATTTATTGTTTCTTATTCCAGATAATTTAAATCAAATTGAAACTAAAAACATAGAAGGTCTTATTCAATTAATTTTATATTTATTATGGGATTTAGGTTACAGTGTTGGGCACTCTACAAGAACTATTTTCGACTGCATTGAAAAAAGTAAGTTAGATCTCACAATATCAACAAGTTTATTAGAGAAAAGATTCATAGCAGGCAATCAACAAAACTTTGATTTATTAAATACTAAATTTAACTCCTTCATTGTAAATAGTAAAACGTTAAATTTTGTAGAGGCAAAATTAAAAGAATCTGATTTGAGACATAAAAAGTTTGGTGGGTCTCGTTATGTTGTTGAACCTAATGTTAAAGATGGAAAGGGTGGATTAAGAGATCTTCACAATCTAATTTGGATTTCAAAGTTTGCATACAAAGTCGATTCTATATCTAAATTAATTAAGATGGGTGCTTTGTCTAAAAATGAGGCTCTGGCTTTTGCTGAAGCGCAACGTTTTTTGCTCTCAGTAAGATGTCACCTTCATTATAGAGCTGAAAGAGAAGATGACAGACTAGCAATGGATGCACAATTGGAAATTGCTAAAAGTATGAACTTTAAAAATACTATTACACATAAAGATGTTGAAAGATTTATGAAAAGATATTTCTTAGCCACAAAAACAGTTGGAAATTTAACAAGAATTTTTTGTGCAGCTATTGAAACAGAGTTCAACAAGCCTCTGAGATTAAGTTTTTTAAGCTTTAAAAAAAGTGAAAATGTAGATCCTTTTAGTATTGAACTAGGTCGTTTATATGTACAAAATAAAAACATACTAACAGAAAATCCTGTAAACATAATAAAACTGTTTTATATTTCTCATCAAAGAAATATAGATATTCACCCTAATACATTGAGACTAATCACAAGATTAACAAAGTTAATCAATTCTGAAGTACGACATGACTTTAATGCTAACCGAATGTTTTTAGATATATTAACGAGTCAGAGAGATTCAACGAGAACTTTGAGAGTGATGAATGAATCTAATATATTAGGCAAATTTATCCCTGAATTTCAAAAAATTGTTTGTTTGATGCAATTTGACATGTACCATTCCTATACAGTAGACGAACATACAATTTTTACAATTTCTAATCTTCACTCTTTAAAAAATGGAAAATTTAAAGATTTTGCGCCACTTGCTAGTAAAGTAATACAAGAAATAAGCTCCCACAGATGTCTTTTTGTAGCTATGTTACTTCATGACATTGCAAAAGGAAAGAAAGGAGATCATTCAGTCAATGGTTCTCTAGTTGCATCAACTGTTTGTCCTAGGCTAGGGTTAAGTAACGATGAAACTGATATCGTTAAATGGTTAGTACTTCACCATTTATTATTAAGCAAAACAGCTTTTAGATATGAATTAGGAGATCCAAAAATAATCAATGATTTTGCTAAAAAAGTAAAAACTGTTGAAAAATTGAAATTATTATTAGTCCTGACAGTTGCAGATATAAAAGGTGTTGGTCCAGAAATATGGAACGACTGGAAAGGGTCTCTTATCTCTGACTTGTACATAAAAAGCCTTGATGTTCTTCAAAAAAGAATATCTACAAAAAATGTATATGAATATGCTGAAACAACAAAGGAATTATTTAAAGGTAATTTGAAAAAAAATGGTGTAAAGAACGAAGTAATAGAACAGTACTGCAAGAATTATTATAAAAATTACTGGGAAATATTTAATTTACAAACTATCATTAATCACTTTCATATTTTTAAAAAAATGTTAGATGACAAAAAAAAGTTTAAAATATATCTATCCAAAGAAAGTGATTTACAAGCAACTGAGCTAATCGTTATTGCACCAGATCACCATGGTCTATTCTCTCTTATATCAGGCCTGGTAGCTGCATCAGGCTATGATGTTTTGAGTGCCAAAATTATTACTAGATCAGATGGTTATGCTTTAGATACATTTTTTATTCAAAATAAAGAAAAAAAACCAATAGTAGAGGATTATTTAAGAAAAAAGTTAATTAAAACAATTTCTTCAGGTTTAGAAGGTAATTTTGACATAGAAAAAGCATTAAATATTAAATGGGAAGAAATTCCTGCACGTTTCAGAGCTGTAAAGGCCCCTACAAGAATAATAGTTGATAATAAAACAAGTGAAAAATTCACTATATTAGATATTAAGTGCAAAAATGCGCCTGGGGTTTTATATAAAATTACAAAAACTTTAACAAGTTTAGGGATTCAAATAAACACAGCAACTGTTTCATCATATGGTGACAGAGTTGTAGATATTTTCTATATAAAAAATGCGTTTGGCTCAAAAGTTGATGATAAAGTAACAATGGATAAAATAAAGAAGTCAATTTTAAAAAAAATAAAAGAAATCAATTTTACTGAATAAAAATTAAACTCATGAGTAGTCCAGAAAAAAACAAAACATCTTTTTTCATTAGAGGATTTACTCAATCAGCCTTCCTTACAGTCATTAGTCGTATATCTGGTTTTGTAAGAGATATATTTATTGCAGGGTTTTTAGGTGCTGGCATTTTTTCAGATATATTTTTAATAGCCTTTAAACTACCTAATTTGTTTAGAAGAATTACGGCTGAGGGAGCTCTAACTTCTGCATTTTTACCAATTTATTCAAAATTAAAAATACAAAATGGCGAAGTCTTAGCATTTATTTATTTTAAAAAAGTTTTATACAGAGTTGTCATCTCTTTACTTATTTTAATGATAATGTTTCAAATCATGATGCCACTTATAATTCATTTTTTAGCTCCTGGATTTGTGAACAATGAAGACGTCATAAAGCAAATCACGACACTTTCAAGAATAACAATAATTTTTATGCCATTAATTTCAATCGTAGCTATGCTCGGTGTTGCAACAAATGTTTCTGGCAAATTTTGGATATTAGCATTTACTCCAATAATTTTAAACTCAAGTATAATTATTGGATGTTTTTTTATTAATAATGATTGGACAATTAAAGCATTCCCTCTTGCATTTGCAACTGTATTTGGAGGATTAATCCAAATTATATTTATATTAATAATGATAAAAAAATTTAAGATTTTTAATTTTAAAAATTTTAAAAATAATACTAGTAAAAGAAATACTTATAGCCAAATTCAATTTCATTTAAGCCAAACTTGGAAAAAATTTTTACCAGCGGCATTTGGAGGTGGTATTTTACAAATAAATTTATTAGTTGATACTATTTTAGCAAGTTTACTAGGATTTGGATCTATTTCTTATCTTTATTTTGCTGACAGAATTGCTCAGTTACCTTTAGGTATAATTGGCATTGCTTTAGGAACAACTCTTTTAACTTCACTGTCAAAATCTAATGCCACTAATGATACCAATCAATTTTCTAAAGAATTAATTATTTCATTAAAGATTGGTTTATTTTTCTCAATTCCAGCTACCTTAGTCTTTATTAATTTCAGTGATTTATTAATAAAAGTATTATTTGAAAGAGGTGAGTTTAGTTCAAAAGAAACAATTCAAACTTCTCATGCATTATTAGCATATGCATTTGGAATTCCAGCTTTTATTGTGCTTAAATCTTGTCAACCAGCATTTTTGGCTGAAGGTAATACAAAAACTCCAATGTATATTGGTTTTTTACTATTAATTTTAAACATTATTTTATCGTTTAGTTTAATGCTTTTTCTAAAGCATGCCGGTATTGCTTTAGCCACCTCAATAGTATCTTGGATAGGAACGATAGTTTATATAACACTATTAATAAAAACAGAGAAAATTAAAAAGCCTAAATTTTCATTAAAAGAAGAAGATTTGAATTTATTTTCAGTTATTTGCTATGGTTTCAAAATCATCCTTATTTCTTGTTTGATGATATTAAGTATGAAATTAGTTCAACATATATTAACAAGCAATAATTTAAACGAAACTTTTGTTTTAATAATTTTATGCATATTTGGTTTTTTTATGTATATTTTGACATCTAGAATACTTAAATATATTCCTCAGGAATTATACCATTTTATATCCCTTAAATTTTAAGAAAGCAAAATAATATAATGATAAATTCAACATTAAACAAAAGTAATAAGAGAATATTTTCAGGAATACAACCAACAGGTAATTTGCATTTAGGTAATTATTTAGGTGCAATAAAAAATTGGGTAAATCTTCAAGAGGACATCTTTTCAATATTTTCAATTGTAGATTTACATGCAATTACAGTTCCTCAAAAACCTTCCCAACTTAAATCTTCAACTCATGAAGTAACAGCGGCAATTATTGCATCAGGAATAGATCCTAAAAACGCTATTGTATTTAACCAATCTTCAGTAAAAGAACATGCAGAGTTGGCTTGGATTTTCAATTGTGTTTGTAGAATAGGATGGTTAAATAGAATGACACAATTTAAAGAGAAAGCTGGGAAAAATAGAGAAAAAGCTACAGTTGGTTTGTATGGGTACCCAGTTTTAATGGCTGCAGATATTTTGTTATATAAAGCCACACATGTACCTGTGGGAGACGATCAAAAGCAACATATTGAATTAGCTAGAGATATAGCATCTTCTTTCAATAATATGTTTTCTCGTGATGGTCAAAAAGATTTTTTTTCTTTACCAGAGCCACAAATTTTAGGTCAGGCTACAAGAGTTATGAGTCTCAGAGATGGAACAAAAAAAATGAGTAAGTCTGATGCTTCTGATGCATCTAGAATAAACTTAACAGACACAAAAGATGAAATTTCAAATAAAATCAAAAAAGCTAAAACTGATCCTTATCCACTACCTGAAACTATAGAAGAGCTTAGCTCAAGACCTGAAGCTTTAAATCTAATAAGTATTTATTCATCATTATCAAATCAATCAATTGACCACACTCTAAGTCAATTTTGCGGACAAGGTTTTTCTTCTTTTAAACCCAAACTCATTGATTTGGCCATTGAAACTTTAAACCCAATTTCATTTGAAATGAGAAAGTTATTAAATGATCGTAAAGAAATTGATAAAATTTTAAGAAATGGGGCAAACAATGCTAGAAAAATTGCTGAACCTGTATTAAAACAAGTTAAAAAATTAGTTGGTTTTGTAATTTAAAAAGTTAATTTGTAGAAAAAAAAATAATGCTTATAATATTAAAGGAGGTTAATTATGTTTATTCAAACTGAAGACACACCAAATCCAGAAACACTAAAATTTATTCCTGGTACTATTATTCTGAAAACAGGAACCGCCGACTTTTCAAACAAAGATATTGCCTCAGATTCACCGTTAGCTTCAAGGTTGTTCGAAATTGATGGAGTTAGTAGAGTTTTTTTAGCAACTGACTTTATCTCTGTAACCAAAGATCCTCAACTAGACTGGAACAACTTAAAACCCTCAATATTAACAGGAATAATGGAACATTTCTCTACTGGTCTTCCAGCGGTAAATGAAACAGAGAACAAAAAATTTGAAACTAATAATAATGAAGACTCAGAAACTGTTAAACAAATTAAAGATTTGTTAGAAACAAGAGTTAGACCAGCTGTAGCGATGGATGGGGGAGATATTACATTTTGTTCATTTAAATCTGGTATTGTTACATTGCAAATGAAAGGAGCGTGTGCTGGTTGCCCATCAAGTACTGCTACTCTCAAAATGGGCATTGAAAACATGCTTAGACACTATATTCCTGAAGTTACAGAAGTAAGAGCTGCAGAACTTTAAAATCTAGATTTTAAAAAATATTATAAGCAGACAAAACATTATGAACTCACGTAGTTACCATGATTTTTTCTTTTTAATAATTGTTTTTTTACTTTTGCTATTTGGTTTTTTAGGTCCAAGTTTTTGGAAAATACCACAGGCTGAATTCAAAATTTCTCAATTCCAAAAAATTTTTAATGAAGTCATTGTTAATGATATTAAAAAATCAACTAAGTTTGAAATTAATAAAAATTATTTATCTTCAGATCAATTTGATGACAAGATATCAGTGTTACAATGGTCTCAATTCATTTTAAATAATGTTAATAATAAGATACCAATTGCAAGAATGTATTTTCCATACATTCCAAGAAATATTAGTGAATATGAAACAAAAAAAAAGAAGACTGTTTTTATTGCTATTTTGTTACCTATTGCTTTAAGAGGAAATGAATTAGTATTACAGCAAAGAAAGCACATGAAAATTGCATTTGACAAAAATAACATAAATCAAATAGAATATTTTTCAAAAAAATATAGAGTTTCTAATTTTAAAAACATCGAGTTTAGTAATCTTGATGAATCAGAACTAAATAAAATAAAAGCTGAACTGTTAATGAAAATTAATACAATACCAATATCCATGATTCTATCACAAGCCATAATTGAAAGCGGATGGGGTTCATCAAGATTTGCCCAAGAGGGAAATGCTCTTTTCGGAGAATGGACGTGGAAAAATAATGATGGTATTAAACCTCAACAAAATTTAAAAGCAAATTTTTCTGTAAAAAATTTTAAAAATTTATTAGATTCTGTAAATTCATATATTTTAAATTTAAATACTCACCCTGCTTATAATGAATTAAGAAAGTATAGGTCATTACAACTTCATATGGGTAATACTGTAACAGGATATGAAATGGCTAATTTCCTTCAAAAGTATGCTGAAATTGGTTATGAATATGTAACAAAAGTTACAAATATGATTAAAATCAATAAATTGAACAAATTTGAAAACTTAAAACTAGAAAATTTTTAATGTATTTATTTTTTTATAATAAATTGTCTACCAAGCCATCTCCATCTGTTGTTATCTCCTGCCATGGTACAATTTATTCTACCTCTTCCCTTTGAAAAAGGGCCATTTAATCTTATTTCAATTCTATATTTACCTAGTCTTTTAGTATCAGCTTTTAGACCATTATTAGCAAAACATCGTACAGCATTCTTTGGCTTAATTTTTTCAGATAATGTAAATCCATAATTTGGTGGATTTTTTAAAATTACTGGATTTTTGGGAGAAAGATCAGATATAGGCATTGGTAATGCATTAACGGCTAGTAAAAACCTATCCATATCGCCATATTTTTCATTCATTGCAAATCTTGGCAATTCATACATTCCTAAACTTTTGTGGGCTACACCTGAGTGCTGACCAAAAGCAGCGATAAAACCATGTGATTTTACCTCTTCTAAAACTTCTAGATTATATTCACCATAGGGATAAGCAAAAATTTTGGGTTTACTACCAATTTCATCAATAAATCTACTATTCGAAATTGAAAGCTCCTCTATAATTTTTTCATTAGCCAATTTAAACATGTGGGGGTGTGATTTAGTTTGACTTCCAATAGTAACACCATGATCCCTTAATGTTCGTATTTCTTCCCAGCTCATGTATCCAGGAGTTTTGTTATCTATTACATCTGTTGATATGAACAAAGTAAAAGGCAATTTATATTTTTTGAAAATTGGCCATGCATATTCATATACTGATGAATATGCATCATCAATTGTAATGACCACTGATCTATCTTTTACTGGTTCAATATTATTTATTGCAAGTAGAGCCCTTTCAATATCTATTACGTTATATTTAGGTTTTAATAATTCATTAATGTGTCTTTCAAATTGTTCTTTCTTAATATTTGTTGATGGAAATCTGCTATCTCCAAATCTATGATACATTATAAAAGAAGCATAATTGACTTTTGAAACTTCTTTATTTTCATTTGTTTGTGAGTATGAAATTGAAGGTATAATAAAAAATAAAAGGGTAAGTAGTAAATTCATTTTAATCCTCAAAAGTCAAATAATTTAATTTTACAACTAATAACTTTATTATATAGTTAATCGAGATAATACTACCTTTTTCTTATTGTTGATTAAAGATTTTCATGATTATTTCTATAGAAACAAGTACATCAAATTTATCTATTACTTTATTAAATAAAGAAAGTGTTTTAAATCATATATCAATACCTTTTAAGGATGAATTATCTGAAATTATTGTGCCAACAATTAAAATGTTTTTAAAAGACAACTTGATATCTTTTAGTGATATTTCCTTTTTGGCAGTTGGTTGTGGCCCAGGAAGTTTTACAGGAATTCGTGCTATTATTTCAACTGCTCTAGGTATAACCATTTCTAATATTCATATAAAAAGTATAGGTATTAATTCACTGGCTGGCCTCGCAATGTCTGCGCTACACGAAGTTAAAATTTTGAAACTTAAATATATTATTAGCTCTATTAATAGCAAAAAGGATGACATTTTTGTGCAGTTATTTAAAATTAATAATATTAAAAAAAAATCACTACCAATCGTTGCTATAAGCGACATCGATACAATAAAAATTGAAAAATTATATAATTTTTTTGTGATTAATAATCTAACATTAAAAGAAGTTTTATTTGTTGGCCATCAATTTAACATAGCAAAAAAAGTAATAGAAAATTTAAACGTTTCAAAAAACTCAATACAACATCCAGATTCTTTAGGAGTTGGAAAACTTGCTTCATGTATAATAACAAGTAAAATCAGTATCAACAAAACTATCTTTACATTTGATAAATTTAAACCCATATATGCTAGATCTGCACAAATTAACTTAAAATGATTAACATAAAGTCAGTAAAAAAAGGTGATCTATTAAATCTAATTGAGATTAATAAGGATGTTTTTGATTATTCTGAGTGTATAGAAGATTTTGAAAATTATTTTGATAACGATACAATTAAATTTTGGAAAATTTTAACTCGAAAGATTATTGGGTTTGTAATTTTTTATCACGTTAAAGATGAGATTGAAATCATAAAAATTGGTATAATGAAATCATGCCAAAGAAAGAATTATGGGTCATCTATAATCAATAAAATAAAAAAGCTTAACAATATAAGAAAAGTTTTTCTTGAAGTATCTGTTGACAACACTCAGGCAATAAACTTTTACTTAAAAAATGGCTTTAAAAAAATTGGAATAAGAAAAGCCTATTATAAAGGAAATAAGAAAAAAGTAGATGCATTACGATTATTATTTGAGTTTTAATAAATATGAAATACTCAAAATTTATTTTATCACAATAAGTTTGTAGTAGGTGTTTTATGTTAATCGATAAAGTAAAAGATAATATTGAAAAAAAAGGCCTTAAAGTAAGAAAATTTAATTCAATTTTTAAAGCCAAAATTTATTCTCTAGAACCTCTAAAAACTAAAAAAAATTTTTCTAAAATTGAAGTCGATAATTTTGTTATTAAAATTGCTGAGAAAAAATCAGAATTAAAAAAAGCTCAAGCTCTTAGGTATTCAGTTTTTTATGAAGAAAAAAAAGCTATACCAACAATATCAAAAAAATCTTAAGATTAGACTATGACAAAGTCGATAAAGTTGCTGATCATCTTATAGTAATAGATAAGAATCGAAAAGGTATTAAAAACAAAATTGTAGGGACCTATAGACTTTTACGTGGTGATATAACAGCACATTGTGGTGGTTTTTATACTTCTTCAGAATTTGATTTATCTAATATATTGAATTCTTATAAAAATAATCAAATACTTGAATTAGGAAGGTGATGTGTTCATGAAGATTATAGAAATGGAACCATAATGAACCTTCTTTGGAAAGCAATTGCTAACTATGTAAAATTATATGATATAAAGATCTTATTAGGATGCGCAAGTTTTCATGGAACTGATGTAATGAAATACACTAATGAATTATCTTACTTAAGAAAAAATTTTTCTTTACCAGATAGATTGTCAGTTAAAAGCTTGGACCCAAAAATACATCTTGCTTACACTGAAATTAATTCAAACATTGATGATTTAAGAACTTTTGTAAAATTGCCACCACTTATAAAAGGATATCTTAGAATAGGTGGAAAGGTCAGTCATGATTGTTTTGTTGACTATAAATTCAATACAATAGACTTGTGTGTGATTGTGGCAACTGACAATATAGATGAAAAATATAAGAAGAAATATTTAAATTAATAAAATATGATAACTAAAGAAAATTTTTATCACAGCCCTATTAAAAACTTACCTTTTCTAGATAATTTAATTTTCTATTTAAAACTCGTACTTTTTATAGTTGCTTTCGCTCTTTTAATCACTTTATTTGTACTATTAAGTAAAATAATACCTCCAATTAGAAAATGGTTACCGGTATTGTTTCACAAAATGTTACTATGGTTATTATCTGTAGAATTGGAAATAGTAGGTAAAACAGACCAATCCAAAAAAAGTAACTTATTTATCAGTAATCATTTATCTTATTTAGATATTCCAATATTGGGATCTAAATTCCCAATGAGGTTTGTAGCAAAACATGAAGTTGAGAGTTGGCCAATTTTTGGTTTTTTAGCCAAAAAAGGTAGATCAATTTTTATAAAAAGGAATAAAACAGACAGTTATAATCAAAAAAATAAAATATTAGATGTACTATCTTCTGGCGAGAAGGTTTTTATCTTTCCTGAAGGAACTACGTCTGATGGAAATAGGGTTTTAAAATTTAAGTCAAGTTCATTTTCATCTGTAGAAAAGCAAAACTTTAAAATTCAGCCTATAGTTATTCTTTATTCAGACTTAAATGGAATTCCTATTAATAGATGGCTAAGACCTTTGATAGCCTGGTATGGAGATATGGATCTTAAACCACATTTGTCTAAATTAGTTGGGTTGACGTCAATTAGAGCTATACTAATTTATCTAGAACCAGTAAATACCAAAAATTTTGAAAATAGAAAAGACTTAAGTAACTATCTAGAAGGAAGAATTAGAGAAGTTTATTCTGGCGCTTTATCAAAAAAACTTGCAAAATAAGTTTATAACTGGCAGTAAGAATCATTAATTTATAATGAAGCATTAATGAAAAAGCTATTTATTAAAACTCACGGATGTCAGATGAATTTTTATGACTCCGAGAGGATGACAGATTTATTAAAACCTCATGGTTATCAACTAGATGACAATGAAGATGATGCTGATCTTATAGTTTTAAATACATGCCACATACGTGAAAAAGCAGTAGAAAAAACATATTCTGAGTTAGGACGTATAAGAGTTAAAATCAATACAAGAAAAGAAAAAACTGGGAAAAGATCAATAGTAGCCGTTGCTGGTTGTGTTGCTCAGGCTCAAGGTAAGGAAATTATTAAGCGTTCTCCATGGGTTGATATAGTTGTTGGGCCTCAATCATATCAAAATCTTCCTGAACTAATTGCTAAAGTTGATCCAGTTAATAAAAATAAAAACATTAATATTGACTTCCCTACTGTTCCAAAATTTGACCAGTTAAATGCCAACATTGAAGAAAGAGGGCCCTCTGCATTTTTAACAATTCAAGAAGGATGTGACAAATTTTGTACTTTCTGTGTAGTTCCATACACAAGAGGAGCTGAATATTCAAGGCCTCTGAAGTCAATAATAGATGAAGCAAAACAATTAATTGATGTTGGTGTTAAAGAAATTACCTTATTGGGACAAAATGTAAATGCTTGGTGTTCTAAAGGTTTAGATAATCGAAATTGGGGTCTTGGTAAATTAATAGACGAATTAGCTAAAATTAATGACCTTAAATTTATTAGATATACTACTTCTCATCCTCTTGATATGGATATTGAATTAATTAAATCCCATAGGGATAATAAAAAATTAATGCCTTATCTGCACCTTCCTGTTCAATCAGGTTCAGATAACGTTCTAAAATTGATGAACAGAAAACACTCAGCTAAAGAATATTTAAAAATAATAGAAAAAGTTAGAAACTATAATCCCAAAATTGCAATATCAGGAGATTTTATTGTTGGTTTTCCTGGGGAATCAGAAAAAGATCATTTATTAACTATAAGTTTAATAAAACAGGTCAATTATGCACAAGCTTATTCATTCAAATATTCCAAAAGACCTGGAACTCCAGGAAGCGTTTTTCTGAACCAGGTAAACGAAGACACAAAGAACCTTAGATTGCATGAAGTTCAGGAATTATTGAGATCTCAACAATTATCTTTCAATAAAAATACTATTAACTCTACCATGAAAGTTTTAGTCCTTAAAAAAGGAAAGAAAAAATATCAATATATCGGAAGATCACCATATAATCAGTCTGTTTACTTTAGTTCTAAGAACGAAAATTTGATAGGATCATTCATAGATTTGAGTATTACTGATGCATTTCAAAATAGTTTAACGGGTAATATTTTATCTGATTTCTAACATTAACATTGAAAGTTTGAATGTTTTGAATAATAAAATTAAAAAAGAAGAAATTTCTCTTGAACTTCCTAACAACTCATTAATAGCAGTTTTAGTAGGCCATCATAGTGTTAATCTTACAAAATTAGAAAATTTGATAGATGTAAATATAAACCTATTTGGTAACCAATTTAATATTTCAGGAAATATAGAAAATATAAAAAAGGCTAAATTAATACTTTCAAATATTTACCATAAATTATCTCTTGAAAAGTCAGAAATTTCTGATTTTAATTTTTCAGATTTTGAAACTGAGTTAAGAATGATAAATGGTATGTCCTCCAATGCAAAATCAAATCAAAAAATTCATCAAAATGAAAATTTAAAATTTGAAACTTGGAAAAGAACTATTATCCCGAAGAGTGTAGGTCAAAAAAAATATTTTGAAGCTCTTAATAATTTTGAATTAGTTTTTGGTCTTGGACCTGCTGGAACTGGAAAGTCATATCTAGCTGTTGCAAAAGGTATACATATGTTGAAAAAAGGTCTTGTTGAAAAAATTATTTTAACTAGACCAGCTGTTGAGGCAGGCGAAAGACTTGGCTTCTTGCCAGGCGATATGAAAGAAAAGATAGATCCTTATCTAAGACCAATATATGATGCGTTATATGAGATGATGCCAGCAGATAGAGTGGAAAAAAAAATTCAATCTGGAGAAATAGAAATTGCACCCTTGGCATTTATGAGAGGAAGAACGTTTACAAATTCTTTTGTCATAGTAGATGAAGCACAAAATACAACATCAATTCAAATGAAAATGGTTTTAACTCGAATTGGTGAGGGATCTAGAATGGTAATAAATGGTGATTTAAGTCAAGTTGATTTGCCAACAGGTCAAATTTCTGGCTTGCAAGAATCCAAAAAAATACTTAGCAAAATTAGAGATATTGAGATAATATATTTAGATGCGAATGACGTAATAAGGCATCCTATCGTTACCAAAATAATTAAAGCATATGATAATTTCACAAAAAATTAATATTTAGAAAGTATTCATGAACGTAGCTGAGCAAGATTACAGAATATGGAAAAATGATAATTTTGTTGTAGAATCTTCAATAACTGTACCATTATGGAATAAAGAATTAATAAATGATTTTCATAATAATTTAAGTAAGGTTCTTTACAATATTTATAAAAAATCCAATTTAAATTCCTCTAATTCAAAAAACTTTATATCGCTTTGTTTTTCAGGAGATGAAAAGATTATAGAACTTAATAATTCCTTTAAAAAAATAAACACGGCAACAAATGTATTATCTTTTCCATCCCAGTTAAAATCTAGTAATAAATTATTTTTAGGTGACATAATTTTTTCAATTGAAACTATCAGTAAAGAAGCACAAAGAGATAATAAAAGTATTAACAATCATTTAATACATTTATTTATTCACGGAGTTCTACATTTGCTAGGTTATGACCATGATACTGATGAACAAGCTGAAAGAATGGAAAATTTGGAAATAGCAATTTTAAAAACTTTAAACATAAACAACCCATATGATTAAACAAATGAAAAATTTAAGAATGAAAAATCGAAACAATGAAAATCAGCCTCCCAAGTTTTTTTAGAAAAAAAAATACTAATAACAAAGACAAAAATCTTGATCAAGAACTAGAGCAGTTTGTTGCTAAGAGAATAAATGCAGATGACTTGAATGGTAAAACATTAAGTCATGAAAACGAATTGTTAAAAAATCTTGCAGGTTTGAGAGGCATTACAGCTTCTGACGTTATGGTCCCAAGAGTTGATATAGTGTCTGTTGCAATGTCAGACAATTTTAATGAAATAGTTAAACAATTAATAAAAACCAATCATAGCAGAGTACCAGTAAGAAACGAAAGTTTAGACAATATAGTAGGTATACTCCACATAAAAGATGTACTAGCGAATTTATTTTCAAAAGACAAAAAAGATATTGCAAATTTATTAAAAAAACCAATTTTTGTTTCACCTTCAATAAGTTTGTTAGACTTATTATACGAAATGCGAGTACAACGAAGACATTTAGCTCTCGTAGTTGATGAATATGGTGGGACCGACGGACTCGTAACTATAGAAGATTTAGTTGAAGAACTTGTTGGAGAGATTGAAGATGAACACGATTCATCTTCCGAATGTAGGTTAGAAAAGAAGGAAGATGGTTCTATAATTGTTGAGGCTAGAATAACAATAGATTTACTTGAAGAATTTATTTCATTAATAAGAAAAGAAGATTTAAATGACGAAATTGAGACATTAGGAGGTTTTATCATAAGCATAGCAGGAAGAGTTCCTGTAAAAGGGGAAGTAATAAAGTATTCACCCTCAGACTTGAGATTTGAAATATTAGAAGCCGATCCTAGAAAAATTAGTTTAGTTAAAATCAGAGGTCTTAAAAACATAACATCAATAAATCAATTAAAATTGTAAATATACAAATGAATAAAATTCATAACTTAACAATTTTCTATTACATTATAATTTATTTTTCTGGTGCAATTGCAACATTTTCACTCCCTCCTTTTTCAATTCTCCCATTATTTTTAGGTATTGGTTTTGGAATTTACCTAATTAATTTTTCATCTTCATTGTTAAAAACTTTTATAGCAGGTTGGTTTTTAGGATTTGGCTGGTTTTCATTTGGGTTATTTTGGATTGGTTCTGCCTTTATTGTAGCAGATACTTATCATAGTTATCTTATGCCAATTGCTATTATCCTTTTGCCAAGTTTATTAGCATTTTTCTGGGGCGGTGCTTTTTTTTGTGCCAAACTTTTAAGTCAAAAAAAGAAATTTTCTATTATATATATAATTATTTTCTTATCCTTATTTGAGTATTTAAGGGCTACAATATTTACAGGTTTTCCATGGTTGATGCCTTCAATGATTCTGTCATCTAATTTGTATTTGATACAAATATTTTCAATTATTGGAAGTTTCTCAACAAATTCAGTAGTTTTAACTATAACTATTTTACCCTTTATTTTATTTTCAAGTTTAAAAGGTAAATATTTTCTATTATTTATTTTAACAACTCCAATTATTATTATAATCTCTTTTAGTATTTTTAGATTCTACGACAAAGTATATCTTAGTATAAATAATCAATTAATTACTCTTATTCAGCCAAATATTGAGCAAAAAAATAAGTGGAATATAGAAAAAAGAAATCAAAATTTAAATAAACTTGTAAAGTTGTCCACTCAAAATAGAGATGATTTTCCTGATATAAATAGAATAATAATCTGGCCAGAAACGAGTTTTGAAGGTTCAGTGCCCAATGAAAAAAAATTATTATCAAACATTAGTAAAAAAGTTTTAAAAAATCAAAAAACAACTTTAATACTTGGGCTTTTAAGAACTGATGTAAACAAAATTTTTAATTCACTTGTTTTTTTAAATTCGTATGGGCAAATAATTTATAATTATGATAAGTTAAAACTAGTTCCATTTGGAGAATACATCCCATTTCGAGGTTATTTAAGTTTAATTTCCGATTTTTTACCTAAAAAAGATTTTTCAAGTGGAAAATTAAAACCTAATCCCAGTCTAGAAGGTTTTGGGAATATTATTACTTTGATATGTTATGAGATTTTATTTACTGATGAAATAGTTAAAAGAATTTCAAAAAATACGAATCTATTAATAAACATAACCAATGATGCATGGTTTGGTAAGACAATAGGTCCTTATCAACACTTAGCTTTAGCAAGAATTAGAGCTGTAGAACTTGGTTTGCCGTTAGCAAGGGTTGCAAACACAGGCATTTCTGCTTATGTATCTCCATATGGAGAAATAATAGGTACAATTCCTCTTGATAGCGAAGGCGTTAAGACGTTTAATTTAATATCTCCACTAAAATATACCTTATATAAAACTTATGGAAATTATATTTTTATTGTTTCAATTTTAATTTTGTTAATTATAAATACATTATATAATTTTAATTATAGGAAAGAAAAATAGAATGAGAAATGATTTCTTTTTTACCTCAGAGTCTGTTTCTGAAGGTCACCCAGATAAAATTTGTGATAGAATATCAGACGCAGTTGTAGATTTAATGTTGAGTAAATATCCTGAAGCAAGAGTTGCATGTGAAACATTGGTGTCGACAAATAGAACAATTTTAGCAGGAGAATATAGACTTCCTGAAGGTATTAATATTGCTAATGACGAAATTGAACAACTAGTTAGAAAAACAGTTCGTGATATAGGTTATGAACAAGAAGGTTATCACTGGGAAAATATGCACTTTGAATGTCACCTTCACTCTCAATCCTCAAACATAGCTATTGGAGTAGACAAATCTGGCAACAAAGACGAGGGAGCTGGTGACCAAGGTTTGATGTTCGGTTATGCCTCTAATGAAACAGAAGTTTTAATGCCTGCCCCAATTTATTATGCTCATGAAATATTAAAAGAATTGGCAACCATAAGACATGAAAACAAAAACTCTATTTTATTACCAGATAGTAAATCGCAAATAACACTAGAATACAAAGATGGTAAACCTGTTAAAACAAGTTCTGTTGTTGTCTCTACTCAACATAAAAAAAATTGTTCGCAAGATGATATTCGTGAAATTGTAAGAGATGTTGTAATAAAAACTTTACCAGATGACTGGATGTGTTCAGAAGAAGAGTTTTATGTTAACCCAACAGGTATTTTTGAAATAGGTGGTCCTGACGGAGATGCTGGTCTTACTGGAAGAAAAATAATTGTAGATACATATGGTGGAGCCTCACCTCACGGTGGAGGGGCTTTTTCAGGTAAAGACCCTACAAAAGTGGATAGGTCAGCTGCTTATCTAACCAGATATTTAGCAAAAAATGTTGTTGCTGCAGGACTTGCTTCTAGATGTACAATACAAATTGCATATGCAATTGGTATCTCTAAACCTCTTTCATTATATGTAAATACTGAAGGAACAGGTAAAATAGATGATAGTAAAATTGAAAAAGTTCTTTTAAATTTAGTTGATATGTCTCCAAGAGGTATAAGAGAACATTTAAATTTGAATAAGCCAATTTACGTTCCAACTGCTGCTTATGGTCATTTTGGAAGAGTGCCAAATGAAAAAATTGAGGGCTCTTTTTCGTGGGAAAAGACAGATCTTGTTGAAAGTATTCTAAAGGAAATTTAAATCAGTTGTACAATCATGACTTAAATAATATTCCTAAATTCCATGGAAGAAGAAAAGGTAGAAAATTATCAAAATCTAATCAACTAGCATTAAAAATTGGCGATAGATATTTAATTGATAAAGAAGATTTTAAGGATGTGTTTCTTTGTAAAAAAAACATAATTCTTGAGATTGGTTTCGGAGATGGAGAAAATTTAATAAATTCTGCCAAACAAAATTCAAACTTTTTTTATATAGGAGCTGATCCTTTTTTAAATACAACTGCACAATGTTTAAATAAAATATTATTCCATAATCTTAGAAATGTTTTAATCTGGCCTGATGACGTAAGAAAAATTTTAGAGCTATTCCCGTATAACAGTATTTCAGAAATTAAAATATTATTTCCAGATCCTTGGCCAAAAAAAAAACATCATAACCGAAGATTAATACAAAAGGAATTTATAGAAAAAATACACCAAATTTTAAAACCAAAAGGGACTATAACCATTTCCACAGATCATGACATCTTGAAAAATTGGTTGTTAGAAAAATTTCAAAATTACAGAAAATTTGAATGGATGGTAAGAAGTTCAAAAGATTGGCGTTTGAGACCACCAGATTGTTTTCAAACAAAATATGAGCTAAAATCAATCGCAAAAAAAAGAAAACCAAGTTGGTTTATCTTTGAAAAACAATAAATAATTAAAAACATTAATGTTTTCCATCCAAACTTATTGATTTTTCTGCTAAAAAAACTTATTATGATTAAATGAGTGGGTCTTTTTGGCTCGCTTTTTTTATTTATGGAATTAAATTACGAATGGTTGATCAACAAATAAGAGATTTATTATTTTTTAGACTAAAAAAGCTAGGATATCATCTTATTCGTGTTAAATTAATTAACTTACAAGGGAAAAGTACATTGCAGATTATGGCAGAGCGAATTAAAGATAAAAAAATGGATATTGAAGATTGTGTCTTTTTAAGTAAGCATATTTCTACTCTTTTAGAAGTTGCTGATCCAATAAGCTCTTCTTATATTTTAGAGGTCTCTTCTGGTGGATTGGCAAGGCCTTTAACAATGATAGATGATTTTAAACTATTCAAACATAACAAGGCGAAAATAGTATTAAAAGAAAAATTTTTAGGAAAAAAAACTTACAAAGGGTTTCTTGGTGGCGTAGATAAGAATGGAAAGATTTTACTTGAAACTGAGGAGCATAAAATTAAGTTTAATTTTTTAGAGATTGAAAAAGCTAATATTGACCCAAATTGGGCTATAAATAAGAGTTAATTATTGCTAATTATTATTATGTAAGGATATAAGATGGAAATTAAATCCATACCTAGATTAGAACTTATTCAAGTGGCTGAAGCTGTATCTAGAGAAAAATCAATAGACAAAGAAGAAGTTATTCTTGCTATGCAAGAAGCAATAGAGAAGGCTGCTAGGTCAAAATATGGTTTAGAAAGAGATATAAGAGCTGATATAGATAGAAAGAATGGATCTATAAACATTGCTCAATTTACTGAAGTGGTTGAAAAAATTGAAAATCAGTCCACACAAATGACATATCAAGAATCCAAGAGAAGAAATCTAAACCTAAAAATTGGAGATTTTTATAAACAAGCACTTCCGCCCATAGATTTTGGAAGGATTGCAGCGCAAACTGCAAAACAAGTAATTTCTCAAAAAGTAAGAGAGGCTGAACGTCAAAGACAATTTCAAGAATATAAAGATCGAGTAGGTGAAATTGTTGTAGGAACAATTAAAAGAGTTGACAATCAATCAGTGACAATTGATTTAGGTAGGGCAGAAGCTACAATAAAAAAAGATCAAATGATCCCTCGTGAACAATTAAGGCCTGGAGATAGGTTAAGGTGTTTTATAATAGAGGTGAGTGAACAAGTCAAAGGACCACAGATATTTTTGTCAAGAGCCTCAAACGAGTTCTTGGCAGCTTTATTTACTCAAGAAGTACCAGAAATTTATGATGGTATAATTGAAATAAAAGGAGTTGCAAGAGAACCTGGAAGCAGAGCTAAGATTTCAGCTTTTTCTAATGATCCTACTATTGATCCAGTTGGTGCTTGTGTAGGAATGAGAGGTTCAAGGGTGCAAGCAGTTGTCAGTGAGCTACAAGGAGAAAAAATAGAAATAATACCTTGGACAGAAGATCCAGTTACATTTGTAATAAATGCTTTGGCACCAGCTGTGCCCTCAAAAGTAGTAATGGATGAGGACGCTAGCCGGATGGAAGTTGTAGTTCCAGATGATCAATTATCTCTTGCTATAGGTAGAAGAGGACAAAATGTAAGATTAGCGTCTCAATTAACAGGTTGGTTTGTAGATATTTTAACTGAAGCAGAAGAATCAGAAAAAAGACAAGAAGAATTCACAGAAAGAAGCAAGATTTTTATTGAAGCTCTCGATATAGACGATGTCATTGCTCATCTAATGGTAAGTGAGGGTTTTGTAACAATATCTGACATCGCAGAAGCTTCTCTTGAAGAACTAATGTCAATAGAAGGTTTTGACGAGGATATATCTTTAGAGCTAAGCCAAAGAGCTAAGAATTTCGTGAAAATAGAAGCTGAAAGAATAGACACTACTCTAAAGAAACTGAAGGTAAAAGATGATTTATATAATTTCAGTGAACTTAGTAAAGAAAGTATTTTATTATTAGCTGAAAATGATATTAAGACCCTTGATGATCTTGCTGAATTAGATAGTGAGGAATTATTTAATTTCTTAGGTAATAAGATTTTTATAAATGAGGATGCTGCTGGTTCAGTAATTATGAAAGCTAGGCAACATTGGTTTACAGAAGATAAAATTGATGATTAACTTTATGTTAAAGGAATTTTTGTTATGCAAGATAAAGTAAATGGAGAGAGAAAAAAGTTAAGTCTTTCTCTTGGGGGAAAACTAACATTAAAAAATTCTATTACAACAAAAAAGTCACCTAACAGTGTTACTGCCAATTCAAGAATCAATAGAGGGACAGTGCAAGTTGAGGTTAAAAGAACTAAAAGGCCTACCAATAGGACACTTTTAAACGAAAATATTTTTCCTGAGAATTCTTCAGGCTTAAGTGCAAAAGAAATCCAGTCTCGCAGTAAGAAGTTACAAGAAGGTCTTGCTAAAACTGCAGCTGAAGCCGAAATAATGGCTTCTGAGAAAATAGAAAAAGCCAAATTAGAGGAAGCTCGGATTGCAGCTACTGCACTAGAAGCAACAGAAGCAGCATCTTCATTGGCGCCTAAAGATAAAATGTTGGCTAGAAGGAAAGCAGAAACTGAGGAAATCCTTGAAATTAAAAGAATTGAAGATGAGGAGTTAAAGCTTCAAATTGACATTAAAAAAGCAGAAGAAGCAGCTTTACAGGCAGAAAAGGATAGACAAAAATTAATAGAAACAGAACTTTTACCTAATTCTAATAAAGCATGGACAGGTAACAAAGTTCAAGAAAAAGAGATGTTTAGAGAAAATTTGAAAAAAACTTCCTGGAATAGAGGATTTCAAGAAAAAAGACAGGGGAAAATGACGATTGCACGTGCTTTAGACTCAGAAAATGTAAGAGTTAGATCCTTAGCATCAATAAAAAGAAGACGTGAAAAAGCTAGAATGCAAGCTGATCAAACACCTGCAGTTAAACAGTTTAGAGAAGTTGTTATCCCAGACACAATTACTGTATCGGAATTAGCTAATAGAATGACAGAAAAAACAGCTGATGTAGTAAGAGAATTGATGAAGAATGGTATAATGGCTACTGCAACTGAAGTTATTGACTCTGACACAGCTGAATTGATAACAACTGAATTTGGTCACAAGCCAAAAAGAATTTCAGAGTCTGATGTAGAGTTGGATCTAGTTGTTGAAGAAAGTAATCCAGAAAACCTTGTTTCTCGTCCTCCAATTGTAACTATAATGGGTCATGTAGACCATGGAAAAACATCTTTACTGGACGCAATCAGAGAAAGTAAAATAGCTGATGGAGAAGCTGGTGGTATTACTCAGCATATAGGAGCATATCAAATTACTACCAAGACAAAGTCTAAAATTTCTTTTATTGATACACCAGGTCATGAAGCTTTTACGGAAATGAGAGCAAGAGGAGCTAACGTTACAGACATTGTTATTTTAGTGGTTGCAGCTGACGATGGTATTAAACCACAAACTGTTGAGGCCATAAAACATGCTAAAGCTGCTAATTGTCCAATAATTGTAGCTGTTAATAAATGTGATAAGCCTGAAGCCGACCCTCAAAAAGTTAGAACTGAATTACTTCAATATGAGTTAATTCCAGAAGAAATGGGTGGGGATGTACAATGTATCAATGTATCTGCTAAGACTAAACATGGATTAAATGATTTGACTGATGCACTTGAATTACAGGCTGAATTAATGGAGTTAAAAAGCGATCCAACTATAAGTGCAAGTGGAGTAGTTGTAGAGTCAAAAGTTGAAAGAGGTAAAGGTTCAGTAATAACATTACTTGTTAAAGCTGGAACATTAAACCTAGGGGATATTATTGTTGTAGGAACAGAGTCGGGTAAAGTTAGAGCACTATTGAATGATAATGGCAAAAGAATTAATAAAGCAGAACCATCAATGCCAGTTGAAGTTTTAGGTTTATCGGGAACCCCAGATGCTGGTGATTTAGCACATGTTGTTGAGTCTGAATCAAAAGCTAGAGAAATTGCTGATTATCGTCAAAGAAAATCGAAGCAAAAAGAATCATCAAAGACGGCTAGAGGTTCCGTAGAACAAATGTTAGCCAATATTCAGGCAGGCGAATCTTCAGAGCTTCCTGTTATCATAAAAACAGATGTACATGGATCATTGGAAGCAATAAAAGCAGCATTAGACAAAATAGGAAATTCATTAGTAAAAATCAGAGTTTTATCTGGAGCTGTTGGTGCAATTAGTGAATCAGACATTTCACTAGCATCAGCATCCTCTGCACTTGTTTTTGCTTTTAATGTTAGAGCTATACCACAAGCTCGAGAACTTTCGAGAAGAGATAATATAGAAATCAGATATCATTCTATTATTTATGAATTAATTGAAGATGCAAAATTAGCCCTAACAGGTATGTTAGACCCTGATCTACAAGAAAATTTTATAGGTTACGCAGAAATTAAAAAAATATTTTCTGTTTCCAAAATTGGGAAAATTGCTGGTTGTCTAGTCACTGAGGGGGTAGTTAAAAAAGGTTGCAGTTTTCGTTTGCTTAGAGATAACACAGTTGTCCATGAGGGCATGTTAAAAACTTTAAGAAGGTTTAAGGACGAGGTTAAGGAGGTGCGAGAGGGTACTGAATGTGGTATGGGGTTTGAAAATTACAATGATATACAAGAAGGTGATGTGATGGAATGTTTTGAAGTAAAAGAAGTTGCAAGAAGTTTAGACTCAATTGACAAAAAGGTTGGTTAAAAACTAACATAATGTCAAATAACTTTGTATTTAATTCAAAAAACAAATCTAAGAATAGTTTTTTTAAGTCGCAAAGACAGCTGAAAGTTGGTGAGGAGATAAGACATTTAATTTCAAATGCTTTACTTCGTGAAAGTTTTTACGACGAACATATTAAAAATAATAATATTACTGTTACTGAAGTCAACATAAGTCCGGATCTAAAAAATGCCAAGGTTTTTGTAATGCCTCTTGGTGGCAAAAAAAAGGATGATGTATTAGATAGCCTTAACAAAGTATCTGGACGTATTAAAAAAATAATATCAAATAATTTAAGTTTAAGACAAACACCAAAACTTATTTTCAAAATTGACGAAACTTTTGAATACGCAAACAAAATTCATTACATTCTTGAAAAAATAAAAAAATAAGAATTGCCAATAAATTAATGATCAAATCACATTTCAATAATTTAAATGGTTGGATAATAATTGATAAGCAAGCTGGCGTTACTTCTCGCCAAATTGTCAATAAAATGTCTAAAATTTTTAGACTAAATAAAATTGGTCATGGAGGGACTTTAGACCCAATGGCTTCAGGTGTTCTACCTATAGCTTTAGGGGAAGCAACCAAACTAATTTCTTTTATTCAAAATAAGAAAAAAAAATATTTATTTACTATTAAATGGGGCGAAGCAACAGATACAGAAGACATTGAAGGAAAAGTCATAGAAAAATCAGATATAAGACCAAATAAAGAACAAATTAATAAAGCTTTAAATGCTTTTATAGGTAAAATTAACCAAAAGCCCCCAGTTTTTTCAGCAATCAAAATAAATGGTCAACGTTCATACAATCTAGCTAGAAGAAAGATATCGATAAGTCATAAACCAAGACAAATAAATGTACATGAATTAAGTTTAAAAAAAATTATAAATCTAGATTTTGCAGAGTTTGAAGTTGTTTGTGGAAAAGGAACATATGTTAGGTCTTTAGCTAGAGATATCGCAGAAAAGCTTAACACAAGAGGGCATATCACAAATCTAAGAAGACAATTTGTTGGAAATTTTCATGAAAAAGATACGATTTTTATAGATTTTTTTGATGAAATATTACATAGTCCATCGATTTTAAAAAAAATAAAACCGATTGAAAAAGTGCTAGACGACATCCCGGCACTTTTTTTAACTGAAACAGAGGCAATAAAGCTTAGGCAAGGACAAAAAATTAAATTAGATTCATTTAAATTTAAAAACAATTTCATTAAAGAATATCCAAATTATAAAAATTTTGAGAGGGTTTACACTTTAAATGATGATAGACTCATTGCTCTTATCGAGATTGATGATGGAGTTGTTAAACCTAAGCGTATAATAAATTATTAAGTAGAAAGGTAAATATGATGTCGATTGAAAAAAATAAAACTATTGAAATTATTAAAAACTTTGGAAGTAGTGATACTGACACGGGCTCTGCAGATGTTCAAGTAGCAATCTTGAGTGAAAGAATTAAGAATTTAACTGAACATTTAAAAACACATAAAAAAGACTTTGGTTCCAGACGTGGTCTTTTAAGTATGGTTGGACAACGAAGAAATTTATTAAAATATATAAAAAATAAAAATGAAGATAGATATTCAAATCTTATTAAAAAATTAGGTTTAAGAAGATAATTAAAATAAAATCATAAGTATTTAAAGTCTTATAAGTAAGAGGAAATTATATGTTTGAAGTATATAGAAAAGAAATCACATGGGGTGATAAATTATTAACATTTGAAACTGGTAAGATTGCTCGTCAAGCTGATGGTGCTGTCATGGTTACTTATGGTGGTACAACTGTTTTATGCACGGCTGTTGGTGCATTATCTGCCAAACCAGGAATTGATTTTTTTCCTTTAACAGTAAATTATCAAGAAAAAACTTTTGCAGCCGGAAGGATACCTGGTGGCTTTTTTAAGAGAGAGGGAAGGCCTTCTGAAAAGGAAACTTTAGTATCTAGATTAATAGATAGACCGATTAGACCTCTCTTTCATAAAAATTACAAAAATGAAACTCAAATCATTGCAACTGTTCTCGCTCATGATATGGAAAATGATCCAGATATAGTTGCAATTATAGGTGCGTCAGCTGCTTTAACAATTTCAGGTTTGCCCTTTATGGGACCTATTGGTGCTTGTAGAATTGGGTGGAACGGAAGCAATTATATTTTGAATCCTACAATTGAGCAAATGAAAGATCAAAGTCTAGATTTAGTCGTTGCTGGCACTAAAGAAGGTGTATTAATGGTTGAATCTGAGGCTTCAGAACTCTCTGAAGAGATAATGTTAGGTGCCGTTGATTATGGTCATAAAGAAATGGAAAACGTCATTAATGCCATAATAGAATTGGCAGAAGTTGCTGCAAAAGAACCTCGACCATTACCAGAAGAACCACCTCACAAAAATCAATATATAAAAGCAATTAAGCCTTTTAGAAAAAAATTTGAAAAGGCATATAAAGAAATTGATAAATCTAATAGATCAAAGTTATTAGAAGAGATAAGAAATGAGATTTTGTCTGAATTTGATGAAACATCTGACCAGACATTAATTTTGACTTTAACGAAAGATTTAGAAGCTGATATTGTTAGAGGTAATATTTTAAAAACTAAAGAAAGAATAGACGGAAGAGATACTAAGACTGTTAGACCAATAGTAGCAGAAGTTGGAACATTACCTAGAGCTCATGGTTCAGCATTGTTTACTAGAGGAGAAACGCAAGCTTTAGTAGTAGCAACACTAGGAACTAATCAAGATGAGCAGATAATTGACGCGTTGGAAGGTGAATACAGGTCAAAATTTATGTTGCATTATAACTTTCCACCTTATTCTGTTGGGGAGGCTGGAAGAGTTGGTTCTCCAGGTAGAAGAGAAATTGGACATGGTAAGTTGGCATGGCGAGCAGTCAATCCACTATTACCTTCAGATGATGACTTTCCTTACACTGTAAGGATAGTTTCTGAAGTTACAGAATCAAATGGATCTTCTTCTATGGCAACTGTTTGTGGTACATCTTTGGCATTAATGGATGCTGGTGTTCCAATTAAAAAACCAGTTGCAGGTATAGCAATGGGTCTAATTAAAGAGAAAAAGGAGTTTTCTGTCCTTTCAGATATTTTAGGTGATGAAGATCATTTAGGAGACATGGATTTTAAAGTTGCTGGAACTGTTGACGGTGTTACAAGTCTTCAAATGGACATTAAAATTACTTCTATTACTAAAGAAATTATGAATATTGCTTTGGAACAAGCTAGAGCAGGTAGAATTCATATCTTAAATGAAATGAGTAAAGCTATAACCTCTTCTAGAGAAGTTTTGGCAGACACAGCTCCTAAAATAACGATGTTGAAAATAAAGCTAGAAAAAATTAGGGATATTATTGGTCCAGGTGGAAAAGTGATAAGAGAAATCTGTGAGACTACAGGTGCCAAGGTTGATATAGAAGATGATGGTACAGTAAAAATTGCTGCTTCTGACAATGAATCATCAGAAGCGGCATTAAAAAAGATTAACGACATCGTTGCAGAGGCAGAATTAGGAGTGATATATACAGGAAAAGTAGTAAAAACTGTTGACTTTGGTGCATTCGTTAACTTTCTTGGGACTAAAGATGGATTAGTCCATATATCTGAACTACAAAATGCTAGAACTGAAAAAACTACTGATATATGTAAAGAAGGAGATATAGTAAAAGTTAAAGTTATTGGCTTTGACGATAGAGGAAAAGTAAAACTATCAATGAAAAGAGTGGATCAAGAAACTGGCAAAGATATTGAAAATATAAATCAAGACCAGTAGTAAAATAGAGGTGATAATGAGTAATATAATTCCAAAAAATGAATGGATAAAAACTTGGTCTGATAATGGTGTGGGTTGGATTAAGCTAAGTCATGAGAACCCACTTAACCCTTTATCAGCTTCATTTATTTTAGCTATCAAGGAGGCGGCTCAAAAATTTGATAATAATCAATCTATTGGCTGTATTGTTTTAATCGGTTCTGAGAAAGCCTTCGCTGCTGGTGCAGATTTGAAAGAAATGGTTAAACTTAATTATGCCTCTGTATCCGAGAGTAGATACATTGAAAATGGTTGGCTTGAGATACCTAAAATTCAAACTCCTATAATTGCTGGTGTAAAAGGTTATGCTTTAGGTGGAGGATGTGAGCTTGCCATGATGTGTGATTTTATAATAGCTAAAGATGACGCAAAATTTGGTCAACCTGAAATTAATATTGGTGCAATACCAGGGGCTGGAGGTACTCAGAGGCTTACAAGGTCAATTGGTAAGTCTAAGGCTATGTTAGCAGTACTTACTGGAGATATGATCTCGGCGGAAGATGCTGAAAATTGTGGTTTAGTTGCTAAGGTGTTTAAAAGTGAAGAGTTTGATGTTCGTTTAAAAGAAATAGCGATTAAGATTGCTAATCAATCTAAACCATTAGCAAAACTAGCTAAACAAGCTGTAAATGTAGCGTATGAAACAACCTTAGAAGAAGGTATTCGATCGGAAAGAGCATTATTTTATTCTACTTTTGCTCTTGACGATCATGTTGAGGGAATGGAAGCTTTTTCAGAAAAACGCAAACCAGTCTGGAAAAATAAATGATATAAATTCACTCTAAATTTTCTTGCTTTGGTATAGCAACACTATGTAATCCACCATCAACGTGATGAACATTTCCAGTAACTCCTGATGATAAATCAGAGGTTAAGTAAAGTGCTCCAGAACCTATTTCTTTTAACTGAGGATTAAATTTAAGTGGAGAAACATTTTCAGAATATCTAAATACATGTCGAGCTCCAGAAATAGCAGCTCCCGCTAATGTCTTTACTGGGCCAGCTGATAATGCATTTACTCTAATATTATACTTACCTAGATCCATTGCTAAATATTTAATTGAGGTTTCCAATGCTGACTTTGCTACTCCCATTACATTATAATTAGGTGTAGTTCTTTCAGCACCAATATAAGATAGTGTTAATAAACTCCCTCCTTTTGAAGACATAAGTGGAAGAGCTGATTTTGCAATTCTTGTAAAACTGAATGCAGATACGTCTAATGAATTTAAAAAATTTTCTCTACTACAAGTAACATACTTTCCCTTTAACTCCTCTTTATCTGAAAAGGCAAGAGCGTGAACAACAAAGTCAATTTCATTCCAGATTGTAGAAATATTTTCAAACATATTTTCAATAGAATTTAAATCACTTGAAGCCTTAGATACATCGCACTCGAAACATTTATCAGTTTTTATAGAGTTCATTAATGGAGTTAGTCTTTTTTTAAAACCCTCATTTTGATATGAAAAAGCTAATTGAGCACCATTATCAGCTAATATTTTTGCAATACCCCAAGCTATGGAACGTTCATTTGCAACTCCCATTATCAACCCTTTTTTATATTGCATTAAAGACATAATATATTCTCTTAATAAAATTTAGATAAAGCTAGGCAGGCATTTGTTCCACCAAACCCAAAAGAATTAGATAACGCCAAATTTATTTCTATATCTTTGATAGTTTTTCTTGGTATCTCAATAGATCCAATTTCTGGATCGTCATGACTTATATTTGAAGAACCAGCTATAAAATTGTCATTCATCATAATTAAGGTATAAATAGCTTCGTGCACACCTGTTGCACCTAATGAATGACCAGTTATTGACTTTGTGCTTGTGAGTTTTGGAAGATAATCTTTATCCTCAAAAACCTCTCTTATAGCATGAAGTTCTTGCATGTCACCAACAGGCGTACTTGTTCCGTGGGCATTTACATAATCAACTTTTTGATTAATACCCTTTATAGCTTCTTTCATGCATCTTACGGCACCTTCTCCACTAGGTGCGACCATATCATAACCATCTGAATTAGCACAATGTCCAACTATTTCACCATAAATTTTAGCACCTCGGGCTTTTGCATGTTCTAATTCTTCAAGAACAAGCATTCCTCCACCACCGGCGATTACAAAACCATCTCTGTTTATATCATATGGTCTTGAGGCCAACTCTGGTGTTTCATTAAACTTGCTAGACATGGCTCCCATTGCATCAAATAAAACAGATAGAGTCCAATCAAGTTCTTCGCCACCACCAGCAAAAACTATGTTTTGATTACCATATTTTATTTGATCAGCACCAATACCTATACAGTGAGCTGACGTAGAACAGGCAGAAGTAATTGAAAAATTAATGCCTTTAATTTTAAAAAAAGTTGCAATACATGCTGATACTGTTGAACTCATACATCTTGGAACCATGAATGGTCCCACTCTTTTTGGTCCTTTTTCTCTTGCGATATCAAATGATTGAAGCATATTAGCAGTACTAGGCCCCCCTGATCCCGCGATAAGTCCAGTTTTTGGGTTAGAAATTTCTTTATCTGTTAGCCCTGCATCTTTAATTGCTTGCTCCATTGAGAGTACCGAATAAGCTGCACCAGCCCCCATAAATCTTAGTTGTTTTTTATCAATGTGATCTTCTAGGTTAATTTTTACTTCACCATGAACCTGACTTCTAAAGCCCATTTCTTTATAAACATCTGCCTTAACAATACCTGATTTTTGATTTATTAGTGATTTTTTAACTTCTTTAACATCATTACCAATTGAGCTAACAATGCCCATTCCAGTTATAACAACTCTTTTTATGTTACTCATTTTTTAACCTATGTTTTATTTGACTAATCTTTAAAAAGCCCAACTCTGATATCAGATGCTTCAAAAACTATTTTGTCATCACATATAACTTTCCCATCAGCAATTCCCAGAATTAGTTTCCTCATAATAATACGTTTAAAATCAAGCAAGTATTCTACTTTTTTAGCTATTGGTAATATCTGTCCAGTAAATTTTACTTCACCTACTGATATAGCTCTTCCTTTACCTCTTCCACCCATATTTCCAAGAGAAAAACCTAATAGTTGCCATAACGCATCCATCCCTAAACACCCGGGCATGACTGGGTCATTTTTAAAGTGACAAGGGAAAAACCATTTATCAGGTGTAATTTTAAATTGTGCGTGTGCAGTACCTTTATTATAGGCACCTCCAGTTTCTTTGATACTTGTCACTTCGTCAAACATAAGCATAGGTGGTAAAGGCAATTTAGGGAAATCTACTCCTGCTAGTTTTCCCTTTGCACAATTAATCAATTCTTGATAATTAAATGATTCTTTAAATAAAGCCAAAATACAATACCTTCATATTTATTAAACTATCCTACAATAATCCTAAAAAACAATAAATGAAACAATTATAGATAATTAATTTTTGGTTGCCCCCCAAATAGTTTCTTTTTTTACCCAACCTATAAACGTTTTTATTCTAACTATCTCAATTTTACACCAATCTCCTTTGCATTTTTTTATGTTAATTAATAAATTAGGCAGAAGTTGGGCTAAAGAATTCCCTGAATTATTTGGTATGGGTTTTAAAAAAGTAGTTTTGGTAATTAACCCTGTTCTAAATGAAGATAATAATTGTGTATGTATCCAACCAGTAATATCGTTAAATGTTTTTACTTTCCTCCAATTATTATACTCAGCAATTATTTTTAGAGGATATCCTTTTTGTTTCAACTCAAATTTCACTGGAAACTCTTTTCCTGGGCCAGATCGCATGTAAGTTAAAGAGTTTTTTAATGAGACTATTCTTGGTATTGCTAATCCGCTTCCGTTGATTGAGACCTTTGGTTCTTTTGTGTTAGTAAAAGCGTTTTTCGACAATGTTACAATACTAATTATCCAAAAGATCAACAAAAACAAAGTTAGATGACTTTTTACAGTACTTAATCTGAACATACAGGACATTGATAGTTCTTGACTAGTTTGATTTTATCTAGACTTTGGGTTAACCCATCATATAAAAATAAAACTCCTGCTGAAGATTTATAATCTTTTAGTGCTATTTCTTTTATAGCTTCATTAACTTGCATGCTTCCAATTAAACCCGTCACAGGACCAATTATTCCAGCTTCCCTACAATTTGTAATAGGAGCCTTTTCATTAGTCTTTGGAAAAATACATTCGTAGCAGGGGTAGTCTAAATTCAGCCCACTTTTCCAAATAGCTAATTGTCCCTCCATTTGAACTGCAGAACCTGAAATTAAGATTTTTTTGTATTTATGTGATAAATAATTCAAAGTATATATTGTCTCAGGGTTATCAGAACAATCAAAAATCAAATCAAAATTACTAACATCTTCAGTCTCTTCAAAATTTTTTTTCTTAAAACTTATAGAAATATTTGGATTTATTTTTAAGCATTCCAGTACTAAATTTTCAGCTTTGTTATTACCGACGTCATTGTTTTTATGAGCTATTTGCCTATTTAGGTTGCTAATTTCAACAACATCTTGATCGTAAATTTCAATATGCCCAAATCCTGCTGCACAAGCATACAATGCTACTGGACAGCCTAAACCTCCAGCACCAACAATTAAACATTTCGTTTTTAGTAATTTTTCCTGACCTTCTTCATCAAAATTAGGAATAATTACTTGTCTTGAATATCTATTTAAATCATCTTCATTAAGCATTTTTTATCATTGATTAAAATTAGTTAAAAGATCGTTAATTTTATTAGCTAGATTAAAAGCCACTGAATTTTTGCTTTGTTTTTCCCATTCTTCACAATTATTTTTATCAATAAGACATACCTTATTAAAATCTCCACCAAAAACTTTGTCATTACTGACATCATTGGCAATAATTAAATCAACATTTTTAGAAATTAATTTAGAATGGGCATTTTTTTTAATATTATTTGTTTCTGCGGAAAACCCTATAACAATCTTTGGTCTAAGATTACTTTTAGCTATAGTTCCTAAAATATCAGGATTCTGTTTAGTCTCAAATAACAAATTTTTATTATCTTTTTTAATTTTATTATTTATATCAATCTTTTTATTTGAGGATGTTTTAGGAATAAATTTCCAATCTGCCACTGCCGCACTACAAATTAAAACATCAGTTGGTAATCGTTGAGTGACACTATCAAACATTTCTTGAGCAGTTGTGACCTTTATTACACTTTCACAATTTGGAAATGGGATGTTTACAGGACCAGTAATTAGGGTAACTTTGGCTCCTCTTCTTGTTAATTCAGATGCAATCGCAAAACCTTGTTTTCCGGATGATTTATTACTTACAAATCTTATTGGATCGATGTTTTCTATTGTTGGCCCAGCTGTAATCAAAATAGAAATGTCTTTAAACTGATTTTCAAGATATTGATTTTTACAAATATATGATAAAATATACTCCACTATTAACTTAGGTTCTTGTAATCTTCCTGTTCCCTTCTCGCCACATGCCATATCACCAGTATTTGGCTCAATAAATTCTATCCCTCTATCCAATAATTTTTTGTGATTTTCACGAGTTGCCAAGTTGCTCCACATAATAGGGTTCATTGAAGGTGCTAAAATTATTTTGGAAAAAGATGCTAGCAAAATGGTACTTGCTAAATCATCAGCCAATCCATTAGCAAGCTTTGCCATAATGTTTGCAGTTGCAGGAGCCACCAAAATAATATCTGGTTTTCTAGCTAGCTTTATATGATTCATTTTAGTTTCATCTTCGATGGAAAATAGATCAGTAAAACATTTTTTTTCATTCAAGCTTGTAACTAACATAGGTGTGATAAATTTTTGAGCTGATTTAGTCATTACCACATCAAGTTCAATGTCAGTTTTTTTGATTAATCTTATAATTTCAAGAGATTTATACGATGCTATGCCTCCACAAATAATTAACAACATTTTTACCTTAATATCATGAAAAATTTTATTAGGTAAAAAATCTTCAATGTTTATATCTAGGTGTGAACTTAATTCTAAAATAGCTTCACGTTTGCCACTTGGTATTTTATTGAGCTTTTTCCAATTTGAAATTGCAGATGGTTGAATTTTCAACCTTTCTGCGACAAAGCCTGTTCCGCCAAGTAAAGAAATAAGTTGTGAAATTTTATTCATAAGATAAAGCCTATATTAAAAGACTATTTTAACTGAATTTTATGAAAAATAAATGAAATATTTCATTTTTTAGACAATAAGTCATCAATTTTATTTATAATTTCAGGAATTTTTAGTAAGAGCAGTTTATTTTTATGAAACCACTCTTCTATTACCTTAAACGGATCATGTGTGTCATTTATCCATTTGTCTATTAGTGGCCTAGATAATTCCCACATGTTAATATTAGGATTTATTTGTCTAGTTGTACCTTCAGCCATTAACATTGTTTTTTGTAATAACGTAAATTGTGGTTGCACCTCAATATTAAACTTTTTTGATAAACTAAGTATTTGGCCTAATAATTTAGCTAAAGAAACCTCACCTATAGGTTTATTTAAAATAGGTGTAGAAATTGCTCTTATTGCTTGAGAGAGATGATCATGAGAAATATCTTTACCTAACATATTTGCTTCATCGTGTATTTCAACTACTTTTTTGTAATTTTTATCTAGAAGATAGGTAAGTAGTAATGCTAGAAATTGCCTATCTTTATTTGATAGTCTACCCATAATACCAAAATCAATAGGAACAAGATTACCTTTTTTATCTATTAGAATATTTCCTGGGTGCATGTCACCATGAAAAAAGCCGTCACGGAAAACTTGAAGGAAAAAAACTTCTGTACCTATTTCTGTTATCTTTTTGATATTATGTTCTGATGCATTTAGTGATTCTAAATCATCAATTCTAATACCTTCTATAAATTCAAGAACCAGCATGTTTTTAGTTGTGTATTCCCAATAAATTTTTGGTACTTTATAGTTTGGATGATCCTTAAAGTTTTCTGCAAGTTCATCTGCCGCTGATGCTTCTAATGTTAAATCAAGTTCGTTTAAAGATACTTCAGATAATATCTCTACATTTTTTGATAATTTTAGTCTTTTTATACCTGGAATACAAAATTCAAGGCATCGTGTTGCCCAGTAAAAAAAGGTGAAATCTCTGAATAATTGTTTATGGATATTTGGTTTTAATAATTTTATTGCTACTTTTTTTCCATTCTTAAGGATAGCAGTATGCACTTGAGCGACAGATGCACTCGCGATTGGATTTTCATCAAAAGAAGCTAAATTTTCTTGAAGAAGATTTTTATTTTCATTATGGATTATTTTTTTAAGGACAGAATTTAAAATAGGCTTTAAATCATATTGTAGTGTTTTTAGCTCGTCGCACGTTTTTTTTCCAAGGATGTCAGGCCTTGTTGATAAAGCTTGTCCAAACTTTATATATCCTGGACCTAAATTAATTAAACAATTGAGAAGTTTTTTTCCAATTTTTTTTTGATTTTTATTACCTAAAATAAAATTTAAAATTTTAAGAATTAATTTTATTTGCTTATTGAAATCTTTATTTTCAATCAAAATTGTTAAAATACCAGTTCTAATTATTTGAATAAATATTATAAGACTTTTAATTAAGAAGTAGGGTATTTTCCATATAGGATATTCTAACTTCTTTTTTATTAGCATCTAGAGCTTCCAACCGCTATGAAGAGTAACGATCCCATTAGATAAGTTTCTGTATCTAACCCTTGAAAACCCAACTTGAGATAGCATGTGACTAACTTCGGCTTGGGTTGGGAATTTTCTAATAGATTCAACTAGATATGTATAGGCTTCTTTGTCACCAGTAATTTTTTGACCTATAAATGGTATTATTTTTAAAGACCATAAATCGTAAAATTTCTTAAATAACTCATTTTCTACATGGCTAAACTCTAAACAAATAAATCTTCCACCAGGCTTAAGAATGCGGAAAATTTCTTGTAATGATTTATTTCTATCTGTAATATTTCTTAAACCAAAACTCATAGTTGCTCTTTCAAATGAATTATCTAATACTGGAATGTTTTCTGCACTTGCAATTGTCCAATCTATATTATTAATATTTTTATATTTTTGTTTGCCAATTTGGATCATTTCTTTATTAATGTCGAAGACATGAGCCGAATTGCCTCCAGCAATTAAAAATTTATTAGCGATATCTCCTGTACCTCCAGCAATATCAGCTAAATTTTGAGTGCTTTGAGGGGCTAACCAATTAATTAAATCGTTTTTCCAACTTCTATGAATACCTAAACTTGTAATATCATTCATAATATCGTATTTGTCAGCAACTGAATTGAAGACTTTATTTACTAATTTTTGCCTATCGGTTTTCTTAACCGACATGTAACCAAAGTCTATATTGTTTTGATTTTTTTCTACCATAATTAACCTAGACATTATATTAAATATCATCTTAGATTAATATACTTTTTAAATTGATTTAAAGATAGATTAAAAAGGACAAAAATGCCTGAATTACCTGAAGTTGAAACCGTATGTTTAGCTTTATCTAAAATTGTGAATAATTCAAAAGTAAGAAATGTTAAAATAATTAGAAAAGACTTAAGATGGAATATTAAGAAAAACTTTGAAGTAGAATTAACAAAAAAAATTTTAAGAAAACCATATCGAAGAGGAAAGTATATTTTAATTCCAACCTCTAAAGAAAATATACTACTTATTCACCTGGGAATGAGTGGGCAAATCAAGATTAAAGCTAATCAAAACATTCATTCTAAGCATGATCATTTAATAATAACGATAGAAAATGAAGAAAATAATATTTTTTCGATTACTTATAATGACCCAAGAAGATTTGGATATATTGATCTTTTTCATGTTAAAGAAATTAAAAATCACTTTTTGCTGAAAAAGCTTGGAGTAGAACCATTTGCAAATGATTTTACATTAGATTATCTACAAAGAAAAATTTTTAAAAAATCAAAATGTGTTAAAAACTTCTTGATGGATCAAAGCATAATTGCGGGTATAGGTAATATTTATGCTAGTGAGATTTTGTATAGAGCTAATATTAATCCTTTACGAAGTGTGGACAGCCTTAACAAAGAAAATTTAAAATCAATTATAGATTCAACAAAATATATTTTAAAAAAGTCAATCAATGTTGGAGGTACTACTTTAAGGAATCATTTGCAACCTGATGGAAAGTTAGGATATTTTACTCAAAAACTTCAAGTTTATGGGAAAAACAAAACAAATTGTAAAAAATGTAACAGTCAGATATCTATAGTAAAAATAAGTAATAGATCAACGTATTTTTGCAGAAATTGTCAAACATAGTATTTAAGTAAAACAAACAAACATCTTTATTAACTTGACATTTAATAAAGAAAAATTTAATTCATATTAAAATTTGAAAGGGATTATAATGGCTAATCATGCTTCAGCAAAAAAAAGAATTAGAAGAAATGCTAGAATGGAAATTGTCAATAAAGTTAGAAAAAATAGAGTAAGATCTTTTATAAAAAAAGTTGAAATAGCTATAGAGAAGGCTGATAAATTATTAGCTCAAAAAGCATTCAAAGACGCTCAACCAGAAATGCATAAATCCGTAACAAAAGGTGTTTTTAAAAAAAATACAATTTCAAGAAAACTCTCTAGACTTTCTTCAAGAATTAAAAAAATAGCATAAATTTAAATTTATGGTTTAATATTACTAAAGAGGTTTTTGCCTCTTTTTTTTATGAAAAATAATTAATCCAACGATTCGCTTGATTAGAGAAAATTATATTAATAAAAAATTATAAAATTTTTTAATAATATTAAATTCCAACAATCTAAATAGTCATTGAATTTTAAAAAAGGTGTTGAAGAGAATCATAATAAATTCAATGTAGTATCTATAAATATTACAAATTAATATTAAGGATTGAGGGTTATTAACATCAAATTTAATTAACAAAATTAAATAAATCTAATATCTACAAAAAATTTAGTATACTGTTTTATTTATATTTTTTACTTAAAATTAAAAATCAATAAATTTTTTTATTTTATTATTACTTCAATTCTTGCGAATGAATTTCAGAGATATATATTTGTTTTGTCCATTAAGTTTTGTACATAAATTGTATTTATATCACTATTGTAATTAGGATTTTGATTAAATGTCTGAAACGAAAGTAAATCTTGAATTAGAAGATAATAATGATCAAAATATACTAGAATTAAACGAAATTTCATCTTATCGAATAAATCAATGGGAAAAAATAAAAATTTTAATTTCAAAAAATATAAAAGAGATTTTTTGGAAAGCATGGATTAAACCTCTTAAATTTGAAAATTATGAAAATGGAATTTTATATCTTTCAACCGACTCAAAAATTATTTCTAATAGAGCTGAAACACAATATTACGAAACCATTTTTTCCCAGGCTTCAACTTATTTTGATAATTTGAAAAAAATTAAATTTCTTATTTTGCCTCTTTCTCTAAAAAACCAGACAACTTCTGTAAATAATGGAAGTAGCTTTAAATCAATTGAACAAAAAAATTATAATGATCTCTCATTTGTTGAAAGCGTATCTATGAAATTAAATTCAAAATACACCTTTGACAATTTTGTTGTAGGTGACGCCAATCGAATGCCATATGCGGCTTCTAAAAGGGTTAGTGAAAAAAATGGTTTGATATATAATCCTTTATACATTTACGGTAATGTAGGTATGGGAAAAACACATTTATTAAATGCAATTGCAATAGAATTAAAAGAAAATTTACCTAATCAAAAAATTGTTATGATGTCTGCTGAAAGATTTATGTATCAATTTATAAAATCCATTAGATTAAAAGAAACTATAAAGTTTAAGGATCAATTCCGTTCTATAGATGTTTTGATGATTGATGATATTCAATTCATAGGTGGGAAAGGGTCAACTCAGGAAGAATTTTTTTATACATTCAATGATTTAATTAATGAAGGGAAACAAATAATTATCTCATCAAACAAATCTCCTCTAGATTTGTTCTCGTTAGACGATAAGCTTAAATCCAGATTGGCTGGTGGTCTTGTAGTAGATTTTCTTCAAACTAATTATGAATTAAGACTATGTATATTGAAAAAAAAAGTAGAATCTTTAAATATTAATATTCCATCAGAGGTGCTTGATTTTATAGCAAGGAATATCATAAATAATATAAGAGAATTAGAAGGTGCATTAAACCGTATTTGTGCAAACTTCGAATTAACAGATAAAAAAATTAATATAGAAAATTCTAAAGAATTATTATCGGATCTTATTTCAGCACATGACAAAAATATTTCTATAAATGATATTCAGAAACAAGTTTCATCTTATTATAATTTAGAAATATCAGATATGAGCTCTTCTAGAAGATCAATCAATATTGCTAGACCTAGACAAATAGCTATGTTTCTTTGTAAGAGCTTAACTAGCTTTTCGTATCCAGAAATTGGAAAAGCTTTTGGAGGTAAAGATCATACAACTGTTTTACATGCAGTAAAAAAAATTGATTCATTAATTAGTGTTGATGAAAAACTAAAAAAACAGATTTCTCATTTAAAGAAAACTATTTATTCCCTTTAAATTTTAATCAATTTTCTTTCAAATTTCTTAGTTGTAATTGCTTGCTGAAATAAGTTTAAACATGCTATAATTTATCCAAAAATTAATTATCTTAATTCAGAAAGTAATTGAGGTTTTATTATGGATTTTATTATAGATAGAAATGCTCTTTTAAAACCACTTGGGCATATATACTCAGTTGTAGAAAGAAGAAACACTATCCCTATTTTATCTAATGTATTGATAGAGACTAATTCATCAAAAGTATCATTTACTGCAACAGATATGGATATGGATATTGTAGAAGAAACAGGATGTATAGTTTCAAGTCAAGGAAAAGTAACTTTAGCAGCACATACATTGCATGATATAGTAAGAAAACTTCCTGATGGTTCTGAAATTAAAATTGAGCATAGAGATTTAAACGTAGAAGTTTCTGCTGGTAAATCCAAATTTATTCTTCCAACCTTACCTGTAGACGATTACCCAATTATGACAAATATTGACAAAGGCCATGAGTTCTCTCTTCAGTCAATAGATCTTACTAATTTAATTGATAATACAAAATTTGCTATTTCATCTGAGGAAACACGATATTATCTCAACGGTATTTTTTTGCATGTTCCAGATTCAGAAAAAGACAAACTTAGAGCTGTTGCAACTGATGGTCATAGACTAGCTCAAGCAGAAATTCCTCTTCCTGAAGGTGCTGAAAATATGCCAGGAATAATCTTACCAAGAAAAGCAGTAGGTGAAATCAGAAAATTAACTGATGGAACAGATGGTAAAATTAAAATTATTATTTCAAATAGCAAAGCTCAATTTATTTTTCCTAATTCAACTTTAACTACAAAATTGATTGACGGCTCCTTTCCAGATTATCAAAGAGTGATACCGAAAGAAAATTTAAATAAATTAGTCATTTCAAACTTAGAATTTTCAAAAGCAATTGATAGAGTTTCCACTGTGTCTATGGAAAAATCTAGAGCAGTAAAACTTTCATTAAGTAATAACTTACTTTCTTTAAACGTCAATAGCCATGATCTTGGAGATGCGTCTGAAGAATTAGAAATAGATTATAGCCACGATAATTTAGAAATTGGATTTAATTCAAAATATCTTTTAGATATAGCTTCTCAAATACAAGGTAAAGAAATTAAAGTTTTATTGTCAGATTCAGCGTCACCTGCATTAATTACAGATCCAGACCAAGATGGGGTAATCTTTGTTTTAATGCCGATGAGAGTCTGATTTTCAATCAGATTTAATTAAGAAATCTACGAGAAAAATGAACAATAACATTTTAAGTTTTAAAGAAGATAGTTCTAAGATAGAAGATTCTAAAAAAATTTATATAGAAAAATTAAATCTAATAAATTTTAGAAATCACAAAACTTTAAATTTTAATTTAAATAAATCTTCGATATTAATTTATGGAGAAAATGGATGTGGTAAAACAAACGTGTTGGAAGCAATTTCTTTATTAAATCAGGGAAAAGGGCTAAGAAAAGCAAATATAGAAAATTTTTTGTATGAACAAGAAATATGCAGTGATGATTATAGAATTTGGGGAATTAATATAGATTTAGTTAGCCCTAAGGGTAAAATTAATATTGGTACAGGTTTGAAAAAAACTTTATCAAATAAATCCAGAATTGCTAAAATCAATTCAGATCAAAAACCTTTGAGTGCTTTGGGTAAAGTTTTAAATATTTCATGGATTACGCCGCAAATGTGTATTTTGTTTCAAACAAGCATGAACGAAAAAAGACGCTTCATTGATAGATTAACTTTATCCATAGATAATTTACATTTAAATAGAGTCTATAAATATGAAAAATTATTAAGGCAGAGAAACAAAATTTTGATGCAAATAGATAGTGATAAAATATGGTTAGATACTATAGAGTCAAAAATTTCTGAATTGTCGATTGCTATTACTGCTAGCAGATTAGACTTATTGGAAGAGCTGGAACATTTATACAAAACAGAAAATAAAAAAAATAATTTAACTCAAGATTTTCCTTCAGTGAGTATTTTGATTAAAGGAAAGATAGAAAGTTTACTTAAAGAAAATCCTGCTGTTGAAGTAGAAGATTTCATTAGATCAGAATTAAAAAAGTCAAGATTAGATTATGATTTAACTATTTCTGGTCCTAATAATTCAAAAATAGAAATTTTAAATAGAGAAAATAATAAAAATTTAGACATTTCGTCTACAGGTGAACAAAAACTCTTGTTAATTTCCATTATTTTATCTCATGCTAGAATGTTGCATAATAAGTATAATATGGGTCCAATTTTATTGTTAGATGATATTGTGGAGCATTTAGATAAAAAACATAGAAAAGCATTATTTGTAGAGTTATCTAGGCATCATGGTCAATCTTGGTTTACAAGCACAAGCAAAGATGCTTTTTCAGAATACCCATGTTTTATTCATAAAATAAATCTTCCAAAGGTTAAGGAAAGTTTCGATGGTAATTATAACTTTAAATCTGGAGATATTTAAATGTCTGAAAGTAATTTAGATTTAAACCACGATGAATATGATGCTGAATCAATAAAAGTATTAAAAGGTTTAGATGCTGTTAGAAAAAGACCTGGAATGTATATAGGTGATACAGATGATGGATCTGGATTACACCACATGGTTTATGAAGTTTTAGACAATTCAATAGACGAATCTCTTGCGGGTCATTGTGATCTTATTCAGGTAAAATTATTAAGTGATGGTTCTGTAACTATAAGTGATAATGGGAGAGGTATACCAGTTGACATTCATCCAGAAGAAGGAATTTCAGCAGCAGAAGTAATAATGACGCAGCTACATGCAGGAGGTAAATTCGATAATAACTCATATAAAGTCTCAGGAGGTTTGCATGGAGTTGGTATATCAGTAGTAAACGCTTTGTCAGAAAAATTGAGTTTAAAAATATTCAGAAATGGTCTTGTACACGAAATTGCTTTCCAAAATGGAGAAGCAGAGGATCGTTTAAAGGTAACAGGAGAAAATAATAATAAGACTGGTACGGAAATTAATTTTAAACCTAGTAAGGAAACTTTTTCAAAACGTATTTTCGATTATTCAACTTTAGAACACAGAATAAGAGAATTAGCATTTCTTAATAGTGGTGTACACATAGACTTAATAGATGAAAGAGAAAATAAAGATAAAAAGGTGTCTTTTTTTTATAAGGGAGGGCTTAAAGCTTATATAGAATATTTAAACAGATCTAGAAATGCTATACATGAGGTAATTGCTACGACTCATGAAAAAGACGGTATTATAGTTGATATTTCACTTGAGTGGACAGATGGTTATCATGAAACTACACTTTGTTTTACAAATAATATTCCTCAAAGGGATGGAGGGACACATTTAGCTGGTTTTAGAGCAGCTCTCACAAGAGTAATTAATAATTATTCCATTAATTCTGGTATAGCAAAGAAAGAAAAAATTCAATTATCTGGAGAAGATTGTAGAGAAGGTTTAACAACTGTTTTGTCATTAAAGATACCTGATCCTAAGTTTTCTAGTCAAACAAAAGATAAATTAGTATCAAGTGAGGTGCGTCCAGTTGTAGAACACCTTGTTTCAGAATCATTAAATCAGTGGTTTGATGAACATCCAACAGAAGCCAAGAAAATAATTGCTAAAGCTTATGAGGCAGCAAGTGCTCGTGAAGCAGCAAAAAGAGCACGTGAACTTACTAGAAGAAAAGGTGTTATGGATATTGCAAGTTTGCCTGGAAAACTAGCGGATTGTCAGGAAAAAGACCCATCTAAGTCAGAAATATTTCTAGTTGAAGGTGACTCAGCTGGTGGATCAGCCAAGCAAGGAAGAGATAGGTCCAACCAAGCTATACTTCCTTTAAGGGGAAAAATATTGAATGTTGAACGGGCTAGGGTAGATAAAATGTTGTCATCAGCTGAAATTGGTACTTTAATCACTGCTATAGGAGCTGGAATTGGTAATTCTGAAATTGACATTGAAAAAGCAAGATATCATAAAATCATAATAATGACTGATGCAGATGTAGATGGAAGTCATATACGCACACTACTTTTAACATTTTTCTTCAGACACATGAGACCACTTGTAGATGCTGGATATTTATATATAGCCCAACCTCCTCTATTTAGAGCTAAACAAGGCAAATCTGAAGTTTATTTAAAAGATCAACTTGCTCTAGATGATTATCTTATAGCATCAGGAATAAAAGATGTTTCTCTATCAATAGGAGAAAATGAAACAATATATGGCGAGGATTTGAAGCTATCAGTTGAGAGATGCATAAATATAAAAAGGATAATTGAAAAAATTGCCAAAAAATTAGGTTTTCCACAAATTTTGTCACAGCTAGCTATTTTAGGTGTTTTAAATTCACAACTCTTTGAAAACGAAAATATCTTGACAATAATTTCTCAAAGATTGAATAAAGTATTAGCTAAATCAAATAATGAATGGTCTTCAAAATATACGTACACTGACAGTAAAAATGATAAAAAATATATAGAAATTTCAAGGATAAATAGAGGTGTTAAAGATATTTTTTTAATGAATGAAGAAGATTTAATATGTGATGAAATAAAAAGTTTGGATAATGCAAAAGAATTTTTAAATAATTATTTTTCTGGGAAGTGTGTTTTTAACTATAATAATGAAAATTATGAATTAAAAGGACCACTTGATTTGGCAACTAGGATAACTGATCTTGGTAAAAAAGGATCTCAAGTAAATAGATACAAGGGTCTAGGAGAAATGAATCCAGTTCAACTTTGGGAAACAACTCTTGACCCAAATGCTAGATTTTTACTTCAAGTCAAAGTTGAGAATGAGGGTGATGCTGAAGAAACTTTTTCAACATTGATGGGTGAGGCAGTAGAGCATAGAAGAACTTTTATTCAAGATAATGCTCTTAAAGTTAGTAATTTAGACGTTTAGAATTAGTTTAAAATATTATCCTTTCTAATTATATGGTCTGAAATTTGTTGAGATGTAAATGCACTGAGTGTCCAACCAAGATGTCCATGTCCTGTATTGTAAAATACTCCTGGTAATTTCCCACTTCCAACTCTGGGCACCATGCTAGGTGTCATAGGTCTTAATCCTGCCCATGGTATAGCGTGTTCTGTGGAAACTTTTGGAAAAAGCTCATTACACCACTTAATAAGAGGATTAATTCTATCTGCCCTTATGTCTTTGTTATAACCATTAAATTCAGCTGTGCCTGCAACTCTAAATCTGTCTTTTCCTAATCTACTTGATACAATCTTAGCTTTGTCATCTAGTAAAGACACATAAGGAGCATTTCTTATGCTCTCTTCATCATTGAGTAATATTGTAATTGAATATCCTTTTACAGGATATATATTAATTTTATCACCTAACTCACTTGCAATAAATTTACTGTTTACGCCAGCACAAATTACAATCCCATCAAAATTTTGACTTTGAATATTGTTAGATTGATTAAAGGTAAGTATTGGTTGTTTGTTATCGTGATTAACCTTAATAATTTCTGTTTCATAAAAAAACTTTACACCTTTTCTTCCACAAGCGTCAGCAAGTAATTTTGTAAACTTATGGATATCTCCAGACATATCACTTTTTGTATAAAATCCTCCAATAAAATTTTTAAGGTTTATCGTTGGTTCAATTGATAACATCTCATCTTTAGAAATTTCTCTTCTATCTAATCCTGCTTCTAAAAGCCATTTGTTCACTTTTCTTCCATGTTCCAATGAGGCGTAACATTCACATAAATGCATGATACCCTTCTCTTCAAGATCAAGTTTGATTTTTTCCTTTTTTAAAATTCTTTTGAATTCATTTCTACTATCTATAGCCATTTTGGCTGTTAAAATTGTATTTTTTTTGTGGTTCGGAATATTACTTATAAAATCAATAATCCATTTAACTTTATGAAAATTTAACTTAGGACTGAATAGCAGAGGAGCATCTTTTTTCAACATCCATTGGATACCTTTACCTATTGTTGACCAACTATTCCAAACTTCAGCGTTGCAAGCAGATAATTGACCACCATTTGCAAAACTAGTTTCCATGGCAGCATAACGGTTTTTATCAAAAACAGATACAGTATAACCTCTTTCTAGAAGTTGGTAAGCAGTAGTTATTCCAGTTATACCTGCTCCTATTATTGCTATGTTTTTCATAATAAACTCCGTGACAAAGTTTTTGTAAATTAAATATTACCCCATCTGTCACGGAACCTGAAAGATTGACCAAAATTGGCTTACCCCTTCGGTGGATGATAAAATCACCACTCTCCAGATTATCAACTTTTTGTGTTTCGGGTGCCTGAGAGTTTCCGGGGTGGTTGCTCCTTCGGCGGTTATAAATAACTCTCTCACACAAAAAGACTTTGATAAATAAAGATTAACAATATTTTAAAATAAATCAATACTGTAAAATATTTACATTTTTATTTGAATTTTTGAAACCATAAATACCCCAATACAAGAAAGAAATAAACCAAAGAAGTCAAAAAAAGTGAATGTTTCTTCTAATATTAAAAAAGCGAGTAAAGCAGAAATAGGAGGTACTAAAAAAAATAAAGTTGATGTTTCATTTGCTTTATTATTCGCTAATAACCACATCAAAATCAAAAATGCACCAAGTGAAACAGCAAATATTTGCCACGACATAGCTAATATAAAATCATTTGATAAATTTAAAGAAAATTCTTCAAAGCATAACGCTAATAGAAGATGAAAAGTTGCAGCACTTAATGCTTGTAAAAAATTATTCCCAGACAGAGATAAATCAGATCCTATTTTTTTCTGCCAAATAATACCTAGTGAAGATGAAATTAGTCCAACTATTCCAGCAAGAAAAGCAACTATAGTTAGACCATCAATTAGATCAGAAATTATAATTATCAATGCACCACTAAATCCTAAAATGATACCAAGCAACTGATATTTAGTTAAAGTTTCATTCAAATAAATTTTTGCTAGAAATGATGTTAGAATAGGTTGTAATGAGACAATTAACGCTATAAGGGTAGCTGATATACCTTGAGATAAAGCAAAAAAAACTCCACCTAAATATAAGCCATGAAATAACAACCCACTAATGGATGCATTTTTAAAAGCTTGAAAAGAAATATGTTTGTCTTTTGAAAAATAAATGAAAAAAAGGAAAAATAAAAAGGCAACTATCCCAAATCTTATTGAAAGCGAGAGAAAAGGTGGGGCATTATCGATAATTATTTTGCTGGTAATGAATGCCGAAGACCATAGTAATACAAAAATTATTGGTATTATGTTATATATATGAACTACTTTCTCATTTGAGGTACTATTATGATAAATTATCTTGGTTTTTCAATTGGTCCATTTTTTTCTAACCACTTATTAAAACCTCCAACTAGATGAGAGGTGTTTAAGAGTCCAATTTCGTTAGCTGAAAGTGTGGCGAGTGCTGAACGCCAGTCAGATGCACAATAAAAAATGAAATGATAATTATCCTTAAAAAACTTTTTATGATACGGACTTTCAGGATCTATCCAAAACTCTAACATACATCTTGGAACATGTTTTGCTCCAAATATACGACCTGATTTTTGGATTTCTCTTATATCCCTTACGTCAATGAATAAGTTAGTTTTGTTGGAATGCATTTTAATAGCATCACTTACTTCTAAATTATTAATTTGTTTCTTAGCACTTTCTACAAGTTTCATAACTGAGGTTTTTATTTTAATCATATTTATTCTTTCTTTAAAATTTTATGAAACAATCAATTTATTTTAGTCTATTAAAAATTAAATTAGCTGCTTTATTCCCTGAAATAAATGCAGATTCAACATTTGGTCCCTCCAAAAAATCTCCTGCAATTGCAACTGTGTGTTTAGGATCAATCTGAGGCCCTAAGCACTTTTTTGCTACCTTAGCATATTTCCAAACATGTAAACTATGAAACTTTATCTTTGAGCTAAAAAAAAACTGTTTTATTGAAGACATTATTTTTTCTTTCAGAAAATTTTCGTCTTTATAATAGTTTAAATTAGAAAATGCTTCATTGGTATGAGCAGTCCAAACATTTAGGTTGCTTCCATAGGCCATCCAGCTTAATATTCCTGGTTTTTTATAAAAATCATAATAAGTATTTAGATCTGATGGAATTTCTTCAAAAGTAAACATAAGGGCTATGCATGCATGATATGATCCTGTGTTGAGAGTTTTCTGTAATGAAGGAAATTGATTTAATAATTCACTGTTTTGGGGTGCTGGAAGTGTTGAAATGACGCCATCGTAACTTATCCATTCTTTTACATTATTATCAAGGACTTTAATTTTATAGTTATCTGGTTTAATTCCAATAATTTTCACTTTTTGTTGGATGTTTAATTCTTTTGATAGATTTAGCAAAAAATCTCTCATTGTTTTGTTTCCTCTATATCTTTTAGGATCAAAATTTCCAAATTCCTCTATATATTTTTCATTAACTCCGGTACTAATAATTTTTTTAAATTCAGGTGTTTTGGCGGTAAAAAATTGAGCACCATGAAAAAAAAAACTTGAACTGGAATTTTTCTCTGCTTCTCTAGTGCTTATTCTTCCACCTATAAAATTACCTTTATCTACAATGATTGAATTTATACCATAAGATTTTAGCTTTAATGATGAAGAAATTCCTGCTATGCCTGAACCAATTATTATCACTTTTTTGGACATTTTTATCCTTTCAAAAATAGTCTTAATTTAGAGGATTTAAAATAATTATGGACAATTTTAATATAAAATCTGAATTTGTATTAGAAAAATTTCAATTTGATCAAAAATTTATAATCCCACCAGCCAAAGATATGAATGCAGATTCTGTCATAAACATTTATGAAAGTATGCGAGATTTTTTTCCAAAATATCAGAATAATAGTAAAGACATAATTTTAGCCCCAAGATTAGAAAATATTTTAGATAATTTTGACGCCTTATTATTGGATGCGTTTGGAGTGTTAAATGTTGGTTCTGCCCTAATTCCTGGCATCATTGAAACACTAGAAAAAGCAAGACAAAAAAATATTACTCTTCTTGTTGTAACCAATGGAGCAAGTAGTAGTTCATTTAAAAAAAGAGATCAACTTGCCTCATTAGGACTTGAATTTTCAAATGATGAGATAATTTCAAGTAGAGAAACAGCTGAAATTTTTTTGTCATTTAATCAACCCGAGGGTCCTTTAGGTGTTTTGGGTAATGTTGGTAACAATTTTAACATACCCAAAATAAGTTGTTTTGAACTTGAACAAGACCTTGATATGTTTGATGAAATGAATTCATTTATATTACTAGGAACACTCCAATGGGACACTGTATGGCAAGAAATTTTGTTTAATTCTTTAAAAGCAAATCCAAGACCTTTATTTGTAGCTAACCCAGATTTAGTAGCTCCACATGAAAAAAATTTTAGCATGGAGCCTGCATATTATGTATCACACTTAATAAAAAACGGTATTCATCTCCCTTTTTGGTTGGGGAAGCCTTTTCCAACAATTTTTGAGCTGGCTATAAATAGACTAAATGAGCTATCAGGAAGACATATTCCTTTATCTAGAATAGGTATGGTTGGTGATACTCTACATACAGATATTTTAGGTGCCAATAGTTATGGATTGAAATCTATTTTAATGACAAAATATGGTTTATTTAAAAACACAAACGTAGGTAGTATAATTAAAAAAACTAAAATTTCTCCAGATTATATTATTGAGGCTCCATAAGATATGAATAAAGATCAAATTAGTGATTTAATTTTAAAAAATATCTCTTTCTCATATTATGAAAAAAATAATAAAAAAATTATTTTGGACAATTTCAACTGTAAAATTAAAAAAGGTAAATTTACAAGCATTATTGGCCCTTCAGGCACAGGGAAAACAAGCTTATTAAAGTTAATAGCAGGGTTAATTGAACCTGAAAAAGGAGAAATAAAGTTTGAAAATCAAACTTTGAAAAAAGTAATTAACCAAATAACTTTAATTCAACAAAATCCTTCTTTAATGCCCTGGTTAAATGTTTATGACAATATTATATTAGCTAATTCTAATAATAAAAAAACAAACTATAAAAATGTAGATAAACTTATCAAAGATATTGGGTTAGGTGAGTTTTCTGCATACTTTCCTCATAAATTATCCGGAGGCTTATTACAAAGGGTCGCAATCGCAAGGGCGTTGCTTTTTTATCCTAGTTTATTATTGTTAGATGAACCATTTGCAGCTCTAGATAATTTAAGTAGAGAAATTATTTCAACCGAGCTTGTTTCAATAATAAAAAAAAATTCCCTTACTGTTTTAATGGTAACACATTCAATAGAAGAAGCAGCCTTGTTAAGTGATGAAGTTTTGGTAACAGGAATAGAGCCTCTAAGAGTGATAAAGAAATTCAATCCCCCTAAAAGTTTAAATAATCAATCTTGGTCAAATTTAGGTCTTAGAAAATCATTGCAAGATAAATCTTTTAATGGCTATTTGAAATCAATAAGAGACACTTCATATTCTATTCTGCAAAAGGAAAAATAAATATGGAAAGTAAAAATAAAACAATACTCATTACAGCTTCAGCAAAAAGATTAGGAAAATTTATAGCTATTGATTTAATAAAGAAAGGCTGGAAAGTAGCTGTCCACTACAATAAATCAAAAACATTGGCTGAAGATACAGCGGATTATTTATTCAAAATTGGTGGAAATGTAAGCACACATCAAGCTGATTTAACTTGTAACTCAGATATTGAAAAATTAGTAAATGAAATTGAAGCGCAAGATTCGAAATGGGTTGGATTAATCAATAATGCCGGCTATTTTAATTATGATAATGGGAACAGTTTTAGATTAGAAGAGCTTAATCGTCACATGTCAGTAAACTTTATTGCTCCTACACTTTTAACTAAAGCATTAGCTAAATACACTATGAAGATGACAAAAAAGGAAAAAAGTTCTCAAGGCTTTGTTATAAATATTCTCGATGCAAAAATTTTTGGATTGAATCCAGATTACTATACTTACACATTATCAAAGCAAGCAATGTATGGCCTCACAAAAATGTCAGCACTTACATATGCTGCTTGTTTAAGAGTAAATGGAATTGCTCCTGGGATAACTTTGTTAGCACCTGGGCAAGATCAAAAAGCTTTTGAAAAATCACATAGAAAAAACTTGTTAAAGTCATCCTCTACAGTAGAAGAAATTTTAAATGCAATTCAACTCATTATAAATACTAAATCTATGACTGGCCATGTAACGGTTCTTGATGGTGGAGCACATCTTGCTCCTCCAAGAAGAGATGTTGGATTATAATAGGAAAGTTTACATGAAAGTAAGAAATAGAAAAATACTCATAAGTAACTTAATTATACAAGCATCAGTAGGTGTTTATGAACACGAAAAACAATTTAAACAAAAAATAATAGTAAATGTAGAATTACTACTTTCTAATGATTCTGAACCAAAGCAGGATTATCTAGAATCAACACAAGATTATAGTCAATTTAGAAGATGTCTCATTGACATTATAGAAAGTCAACACTTTCAGCTACTAGAAACACTCGTAGAAAAGATACATTCAACTTTGATGATAAATACTTATGTAATTGGTGCTAAAGTAAACATCTCTAAACCTACCATTTTTAATGATTGTGAGGTTTCTTATGAATTATCAAATATTTAAAAACTGTCCTTTTTTAGCCTAATTTCTCCAAAAGATTCGGTAGCATTGTTACTACTTAAACCAATGGATTTTATAAAATTATCATCATCTGCTCTTAAAAATGGATTAATTTTCTTTTCTATTCCTAAATTAAATGGAACCGAAGGAAATCCCTCTTCTCTTTTATTTTTAATTTCTAAACTAACTTTATTTAATAAAGCATTATCAGAATCGATATAATTAGCAAATTTCATATTAGCTAGTGTATATTCATGACCACAATATACAGTAGTGTCTTCTGGCAAAGATCTAAGTTTAACCAAACTTAACCACATTTGTTTCATTGTGCCTTCAAAAACTCTGCCACAACCTAAATAAAATAGAGTATCACCTGAAAACAAACATTTTTCTTCAGGCATATAAAAACATATATGTCCTAATGTATGGCCTGGTGTATGAATAACTTTTGTCGATATACCTGCAATATTTATAGTTTCATTATCAGAAACAAATTTATCAACGTTCAAAATACGGTTTTTTTCATAAGAAGGAGCAATTAACTTTGATTTGTAAACGTCTAAAAGTTTATCATTACCTCCAATATGATCATTATGGTGATGAGTATTAATTATTTCATCTAAATGCAAATTTTTACTATTTAAAAATTTTATTACAGGTTCTGCTTCTCCTGGATCTATAACGCTTGTTATATTTTTTTTTTCATTCCTTAATAAATAGATATAATTATCGGAATAAGCATTAATTATAGAAATATCTAGCATTTTAATCCTTTTAAAATTGAAAAATCGTTAAGCAACTAATTAAAATTATCGTATTATATAAATTAATATAATCAAAAAGTTTATTTTATTTTATTAAAGTATATATATGTATGTATAGAGAAGGCTAATTATGAATAATATAGAATTAGATAAGCTTAGAATTAAAATTGACGAAATCGATAAAAACTTATGCCAATTAATAATGGAAAGACAATCTTTGGCCTCTAAGATTATGGATGCAAAAAAGGGAGAATTCCCTTTTGATCCAAAAAGAGAAGAAGATTTAATAAAGAAATTAGTTAGTTTAGGTTTAGACAAATTTTTAGCTGAAAAAGTTTGGCGTCAAATTATTTCTTCTAATTTATCATTGCAAAAAATAATAAAAATTGGTGTGGCAGGTAATGATGATGAAATTAAATCTGCCTACTTATCCCACTTTGGAAATTATTTTAAAACCACCTATTTTTCAAGTGTAGTAAGTTTGCTTGCTTCATTAGAAAAAAGGGATATAGAAATAGGGTTCATAGATAGTGAAAGTATTGATAAGTTGAAAAAGCAAACAGAAATCAAGGTAAATTTTGATGTAAAAGTAAATGTACCTCTTTACAAAAATACTAACCAAAAAGATTACAGTATTGTAAGTTTAAAAAAAGAAGAAAAATAGGTTTCATAATGAATTTTCCTACTCCTAGATTTAATATTGAAAAGTTGAAAACCTACAAACCAAATTTTGGTAAAAGCAAAATAAATAATTTAATTAGATTGTCAGCAAATGAAAGTGCATTAGGAGCTTCTTCGGACGCTATGGAGGCTCTAAAATTTTATTCTAATGATTTAAATAGATATCCACCACAAGTAAGTGATGAGTTAACAAGCGCAATATCTAAGAGATATTTACTTGAAAAGAAAAAAATTATTTTAGGTAATGGTTCAGATGAATTGATATCAATTATCGCTCAAACTTTTTTGAATTCCGACGATGAAGCAATTTACACTGAATTTGGGTTTCTTCAATTTCCTCAAGCGATTTCTATAGCAGGTGCAAAGGGTGTTGTTGCAAAGGACATAAAATTCAAAGCTAATGTTGATAATATACTTTCAAAGATTAACAAAAAAACTAAAATAATTTTTCTAGCAAATCCTAACAATCCTACTGGCACATTTGTATCAAAGAAAGACGTTATTAGATTACATGAGTCAATTCCCTCAAATATCCTATTAGTTTATGATGCAGCTTATTCAGAATATGTAGTTAATAATGATTATTTTGATGGTAGTGAACTAGCAGACGCAAACGAAAATGTCATTATGTTAAGAACATTTTCAAAATTACATGGATTAGCCTCTTTAAGATTAGGGTGGGGTTATACTTCTGAAAAAATAATAGCAAATCTCATGAAAGTTCGTGGCCCATTTAGCGTTAACACAGCAGCAATTATGGCAGGTGTTGCCGCGATAGAAGATTTAGATTTTCAAAATAAATCTGTTCAACATAACCTTAAATGGATGTCTTGGTTTAAAAAAGAACTACAATCTTTAAATTTGGATTTTCAACCTTCTATTACTAATTTTTTGATGATCAGGTTTCCTAGTAATAGTAAGCACAATGCTCAAAATGCGGAAAATTTTCTAGCTTCAAAAGGAATATTGGTTAGAAGTATGCAAGTTTATGGTTTGTCAAATTACATAAGGGTCTCAATAGGTAATGAAAAAGAAAATCTAATATTTATAGATGAACTAAAGGCCTTTTTAGAAAATTAGTAATGAATCAAAAGTTTAAAAAAATTTCTGTAATTGGTTTGGGTTTAATTGGAACTTCAATACTACATGCAATGACGGCAAATAAGGATGAAGAAGTTACAACTTTTGCTTATGATATTAACCCTAAACATAGAAATACTGTATTAAACATGCAGATAGCTACTTTTGTATGTGACAATATTCATGATGCAATAAGTGAGGCTGATCTAATAATACTGTCCATTCCAGTGGGTTCTATGAAAACTGTAGCAAGTGTAATTTCTTCTTCACTAAAAGATGGTGCCGTTGTTACTGATACTGGGTCCACAAAAAGTTCTGTTATAAATGATGTTTATCCTTTTATACCAAAAAATGTTTTTTTTATACCATCTCATCCCCTTGCAGGAACAGAATATTCAGGGCCAAAGTCAGGTTTTAGCTCATTGTTTGAAAATAGATACTGGTTAATAATAAGCAATAAACAAACGGATCAAACAAAAAGACTAGCTAATTTCTTTAGTAATTTAGGTTCAATTGTTGAAACTGTAAGTGCAGAATATCATGATAAAATTCTTGCAATTACTTCTCACTTACCACATCTAATCGCATATACTATTGTTGGGACAGCCTCGGATCTAGAAGCGGATCTAAAGAATGATGTAATTAAATTTTCTGCTTCAGGATTTAGAGATTTTACCAGAATTGCTGCTTCAGACCCAATTATGTGGAGGGATATTTTTCTAAATAACTCAGAAGCTGTACTTGAAATGTTACAAAGATTTAATGAAGATTTGTCAGATCTCCAAAAAGCTATTAGAAAAAAAGAGGGCGAAAAGTTACATACCTTTTTTTCACGAACAAGATCAATAAGAAAAAAAATAATTGAAGCAGGTCAACATTAATAATTAATTTAAATATTCAAAAGTTTTATCCTAAGATTTGAAACAATATATTTACAAAATTCTTTAAAAATTAAACTGAAAGTTTCATATGACCTCATCCATTCTTTAATATTATGTTTTCTAGGTGTGATGGGGAAAGTATAAATTTTATGACTTGGCATAACATTCTTAAATTCTAATATAGCTCTAGGCATATGATAATTGCTTGTAATTAATATAAACTCTTTCAAATCATTCCTATTAGCCCACTTAGAAGTTTCGATAGCATTTGTGAATGTATTTTTAGATACACTATCCAGATAGATACAGCACTCTATTAACTTAGGATTAAAATTAGGACCTATTTGTTTAATCAAACTATTTTTAGAGAAACCTTTACCTGTACCACTTACAAGTATTTTAAATTTAGTTCTTTTTGATTTGTCGAAGTGATTGATAATATTTAAACCGTCTTTTATTCTATTAGTACCACCTGTTAATATGACAATGTTAGAGCTTTTTGTGTCGTTGTATTTTTGGAAAGATAATACTTTTTCTTTGAAGAAAAATAATTGAATAAAAAAAATTGCTAAGGTACAAGAAAGAGAAAAAATAAAAAAAATTTTTAAAATTCTAAAAAACATAAAAAATTCATTTCAATTTGACTTAAACATGTTGGCAAAAAAAGGCATGTTAGTATACTATAAAAGATTATTTTAATAATTTCACAAGGAATTTCTATATGCTTGAAACGTGTAAATCATGTGGAACAGTATTTGAAGTTGATGAAAGTGTATTAACAAAGAATATACAGTGGTTAAAATGTGGGGTGTGCAATGAAAAGTGGGTTTTATCTTCAAATTTAGATAAAAATTTACTTCAAAAAAATTCTGAAGTTAAAGAAAAATCTGAAAAAGTAAAACAAGAATTAGCCTCTATAAAGTCAGTCGTTGAAGGCAAAACGAAAATTTTAGCCAAAAAATCTAATCCTGTATTAGATCAAAAAAATAAAAGTGTAGCTGAAATTGCCTCAGAATTATCATTATCAAAGCTTAAAGAAACTAATAAAAATAATCCCAAAAAGCATACTAATGTAGAAGATAAGAAAAAAACAAAAAAAATAAACATATTTCCAATTTTTGTACTTTTTTTAGTTATGATTTTTTCATCAGGGGTTTTTTTTCGCTCAGCAGTGATAAGCTATGGTTATTTATATTTTCCAAATTATTCGCAAACTTATGCAAAAAAAATTAACAATTTATTTCGGAAAATCGACTTGCCTATTCTATCTGAAATTAAATATTTAAATCTTGACAATTTTATTGCAACCTTTGAAAAGCAAGAAGTTAGATTTACTGGTGTTATTAAAAATAATTCCAAAAGACCAATACTGACACCAAGAATTAAAATTTTAGGAATAAGAGAAGATAGAAAGATTATATTTGAAAAAATTTTAATTTTAGACGAAAAAATAATCCTACCAAATTCAAAAATAAGTTTAAGTAAATTAGCTAAATTAAAAATAAATAATAATGAAGAAAACGTAAGTGTAAAGGTAACTCTTCTAAAGAAATTCTTTGATTAAGAATTAAAATCTAATATTTTTTCCTTTAAGATTGTGTCTTGAATGGTATCAATTTGTTTTATTTTATATGATTTTCCATTAAAGATTAAAATTTCTAATGCGTCGACTCTGGAATTATAATTTGATCTCATTACAGATGCATAAGCCCCAGTTGTCCTTATTGCTAGTAGATCATCACTAAGTACTTTTACTAATTCTCGATTGAGAGCAATAAAATCACCAGTTTCACAAATTGGGCCAACAATATCAACTAAGATAGCTTGGCCTTTTTTATTTTTCACTGTCTCAATTTTATGGTATGCATCATATAAAGTAGGCCTAATTAAATTATTCATTGCTGCATCAATTATAATAAAGTTTTTATCTTTATTTTTTTTGTTCCTGATTACTTTCGTAATCAGTACTCCTGCCTCGGCAATCAGGCATCTGCCTGGTTCAAAACTCAATTGGTAATCAGATTTAAGAAAAATATCAGAAATAATTTTTTTATAAGCAACAAAATCTGGTTTTTTATTTGAATCATAATGTATTCCAATTCCGCCTCCTAAATCTAAAGTTGGCACTTTATATCCATTTATTTTTAGACTATCAGCAATGCTTTTAAGATTAAGATAAGCTTTTTCAAAAAAACGAAAATCAAATATTTGTGAACCAATATGAACTCCTAAACCAACAGGATTTATGTAATCTAATTCATGTAGTTTTTTATATACTGAAGTAATTTTCTCAGTATCAATTCCAAATTTAGTTTCTTTTTCGCCAGTTGATATTTTTTTGTGAGTATCTGGGGCTATATCTGGATTAATTCTTAGACATATGTTTGCTGTTAATCTAAGTTTTGAAGCAATAATATAGATATCATTAAGTTCTTCTTCTGATTCAATATTAAATTGTAAAATATTATGTTTTAATGCAGTCTCAATCTCATATTTATCTTTCCCAACACCAGAAAAAATTATTTTATCTGGTGTTATTCCAGCTGCAATACACTTGTGAAATTCACCTATAGATACTATGTCAGCTCCTGCACCTAATTTCCCAAAAAATTTAATTATATTCACTGAATCATTTGCTTTAACAGCATAGTGAATATTTCCTTTGACATTTTTAACAGTATTTAGAAAGACTTCGTATCTTTCTTTCATTAACCCTGTATCGTATATAAACAGAGGTGTGCCATACTTTTCTGTTAGGACACTTACTTTAATACCTTGAACATTTAGTTCACCATTTTCGTCTCTGTAAAAACCTTTAGGAAACATGACAAATCTAGTTTTTTATAATGATTTCTGAGGATTTTATGGGAATATCTTTTCTTCCACAGCCATACGAAGAAATAGATGATAAAAATATAACAACTATAAATATGATTTTGAAATTCATGATTTTTATCCCTCTAAAAATCTTTTCTTAGCATTTTTAATTGCTTTTAAAACATTTTTTGGTGCTGTTCCACCATAAGATGTTCTACTTGAAACAGAATTTTGAATTTTGAGAACGTCTAATACTGTTAAATCTACTTTAGGAACAACACTTTGGATATCCTCTAAAGTTAAATTTTCTAAAGAAGTCATTTTTGTCTCAGCTAATAAAACTATCTTACCTGTTAAATGATGAGCTTCTCGGAAGGGTATTTTAAGATTTTTTACAAGGTAATCTGCTAAGTCTGTAGCAGTTGGAAAACCTTCTTGAAGTGCCTCCATCATTTTTTCAGGAATAGGTTCAATATCTCCGATCATAGCTTCCATATTTAAAATACATAGTTCAATATTTTTAACAGTATCAATTATTGGCTCTTTATCTTCTTGCATATCTTTTCCATATGTCATGGGGAGGCCTTTTAGAACAGTCATTAAACTTATCAAGTTACCAAATATTCTGCCAGGTTTAGCCCTAATTAATTCAGCGGCATCAGGATTTCTTTTTTGAGGCATGATACTAGAACCAGTTGTAAAGTTTTCTGGTAATTTAACAAAATTAAACCTGTCAGACGACCAAATAACTAATTCTTCAGCAAACCTAGATAAATGTATTGCTATTAGCGATGATGCAGACATAAATTCAATAGCAAAATCCCTATCAGCAACAGCATCCATTGAGTTTTCAGTAGGTTTGCTAAAGCCAAGTTTGTCTGCTACAAAGTGTCTATCTATTGGATAACTGGTACCTGCTAAAGCAGCAGAACCCAGAGGCAATTCATTCATTCTTTTTCTACAGTCGAGTAATCTACCCCTATCTCTACCAAACATTTCAACGTAAGCTAACATATGATGTCCAAATGTAACAGGTTGACCCACTTGAAGATGTGTATAGCCAGGCATTAAGAGATCATAATATTTTTCTGATTTTTCAATAAGTGTACGTTGCAAATTTTTCAGACTTAATTCTATTACATCAATTTTTTTCCTAAGCCATAATTTGATATCAGTTGCGACTTGATCATTCCTTGATCTAGCAGTATGTAATTTTTTACCAATATCTCCTATTATTTCCACTAATCTATTTTCAATATTCATATGTATATCTTCTAGTTTCGTCGAGAAATTAAACTCATTGTTGGATATTTCTTTTTTTATTTGCTCTAAACCAGACTTAATAGATAAAAACTCTTTTTTAGAAATGATATTTTGTTCAGATAACATTTCTGAATGTGCTATTGATCCTTCAATATCCTCGATATAAAGAATCTGATCAAATTGAATCGATGAATTTAACTCCTCAATTAATTCGCTAGGAGATGTAGAAAATCTTCCACCCCACATTTTATTATTTTTTTGTTTATCTAAACTACTTTTTTTCATTTTATTATCTATATTAATTACTAATAAATTATTAATTTAAAATAATACTTAACATGCTTATATCAAATTTTAATAAAAAAATAATAATATTATTATTTCTCGCATTTTTGTCTGGGAATGTTTACGCTGCCGAATACATAGATAAAATAAGTGTTAAAATCAAATTTCCAACTTTGAAGGTTCTGGATAATAAAGAAAAGCCTTTAATATTAAAATTTAATCAGGATTTGGAGAAAAAAGGTTACGTAATTAATTTTTGGGCTACTTGGTGTGTTCCATGTAAAGAAGAGCTGCCTGATTTAAGTTTATTAAAATCTAAGATTAAAAAGTACAATATTGATGTTTTAACTATATCAATAGATAAAAAAAATATTAAAGATCAACTTGAATTTTTATTAAATAACGGTGCTTCAAATCTGGATCACTTCTTTGATAAAGAAATGAAAATTTTTAAATCACTCAAATTAAGAGGAGTTCCTACAACCATAATTGTTGATCAAAATAGTTATGTTATTTCAAAACACGAAGGAATTTTAAAATGGGGAGAAGATGAAATAATTAATAAGATAAAAAGCTTATTTAATTAGTTTCTCCATCTCTGGCACACTTTTAAATAAATCATCAGCAAGCCCATAGTCAGTTACAGTAAAAATAGGAGCTTCTTCGTCTTTATTTATCGCTACAATCACCTTACTATCTTTCATACCTGCTAAATGCTGTATTGCACCAGAAATTCCAGCAGCTATATATAAATTTGGGGCAACCACTTTTCCAGTTTGGCCTACTTGCCAATCATTGGGCACATAGCCAGCATCAACTGCCGCTCTACTTGCTCCCATTGCTGCACCTAGCTTGTCAGCTAATTTTTCTAAAACTTGGAAGTTTTCAGCTGATCCAAGGCCTCTTCCACCTGAAACAACGATATCAGCAGCAGTTAATTCAGGTCTTTCATTCTGAGAAAGTTCTGAATTAATATACTTTGTTAATTCTGTATTTTTAACAGCATTAATGGATACAGATTCAACTTGATTTTCATTAAATGAAGCCTTTTCAAACGCAGTAGTTCTTACAGTGATTACTTTACATGAATCTTCACTTTTGCAAGTTGCAATCGCATTTCCAGCATAGATTGGTCTCTTAAAAGTATTTTCATCAATTATTTCAATTATGTCTGGAACAATCATTACGTCTAGTAATGCAGCTAGACGTGGAGCTATATTTTTACCATTTGCTGTATTTGAAAATAAAATGTGAGAATAATTTTGTGTAATAGATTTAATAAGTACAGACACGTTTTCTGCTATAGGATTTTCATATATTGCTTCATTACAATAAAGAACTTGGTTAACACCTTCAATTTTGCTTGCGTTGTTAATGACTTCTTGGCAATTATGACCCACAACAAACAAGTCAGTATCACCAATTTGTTTGGCTGCGTTTACTGTATGTAAGGTTGCGGGCAACAATTCGTGGTTATTATGTTCAACTATTACAAGTACTTTCATTATATATTCCTTCAATTTTTATATTACTTTTGCTTCATTTTTTAATTTATCAACTAATTCGTCTACAGTTTTTAACATAATTCCTGATTGACGTTTAGCAGGTTCTTCTACTTTTAAAATATTTAAATGTTTTTTTATTTCTACTTCAAGATCTTCAATCTTTACTTCATTAATTGGTTTTTTCTTCGCTTTCATTATGTTTGGAAGGCTAGCATATCTGGGTTCATTTAATCTTAAGTCTGTGCTAATAACAGCAGGTAATGAAATTTCAATATTTTCAATACCACCATCAACTTCGCGGCTAACTTTTGCTGTTGTTCCTGAAATTTCTACTTTGCTAGCAAAAGTAGCTTGAGGCCAATCCAATAAGGCAGCAATCATCTGACCAGTAGCATTCATATCGTCATCTATTGCTTGCTTACCTAAAATCATTAAATCAATATTTTCTTTTTGAGCAATAGATGCAATAATTTTTGCAACGTTAAGTGGCTCAAGATTATCATTGTATTCAACAAAAATTCCCGAATCTGCACCCATAGCAAGAGCATTTCTTATAGTTTCTTGCACTTGTGTGGCGCCAATCGATATAGCTATAACTTCATTTGCAATTCCCTTTTCTTTTAATCTTAAAGCCTCTTCAACAGCTATTTCATCAAAAGGATTCATAGACATTTTAACGTTTTCTAATTCAACACCAGAATTATCATTTTTTACTCTGACCTTTACGTTATAATCTACTACTCTCTTAACAGGCACTAAAATTTTCAAACTAAACTCCCTTTCTTAAATAAATTATTTTTGATTTAAACCTGGTATCCATAATACATCCTTTAATCCATTTTCGTTTAAAACTCTGCATAATACAAATAATAAATCAGACAACCTATTTAAATAAATTAAAGATTGTACGTTTATATCTTCTATGCTTGAAAGTAAACTAGTATCTCTTTCAGCTCTTCTAGCTACTGTTCTTGACTGGTGTAATAATGAAGAGGCTTCTGATCCACCTGGTAAAACGAAGGAATTTAGCGGTTTTAACGACTTATTATAATAGTCTATTTTATTTTCTATTTTATCAATTTGTTCCTTTTTTATTCTAAGTGCCGGGTACTTTTCTTTTTCTTTAGATACTGGTGTTGCTAGATCTGCACCTAAATCGAATAAATCATTTTGAACTTCTCTGATTAAATTTTTAATTTCAAAATGAAGTGCGTTTGAATTCTCTTTGTTTAAGTAAAAGTATACCATTCCCAAGGAGGAATTTAATTCATCAACTGAACCATATGCTTGTGGTCTAGGTGAATGCTTTGGAACTCTACTTCCGTCGGTTAAACCAGTTGATCCATCGTCGCCCGTTCGAGTATAAATTTTATTTAATTTAACCATTGTAATACCTCTTATATATTAATAAGCATATAAAAATTAAAATTGCTATCGCTTGAAAAATTATTCTGTATCTCATTAAAATATTGCTATGCGATTTGTTGTATTCTCCACCTCTTGCCATTGTTATTAAACCCCAAGCAAGTATAAGAACCACTAATATCATAGAAAGAAATAAAGTAATGTTTAACCAATCCATTATAAAATTCCTTCTAAGACATTGATAAAATCATTTTTTTTATTAATGTAGGCAGCCTTAACAGTATTATGCATTAAGCATGCAATTGTCATTGGCCCAACTCCTCCAGGAACAGGGGTAATTTTTTTGGCAATTTTTAAAACTTTTTCAAATTTAACATCACCAACAAGAACTCCCTTATTACTAGAATTATCATTATTTTTAGATTCTGATCTATTAATTCCAACATCTATTACAATAGCGCCTTTTTTAATAAATTTTTCGTCAATAATTTCAGGAATACCTACTGCTACGATTAAGATGTCTGCTTTTCTGGTATGTTCTTCAATGTTTTTGCTTTTTGAATGAGTTATTGTCACTGAGCAGTCTGAAGATAGTAACAGTGACGCCATTGGTTTTCCTACAATGTTTGATCTCCCGATTATGACGGCGTTTTTTCCTTTTATATCTTCAATTTCGTGCTTCAACATATAAAGACAGCCTAAGGGTGTGCATGGAATAAATTTTGGGTTCCCCATGAAAAGTTTACCAAAATTTTTTGGATGAAATCCATCAACATCTTTTGATGGACTAATTATATTAATGATCTTTTTTTCTGAAATATGTTTTGGAAGTGGAAGCTGAACAAGAATTCCATCCACATTTTGATCTTTATTTAGTATTGAGATATGGTGTATTAATTCGTCTTCTGTAACATCAGAACCAAGTATGATTTCTTTAGATTCAATATCAATTTTTTTGGCTATAAGGATTTTATTTTTTACATATATCTTACTAGCGGGATTGTCTCCAACTAGTATGACAGTAAGGCATGGCTTACGATTAAAATTAATTAAAAATCTTTTGCTTAGAGGATGAATTTCTTCTAACAGTTTTTCAGCATACATCTTTCCATCAATTATTTTATTTATAATCGTCATTAATTAATTTATAATCCTAATCTATAATCTTGAATTAAGTTTTTTAAAAAGCTCAATAAAAGAATAACAATTACAGGTGATAAATCTATTCCTGAAAGGGATGGTATATACTGTCTAATTTTTCCTAATAAAGGTTCATGCAAAGATATTAATGCTCTAAAAATTGCATTAATAATTTTGTTATAGCTATTGATCATTTGAAATTGGATTAGGAGGCTCATTATAACATATACAAATAATGTATATAAGTAGAGTGTTATAATTTCATTTATCAAGATCAAGAGAGCATTCATAATTACATAACTATTTCTATGTTGAGTATATTGAAGATAATAACTATCATTGATATTAATATAACTAATATCAATATTTGTCTATTCAAGAACAAACTTTGAGGTAAATCTAAATGTATTTAAAATTGGCAGATAATTTAGCTAAAATAGTTTTAAGATGTTTTTTTATTAGTATTTTTTTTATAATTAGTCCTTACACCAATGCTACAGAAAAAAAGAATGATTGGGACATAAAAGCTGACAAAGTTTCTGGGCAAACAATTTTTTTTCATGCATGGGGTGGCGCTAAAAACATTAACTCATTTATCAAATGGGCTTCAGATGAAGTTAAAAAAAGGTATAATATAACAGTTAAACACGTAAAAGTAACTGATACTGCTAATGTGGTAGCAAGAATTTTATCAGAAAAAAATGTTAAAAAAGACAATAATGGAGCTGTTGACTTAGTATGGATTAACGGTGAAAATTTTTCAGTAATGAAGAAAAATAATATGCTTCTCTCCGAAAATTGGATCAGAGACTTACCAAATTCTAAGTATTTAGATTTTGAAAACAACCTTAGTTTGTTAAATGATTTTGGGGTTCCTACAGAGGGTATGGAAATGCCTTGGGGAGTGTCACAATTAAACTTTTATTATGATAGTAAATACATAAAATCACCACCAAGATCAGCATCTGAATTAAAAGATTATATAATCAGAAACGAGGGCAGGTTTACTTTTCCTCAGCCACCAGATTTTACAGGGACTAGTTTTTTAAAACAAATTTTAATTGAGTTGATAAATGATAAAAGCTTGTTGCGAAAAAAGTATGTTATTCATAAACATAAAAAAGCTCTAATCCCGTTATGGAAATGGTTAGATCAAACAACTCCATATTTTTGGAGAGAAGGAAAAAATTATCCATCAAATTATTTGGCTTTGACAGAATTAGTTGCAGAAAGAGAAATTGACATTGGAATGGCGTTTAATATAGCACATGCTTCAAATGCAATATCTGAAGGAAAGTTGCCTAATACTGTAAGAAGTTATATACACAAAGATGGAACTCTCGCTAACGTTCATTTTTTAGCAATTCCATATAATTCTGGTAAAAAAACTGCTGCTAAAATCTTTGTTAATTTCCTGATATCACCGGAAGCTCAATTAAAAAAACAAGACAAGACTTTTTGGGGTGACCCAAGTGTTATTTCAGTAGCAAAATTAGATAAAAATTGGAAAAATAAATTTTCTATGCTTCCAAGAGGTATTGCGACACTCTCAAATGAGGAGTTAACAATGAAGTTCGAGGAGCCGCACCCATCCTGGGTTAAAATCATTGAAGAAGGATGGATAGAAAAATATGGCTCAAATAATTAGGTCATAAATGTTGAATGATTTTTATCGTCTTGTTTCCAAGGCTTCTATAATATTTATTGGAATAATTATCACTATACCTATATTTTGTGGTTTTTTAGGTTTTTTTTTACCATCATTCAATTATTTACCAATATTAGGTAAAGGTGAATTAAGCTTAAATTATTTTTATATATCAATGAATATCCCTGGGATATATAAGTCAATAATATTATCCATTTTTACTGGTTTAGTTTCAACTTTTTTAGCGTTATTTTTTTCTCAAGTAATTCTTTTATATTTTTTTAAAACTAAATTTTATAATTATATAAAAATAATTATATCTCCTTTAATTGCTTTACCACATATTACAATGGCTATTGGTTTAATCTTTCTCTTGTCCCCAAGTGGATTATTATTAAGATCTGTTTCACCCTGGTTGACAGGTTTTGATAGACCTCCAATCACTTATATATTTCCAGATGAATATGGTTTATTTTTAATCTTAGGACTTATATTAAAAGAAATTCCATTTCTCATCTTGGTATCCTTGTCAGCTTTGAGAGAGTTTTCTTCAACAAAATTTTTTGATCTAGGAAAATCATTTCAGCATTCAAGTTTTTCTACTTGGTTTACATTAATATTTCCAATCATATACAAAAAGATTAGACTTGTTGTATTCATAATTATTGCATTTTCTTCATCTGTGGTTGATATGTCTTTACTTTTGGCACCATCTACTCCATCAACTCTATCAGTAAGAATTTTGCAAATATTTCAATCTTCAGATGTTGATTCATTTTTCATAGCTTCAAATTTATCTTTAATTCAATTATTAATAATTATATGTTTATTTATATTTTGGATTATTTTAGAGAAAATTATTAAACTACAATATTTTTATATTTTTTTTATAAAAATTACTTCAATTAAATCAGAGTTTTTGAAATTTGTTATTTTATGTTTTGGCATAGGTTTATTTTTATTATCTTTCATGGGTATAATTTGTTCCATGTTGTGGGGATTTAGTCAAAATTGGTACTTTCCAAATTTTTTTCCAAATAATTTAAACATAGATAGTTTTTTAAGTTTTTATGATCAAAATAAATCATTAATATTTATTTCTGTGTTTATTCCTTTGATGGTTTCATTATTATCCACATCTTTAACAATCATTTGGGTTGAATTATTAGATTATTTAAACATAAAAAAAACTCAATTTGAATGGATTATATTTATTCCATTATTTATTCCTCAAATTTCTTTTTTAATTGGAATACAAAGTTTTATAATATTTTTTAATTATAACAGTTTTTTAATATCTCTAATATTTGTTCAACTATTTTACGTAATTCCATATAGTTTTATTATACTTGCTCCAGCTATAAGAGCAGTTAAATTTGATTATATAAAAGTTGCTTCTAGCTTAGGAAAAAATAGAATAGAAAGGTTATTTAAGATTAAAATTCCATTAGTTTTGCCTTCTCTTCTAACTTCATTTGCTATAGGAATGATAGTCTCTTTTTCTTTATATGTACCAGTTTATTTTATTGGAGTTGGCAGAGTTACAACCTTAACAGTTGAAGCTCTAAATTTAGCTTTGAGTGGTTCTAAACAAGACTTAGGAATTGCAACATTTTTTCAAATATTGTTTCCAATCTTGTTGTTACTCACTATTGCCTTGATTAATAAAAAAACTATAAAGTGGAAATTTTAATTTTAACTAGATTACTTGATTAGCTAAACTAAATCTTTTATAGAACTTAAAAACAAAAACTAAGGAGTACATTTTGTCTGATACGTCAGCTTTCAAAGGTAAAAAAATTGCTGTGATGGTTGCAAGTGGTTTTAATGAAGAACAATTTTTAATAATACAAAAAACAATTTTAGCTGCTGAAGGTTCTTATACTATAATTTCTCGAGATATTGGCACAACCAATGGTTGGGCATCAGAAAAATGGGGATTATCTTACCCCGTCGATCAACCAGTTTCTGAGACGCTGGCTATAGATTTTGATGCTTTAATTGTACCAGGTGGAGCTAATCAAATTGAAACTTTAAGTAATGACCTTCATGTAAGAAGAATTTTAAGGGCTTTTTTAAGAGAAAATGAACCAGTTGCTTTGGCGGGTGTTTCTTCTATGTTATTAACAACCATAGATGCTGCTAAAGGTAGAAAAGTTGCTGCGTCTGATGCTGATAGCGCACTTTTAATCGCAGCTGGTGCAGAGATTATTGATAAACCAACAGTTAGAGATAAAAATTTAATAAGTGCAACTAGTGGTGAGTCAGGTATTTCGGATCTTTTAGAAATGCTAGCACAAGCTATCAAAGAAAATAAAAAGAAATAAAGGATATGAAATGGGTCAAATAAATAAAATTAGTCCTTGCGTAGGAGTTTGCTCAATTGATCCTAAAAGTAAATTATGTTTAGGATGTCTTCGTTCTTCTAACGAGATTGCTATTTGGCCACAGATAGATAATAAAAAAGCCCTAGAGATTATGAAAGATATCAAAAATAGATCTCTTAAGAAATTTAATTCTAATTTATAGGAATTTTTAAATGCATAAATATAGAACACATAAATGTGATGAATTAAGAATTGAAAACGTGAATGATCAGGTAAAGTTATCAGGCTGGGTTCATAGAAAAAGGGATCATGGACAATTAATATTTATAGATTTAAGAGATCACTTCGGATTAACGCAAGTGGTTGTTGATTCATCAAACAAGAATTTTTCTACATTTGAAACCTTAACTTTAGAAAGTGTAATAACTGTTTCAGGAACAGTTTTGGAAAGGTCTGAGGAAACTGTCAATGATAATTTGCCAACAGGTAGAATAGAAATTAATTTGTCTGAATTAGAAATTATTTCCCAGTCAAAAGCATTACCTTTGCAAGTTAATTCAGATGAAGATTATGGTGAAGAAACCAGATTAAAATTTAGATATTTAGACCTAAGAAGAAGTAGGCCTCATGCCAATATTGTCTTAAGATCGAACGTTATTCAAACCATTAGAAATAAAATGTTAGAGTTAGGATTTTTAGAATTTCAAACACCAATTTTAACTGCATCTAGTCCAGAAGGTGCTAGAGATTATTTAGTTCCTTCCAGACTTAACAAAGGGAAGTTTTATGCTTTGCCCCAAGCTCCTCAGCAGTTTAAACAACTCATAATGGTATCTGGTTTTGATAAATATTTCCAAATAGCGCCTTGTTTTAGGGATGAAGATAGTAGAGCTGACAGATCGCCAGGTGAATTTTATCAGCTTGATTTAGAGATGTCATATGTTGAACAAGAAGATGTTTTTCAGGCCGTAGAACCCGTGATTAAAGAAGTTTTTAAAAAATATTCAGACAAAAGTATTAATGAAATTTTCCCAAAAATTACCTATAAAGATTCAATGTTAAAATATGGAAATGACAAACCCGATTTAAGATTTGCACTTGAGATTCAAGATGTAACCGATATTTTCAGAAATTCTGGTTTTACTATTTTTGCAAAATCAATTGAAAATGGATCTGTTGTGAGAGCTATTCCTGGTCCGAATTGTGGTTCACGTTCTGTTGCTGATAGAATGAATAGTTGGGCCCAAGGAGAAGGTGCCCCTGGAATGGGATATATTATTTTTAGTGAAAACACTGCTAAAGGGCCAATTGCTAATGCATTGGGAATTGAAAAAGGTCTTGAGATGAAGACTTTATTTAACCTAAATGATGGAGATGCTTTATTCTTTTCTTGTGCGTCAGAAAGTGATGCAGCAAATTTAGCAGGAAAAGCCAGGGTTAAAATTGCAACAGATAGAGAATTAATTGAAAAAAATATATTTAAATTTTGTTGGATAGTAGATTACCCTATGTTTGAAAAAGATGAAAATACTGGTAAAATAGAATTTTCTCATAACCCTTTTTCTATGCCACAAGGTGGTATGGAAGCATTATTAAATGAAAATCCGTTAGATATTCTCGCATATCAATATGACTTAGTGTGTAATGGGATCGAGCTTTCATCTGGTGCAATAAGAAATCATGTTCCAGAAATAATGTATAAAGCTTTTGAAATTGCAGGTCACAAATCTGAGGTTGTTAATAATAAATTTCCAGCAATGATTAATGCTTTTAAATTTGGGGCACCACCTCATGGAGGCATAGCTCCTGGAATTGACCGTATTGTAATGTTATTAGCTGATGAACCAAATATAAGAGAAGTTATTTTATTTCCAATGACTGGTAAAGCAGAAGATTTGATGATGAAAGCTCCAAATGAGATAAAGGATCTTCAATTAAAAGAATTAGGTATTAAGTTAGACAAAAAAACTAAAATTAATTAATTTTTGTTATATTCAGTCTATGCATTATGACTGTAAGAGATATGAATAGAATAACAGCGCCAGTTTGATGAAGAGCTCCTAAGTATACAGGAACCATGTTAATTAATGTAAATATACCTAAGAAAAATTGGGAACATACTATTGCACTCATAAATAAAGAACAATTTTTGACAATTTTATCATTACTTTGTGTAAAGTTTCTATAACAATATATCAGCACACAAACTGTAGTAAATAAAGCTATATGTCTGTGATGAAACTGAGCTGAAGCAGGGTTTTCAAATGGATCTAAAAATCCATTTTCACCATAATTTTCTGGGATAAAACTATGTCCCATTAAAGGGTATTCGTTGTACATCAAGCCAGCGTCCATTCCAGCAACAAATGCACCAGCGATAATTGTTGTAAATAAAAAACAAAAAATTATGAAACTGAAGTCTAATTTAATTTTAGAGTGACCATTCTTAAATTCTAATAAAGTCCAAATTAAAAGGAATAATATTAACAATGCATTAGATAAATGAACAGCCAAACGATATTGTGAAACTGTAGGATCATTTACAAGACCAGACTTTACCATCCACCAGCCTATGATTGCTTGTAAACTTCCTAAAAACAAAATAGTTAATAATTTCAATAAAATTGAATTCGGAATTTTATTAAACAAGTAAAATGTAATTAAGGGAATAATAAAAACGATTCCAATTAATCTTCCCCATAATCTATGAAAGTATTCCCAAAAAAATATCTTTTTGAATTCTATGATGCTCATTCCTTGATTTTTAAAAATATATTCTGGCGAATTCATGTAAAGTGTGAAAACTCTTTTCCACTCTTCATCAGTAATGGGTGGTAAAAACCCCCAAATTGGTCTCCATTCAACCATTGACAAACCAGAATCTGTTAACCTAGTAATACCGCCAATTAGTATCATCAAAACTACCATTGCAATAGTAGTGTACAGCCATGTATTTATATATGTTTGGTTTGAGGTTGAGTTCATTTTTAATTAGTGTTTTATTTTTATATATGTGATGTTTAATCTTAAAAGCAATATTTTAAATATTTTTTTTATTTTATCTTGAAAGTTACTTTCAATTACATTATTTAAGCTCCATCAATAATGTATTTATTGTTTAACTTTAACATTTTTATAAGGGAGAAAAGGCATGAAGTTTAGGCCACTTCACGACAGAGTTGTTGTTGAGCGTCTCGAAGCAGAGGAGAAAACAGCTAGTGGAATAATTATTCCAGATTCAGCACAAGAAAAACCAATGCAAGGTAAGATTATTTCAGCAGGTTCTGGAGCACGTGACGAGACTGGAAAGGTTCAACCTTTAGATGTAAAAGAAGGTGATGTTGTACTTTTTGGAAAATGGTCCGGTACTGAAGTAAAGCTTGATGGTAAAGATCTTTTGATCATGAAAGAAAGCGATATCATGGGAATAATGGGTTAATTATTCTATATAAGAAATAATAATTACTTTATAATTTGAAAGGAAAAAAAGATGGCTGCTAAAGAAGTCAAGTTTGGTGCTAATGCTAGAGCACAAATGATAGAAGGTGTTGATATACTGGCAGAAGCTGTAAAGGTTACACTTGGTCCGAAAGGTAGAAATGTTGTTATTGATAAATCTTTTGGTGCACCAAGAATAACTAAAGATGGTGTTACTGTTGCTAAAGAGATTGAATTAAAAGAAAAATTTCAAAATATGGGCGCGCAGATGGTTAGAGAAGTTGCATCAAAAGCTAACGATGTTGCGGGTGATGGCACAACTACTGCGACAGTATTGGCTCAAGCTATTGTCAAAGAAGGTTCTAAAGCAGTTGCTGCTGGTTTAAATCCTATGGATCTTAAAAGAGGTATCGATCTAGCTATAGAAGCTGTTGTAGCTGATTTGGAAACAAGAACCAGTAAAATTTCTACTAATGAAGAAGTTGCACAAGCTGGTACTATATCAGCAAACGGTGAAACTGAGATTGGTGAAATGATAGCTAAGGCTATGGATAAAGTCGGAAATGAAGGTGTTATTACAGTTGAAGAAGGTAAAACACTTGCAACTGAATTAGATGTTGTAGAAGGTATGCAATTTGATAGAGGATATCTATCACCTTACTTCATTACCGATGCTGATAAAATGAAAGTAGTTATGGATGATCCTTATATACTATTATTTGAAAAGAAATTAGCTAACTTACAGGAAATGTTACCAATATTAGAAAAAGTTGTTCAGTCTGGTAAACCTCTTTTAATTATTGCTGAAGATGTTGAAGGTGAAGCATTAGCAACACTTGTTGTTAACAAGCTAAGAGGTGGTCTAAAAATAGCTGCCGTTAAAGCGCCAGGTTTCGGTGATAGAAGAAAAGCTATGTTAGAAGATATTGCAATTTTAACAAAAGGTGATCTGATATCTGAAGATCTTGGTATAAAGCTAGATAATGTAACACTTGAAATGCTTGGTACAGCAAAACGTGTAGAGGTTACAAAAGAAGAAACTACTATAATTGATGGTGCAGGATCCAAGGATGACATTAGCGCTAGATGTAATCAAATAAGAGCTCAGATCGAAGAGACTACTTCTGATTATGATAAAGAAAAACTTCAAGAAAGATTAGCTAAGCTAGCTGGTGGAGTTGCTGTTATCAAAGTCGGAGGAGCTACTGAAGTTGAAGTTAAAGAGCGTAAGGATCGTGTAGATGACGCGATGCATGCTACAAGAGCTGCTGTTGAAGAAGGTATTGTACCTGGTGGTGGAGTTGTGTTCGTGAAAGCAATTTCGGCATTAGATAAACTTAAAGTTGACAACTCAGATCAAAAAATGGGTGTTGATATTGTTAGAAGAGCTTTAAAAGCTCCTGCAAAGCAAATTGCAGACAATGCTGGTCAAGATGGTGCAGTAATAGTAGGTAAACTACTTGAATCAACTGATGCAAACTACGGCTTCAATGCTCAAACCAATGAATTTACAGACTTAGTTAAAGCTGGAGTTATAGATCCAACTAAAGTCGTAAGATCAGCCTTACAGAATGCAGCATCTGTAGCAGGTCTGCTGATAACTACAGAAGCTATGGTTGCTGACAAACCTGAACCACCAGCAGGTGGTGGCGGCGGCGGCATGCCAGACATGGGCGGCATGGGCGGCATGGGCGGCATGGGTGGCATGGGCGGCATGCCAGGCATGATGTAATTCTGCTCTACTTTATTATTTTAACACCTCTAGCTCTATAAGTTAGAGGTGTTTTTTTTTGTTAATTATTTGATTATTTGTTGCTTAGTATTATTAACTCATATAGCAATAAAAAATATTATTTGAAATTAAGTTATGGAAAAATCAGAGATTAAAAAATTTGCAGAGAAATCTAATGCTTGGCCTTTTGTTGAAGCTAGAAGTTTAAGGGATAGACTGGATAAAATTGAGAGTGCTGATCCCAGAGACAACAATACCCCTGTTCTATTTGAGACTGGATATGGACCTTCAGGACTTCCTCATATTGGAACATTTGGTGAAGTTGCGAGGACTAACATTGTACGTAACGCATTTGAAGTTTTAACTGATAGAAACACAAAGTTAATATGTTTTTCAGACGACATGGATGGCTTTCGTAAAATTCCAGAAAATGTCCCTAACAAAGATTTACTTGAGAAATTTATTGAACATCCCTTAACTAGTGTTCCTGATCCTTTTGAAAAATTTAGTAGTTTTGGTGATCATAATAATCATAAACTAAAAGAATTTTTAGACCACTTTAATTTTGAATACGAATTTGTTTCAGCTACAGAATGCTATAAAAGAGGTAAATTTGATGAGGCACTCAAAAAGATTTTATTAAATTATGAAAAAATAAAAAACATAATTTTGCCTACTTTAGGTGAAGATCGTAAAAAAACTTACAGCCCGTTTCTTCCAGTCTGCCCAAAATCTGGTAAAGTTTTGCAAGTTAACATCACTTCAATCAATACTAAAAACAATACTGTAAGTTATATTGACGAAGATACTAAAAAGTTAGTTACTGTTTCTATTCTTGGTGGATCATGTAAGTTGCAGTGGAAGTGTGATTGGGCAATGCGTTGGTTTGCTTTAGGAGTAGACTATGAGATGTCAGGCAAAGACTTATCTGAAAGTGTAATTTTATCTAGCAAAATATTGAGTGTCCTTGGAGGAACACCCCCATCAGGCTTTTCCTACGAACTTTTTCTAGATAATAATGGTGAAAAGATTTCAAAATCCAAAGGTAATGGTTTATCCATAGAGGAGTGGTTGAGATATGGTTCGCCTGAGTCTTTAAGTCTGTTTATGTATACAAATCCCAAAAGAGCTAAAAGACTTTTTTTTGATGTCATACCTAAAACCACTGATGAATATTTTTCGCATTTGAAAAAATATACTGAGCAAGAAAATCATGAAAAACTTGATAATCCAGTATGGCATCTACATAAAGGTTCACCAAAATCTAACGAGCTTCCAGTTACCTATACTTTATTGTTAAATTTAGTGTCTGTATGTTATGCAAATGATCCAGATATTGTATGGGGATATGTCACAACCTACTCCCCCGATTCAAAAAGAACTAAAGAACTAGACGAGTTAATTAATTTAGCTGTTAATTATTATAAAGAGAAAATAGAACCTCAAAAGAAATATAGGCTTCCAAATGAAAAAGAGAGAAAAGGTATCACTGAATTAATTAATACTTTATCAACATTAAATAATGAAATCACTTCTGATGATATCCAATCTATGGTATTTGCAATTGGGAAAAAACTTGAATATGAAAATTTGCGTGAATGGTTTAAAGGTTTGTATGAGACTATTCTAGGACAATCTGAGGGTCCTAGAATGGGAAGTTTTATAAAACTCTATGGTGTTGAATCAACTATAAAATTATTAAAAAACGTTATACAAGGTAAATTAGTTAAAGAATAGATAAAATGATTTGGAAATTTATTACTTTTTTTGTAAGAAAACTTGATCCAGAAATTGCTCATAAATTAACTATAAAATCTTTGAAATTTGGTTTACATCCAAGATTAAATCAAAGTGTAATTTCAATTAAAATTGGTGATTTGATTTTTAAAAATTTACTAGGTGTTGCAGCTGGTTTTGATAAAAATGCCGAGGTAATAAACAAAATTCATTTTTTGAATTTTGGCTTTACTGAAGTTGGGACCATTACACCATTACCTCAATATGGTAATCCAAAACCAAGAATTTTTAGGTTAGAGAAAGATAAAGCAATAATAAATAGAAACGGTTTTAACAACTTAGGAATGTTAGAGGCAAAAAAAAAATTAGAGAATTATAGAAAAAAGTTCCCAGTCGGAAGTGATTTTCTTGTTGGTATTAATATCGGTCCCAACAAAGATAGCGAAGATAGGTTTAATGATTATAAATTTCTTGCTGAAAATTTGTCAGAGTATGCTGATTATATTTCTATAAATGTGTCTTCACCCAACACACCAAACTTAAGAGAGTTTCAAAATAAAGAGAATTTATATAAAGTTATAAAATTTGTTAAGGATGGTGTTGCCGCTTCTAAAGCTTTTAATAAAAAACTACCCATTTTTTTGAAGATTGCTCCAGATATAAATAAGCAAAAATTGAATTCAATTATCGAAATAGCTTGTTCGCAAAAAATTTTTGGAATGATTATCTCTAATACTACGTTAGATAGAGACAGTAACCTTAAATCAAAAAAATCTAATGAATTAGGAGGATTGTCTGGGAAGCCATTATTTAAGAAATCAACGGCTATTCTATCAGAAGCAAACAAAATAATTAAAAACAAAAATTATAAATTATTTTTAATTGCAGCTGGTGGGGTAACAGACACTAAGACTGCATATGTTAAGATCTTGTGTGGAGCACATTTAGTCCAACTATATTCTTCTTTAACTTTTGAAGGACCTTTAGTAGCAAATAAAATAATTAATGGCATGTTGAAATTAATGAAAAGAGACAATTTAAACAATATTTGTGATATAGTAGGAATTGTTGATAATCCTAAAGAAGCTATGAATATTGCAATTAATGGTTTTAAAAAATCTAAAAATTAGATTCTTTCACCATTTAACTTGACCTTTTAGGTCCTCTATCATATAAAACGCATAGTTTTTTTTGAGGTAAATGATGTCTAGAGTGTGTGAAATTTCAGGTAAGAATGTTATGAGTGGCAATAATGTTAGTCATGCAAAAAATAAAACTAAAAGAAAATTTTTACCTAATCTTCAGAATGTTAAATTTTTTAGTAAATCCTTGAATAAATACATTACTTTGAAAGTGTCTGTGAGAGCTTTAAAATCTGTTGAAAAAAACGGAGGGTTAGACGACTACTTGTCAAAGACAAGTAATAGAGTTTTAGCACCTCAAGCTATTGCAATAAAAAAATCTATTCGAAAAAATTTAAAAAAAGAAGTCAGCTCTTCTTAACATTATTCTTCGTTGAATAAGTCAGCTAACTGTTCAGTGACAGCTCCACCCAATTGCTCTGCATCAGTCAGTGTTACAGCCTTATCATAATAACGGGTGACATCGTGACCAATGCCAATTGCAACTAATTCTACCGGTGATTTATTTTCTATAAATGAGATAACCTGTTTAAGATGAAGTTCTAAGTAGTTTCCACTATTTGAGGAAAGTGTGGTATCGTCAACTGGTGCGCCATCGCTAATGACCATTAGTATTTTCCTATCTTCCACTCTACCTAACAATCGTTCATGTGCCCAGATTAATGCCTCACCATCAATGTTTTCTTTTAAAATTCCTTCTCTGAGCATTAATCCTAATGAATTTTTAGCTCTTCTCCATGGTGCGTCTGCTGGTTTATAAATGATATGTCTTAAGTCATTTAATCTACCAGGGTAAACTGGTTTGCCCTCATTTATCCATTGTTCCCTTGATTGACCACCTTTCCAAGCCTTTGTTGTAAAACCCAAGATTTCAACTTTAACTCCACATCTTTCGAGTGTTCTAGCCATTATGTCAGCACAAATCGCTGCAATTGTGATAGGCCTTCCTCTCATTGATCCAGAATTATCTATGAGCAAAGTCACAATGGTATCTCTAAATTTCATATCTTTTTCTTGCTTATAAGAAAGTGGAAATAATGGTTGAGTAATTACTCTAGCCAATTTTGATGCGTCTAACATTCCTTCTTCAAGATCAAAGTTCCAAGATCTGTTTTGTTTAGCTTGTAATTTTCTTTGAAGTTTGTTAGCTAACCTAGCTATAGCACCTTGAAGGTTTTCAAGTTGTTTATCAAGTGTTCCTCTTAGTCTACTAAGTTCGTCTTCTTCGCATAAGTCAGTGGCATTGACGATTTCGTCGTACTTAGTAGAAAAGACCTGATAATTATAATTAATACTATTTTTACCTAAGTTATGTCCCGATAGAGGGTTAGGAACAATCTCACCTTCACTCTCCCCATCTTCATTGTCAGCATCAGCATCCTGAGTTTCACCTTGTATTTCTTGCTCATTTTCTTGGGCATCGCTACTACTATCTAATCCGGCATCTTCATCATTTTCACTTTCACTTTCGGCAGATGAATCGTTTTCTTCATTTTCGTCAGGATTATTGTCTTCAGTTTCTTCGTTTTCACCATCATTATTAGGATCTCTTTCTCCAATATCCGCATGTAAAGCAGATAATAATTCTTTTGTGTATTTAGCAAAAACTTCTTGATTATTAGTGTTTTCAGCAAGTTGGTTAAGGAGGTTACCAATTTTGTTGTTGATCCAAGGCCTCCATTTCTCCAGAGAAATAGAGGTGTTTTGAGGGGGGGTAGAGCCAGTAATCTTTTCTCTAATTACTAAATGTAAAGCATTTACTAATGCTTCTTTATCTTCTCCACCTGGTACAGGTAAAATTGTTTCTTTAAATTTTTCTACAATTAAATTTTGTAAATTTTTTTTAATACCTAGAAGATTCTTGGATCCAACAGCTTCAATTCGAGATTCTTCTGCTAATTGAAAAATTTGAGATGATAAATCTGAAGATGGTACGTGTTTATTATGTAAAACAGGATCATGGTATTTAATTTTTAGAGCGATTTTGTCAGCCTCGCCTCTTAATTTATATAATTCTAAATCATCAAATTTTTTTGATATAATTGGTAATCTAATTTCTTTAGATGATAAATAGCTTGCAGTCCCAGAAAACTTTATTTCCCTTTCCTCAATCTTATTTCCAGAAATTGCTTTTAGAGTTGAGGCAGTAGCATTTTGGAATTGTGTATTTTCTGAATTTTTGCTCATTTTAAATTTTAAGCGTCTATACTTTTTTCAACTTCAATTAATTCCCTTCCAAAACATCTTTGATAATATTCTGACAAAATTGGTCTTTCCATTTCATCACATTTATTAAAAAAAGTTAGCTTGAAAGCCAAATCAATATCTTCAATTATATTTGTATTTTCTGCCCATGTAATAACTGTTCTAGGAGACATCACTGTAGAAAGATCACCAGACATAAACCCATTTCGTGTCAAATTAGCAATAGAAACCATGGATTTAATAGTTTCTTTTCCATCCATAGTTCTAAAATTAGGAACTTTTGATAAAATAATCTCTTCTTCTGCTTCAGTTGGTAAATAATTTAAGGTTGAAACTATAGACCATCTATCCATTTGACCCTGGTTTATTTGTTGTGTTCCGTGATATAGTCCAGTAGTATCTCCCAATCCAACTGTGTTAGCAGTTGCAAACAATCTGAAATTCTGATGAGGATTTATAACTCTGTTATTATCAAGTAAAGTTAGTTTTCCGGAAACTTCTAAGATTCTTTGAATAACAAACATTACGTCAGCTCTGCCAGCGTCATACTCATCAAAGACTATTGCAACAGGGTTTTGAAGAGCCCAAGGAAGTACACCTTCTCTAAATTCTGTTACCTGCTTTCCATCTTCCAAAACAATGGCATCTTTACCTACTAGGTCTAAACGACTGATATGACTGTCTAAATTTACTCTTACACAAGGCCAATTCAATCTTGCGGCAACTTGTTCAATATGTGTTGATTTACCAGTACCATGATAACCTTGGATCATAACTCTTCTGTTATAGCAAAAACCAGCAAGTATTGCTTTTGTGGTTGTTTCGTCAAATAAATAAGATTCATCAATTTCAGGCACAAATTTAGTTTTTTCATTAAAACCAACAATCTTCATATTTGTTTGAAAGCCAAAAACTTTTTTGGAATCAATTACTAAGGTTTGAGAAGTTGGAAAAGTGTCAGTACTAAAGTCCATGTTGTTAGTTAAACTAACGTCGTTCATAATTTAATCTCCAAAAGTGTTTCTATTAAGTTTTTACTTGTTTAGTAAATGATTCTAAAATAATTTTATATGCATTTGTTATATTAATAAATTTATCTTTGTTGATCTTTGATTTGTTGTCATTTTGTACGTCAGGATGCCATCTTTTTGCAAGATGTTTATATTTGGTTTTTACTTCTTGTAAATCAGAATCTGAATTTAATCCTAATATTTTAAACGCTGCTTCTAACTTTATATCTAAGTTATTTTTGTTCTTTTGAATTTTTTGATTTTCAAAAGTGTTAAAAGCTTTTTCAAAATCATAATTTAGATTTTTTGTTCCAAATTTCCAGCTTGGTCTATCCCAGGTAACTGATTTTCTTATTTCAACTTCTAATTCATGTTCGTTTAGCCCTTCAAAATAATTCCAAGATTTATTAAAATCCCTAACACAATTTATGCAGAAATATAAATATTCCCTGAGATTATCTCTTGACTTGGGAGCAGGATATACGCCCAATTCTTTACATTTTGGATTTGAGCAGATTCTTTCTGATTTTTCTTTTTGTTTAGTATGCAACATAAATTTAATTCTTTATTTTAATTATAGAATTATGTAGTAATCCATGCAAGATTGGAATTATTTTTTTAGATTAATATACAAATGGGTATTATTTGTGAAAAGAAAATTAAAAATTGAAAAAATAATATTAGAAAGTTATGACCCCTTTTTTTATTCTGTTCTAGATGTTTCAGAACAACACAGAGGTCATCAAAACTTTAAAGAGAATGTTGAGAGTCACTTTGAAATAATTGTCGTTTCAGATAAGTTTAGAAATATCAAAAGAATTGACAGACACAGAATGGTTAATCATAGTTTAAAAGATGAATTTTGTGCTGACCTTCATTCAGCTATTATAAAAACCTATACTGTTGAAGAATATAAGAATATTTAATTTATGTTTTTTATACCTAATTCATTCCACAAACGTAGTTGTGAAATAAAATTAGATTTTTTTTGAAGTATTCTAAATCTAATATCAAAGAACCTAAATTCTTGTCCAGGTTCTGGTATTGTTTTTGACTCATATAAGACTAAGCCTGCAATAGTATTCGCGTTCTGATCAGGTAATGACCATCCAAGAGATCGATTAATGTCTCTAATTGTTACTGAACCATCTACGATAAAAGACCCATCTGGCTGAGGTTTAAGGCCTTTAACTTTTAAATCGGTTTCATCGTCAATTTCTCCAACAATTTCTTCTAAGATGTCTTCAAGGGTTACGATGCCTCTGAAATCCCCATATTCATCTACTACAACAGCAAAATGTTCTCTTCGTGTTTTAAATATCTCCAGTTGATCAAATAACAGTGTTGTTTCTGGTGCAAAGTATGGTTGTATCATTAATTCAGATAAATTGATTGAATTAACATTTTTGAAACTTCTTCTTCTTAAATATCTAAATAATTCTTTAGCATGCAAAATACCGATAATATTATCTGGATTTCCTGAATAAATTGGAATTCTTGTGAAGGGACTCTCACCTACAACCTTGAAAATTAATTCAGGATCTTCTTGAGAGTCAATCATAGTAACTGCACCTCTATGTGTCATAACTGCTTCAATTGTTACATCGTCCATGTCAAGCATACTGGACATCATTTTACCACGCTCTTTACCACGACTTTCATTTCCGGCGTGTAATCTAATCATTCCTCTTAATTCTTCAGTTTTAGCTTCTTCATCTTCAATAACTGGTCCAGACACAATTTTTGCAAAACGTTCTGTAATCAACGTAGCAGGTGTTAAAATAAATATGAAGAAGTTGATTATTGGAGCAACTCCTAAAGCAACTTGATCTGCATGGCTAAACGCATATGTTTTTGGAATAACTTCCGCAAAAATCACAAGAACAATCGTTAATAATATTGTTACAAAAATAAGATCAAACTCTCCAAAATAAATTATAGCAAAACTTGTTGCATACACTGAAGCAACAATATTGACTAAATTATTACCTATTAATATAGTACTGATCATTTTTTCTTTTTTAGCCAAAATTTTTTCTATAGCTATAGCTCTTTTATTTCCTTGAAGAGCTAATTCATGTATTCTTGCTTCTGATACCGCTGTCAAAGCAGTTTCAGAACTTGAAAAAAAACCAGACAAAATTATTAACAAAAGGATGTTACATAAAAATATAAATATATCTGGCATTAGATCTCTTCGTCTAAAAATTTTGTTAGAACATTAACATCCATATTATTTTTAATAAAAGATTTCCCAATTCTTTCATTAAGAATAAAGGTCAACTGGTTATTTTTATTTTTTTTATCATATTTAAATTTTTCTAGCATTTTTGAGGTTGTTATTGAAATACTTAAATCCAAAAAAGAGGTTGGTAGTTTCAAGTTTTTTAAAAGATTTATTACTCTTGTTGTTTCAATTAAAGAACAAAAACCCATTTTGTTTGAAAGTTTAAAAGCAAGGCAAATACCTATTGATATTGCTTCTCCATGAATTATTGTTCCATCATATTTTCCAAATGATTCTATAGCATGACCAAAAGTGTGTCCAAGGTTCAGAAGAGCCCTTTGGCCATTTTCTTTTTCATCATTTTTTATGATTTCAGATTTAATTTTACAAGATTTAATTATGATTTCTTTTAAACTTGATTGATCATATTTTAAAATTTGCTTATAATTTTCTTCCACATAATGAAAAAATTTATCGTCTTTAATAAGCCCATATTTAATTACTTCTACCAGTCCAGCTAAAAATTCCCTTTTAGGAAGTGTGTTTAGCAGGTTTATATCTATTATAACAGCGAGTGGTTGATGGAAAGAACCAATTAGATTTTTACTTTTACGTGAGTTAATTCCAGTTTTCCCCCCCACTGAACTATCGACTTGAGATAGAAGAGTTGTAGGAATTTGAATATAATTTATTCCTCTTAATAGAATTGACGCAGCAAATCCTGCTATATCTCCAATTACGCCTCCACCAAATGCAATAACTATACTATCTCTATCTATTTCAAATGATAGAGATTTTTCTATAATATGATTTAGTTCAGATATATTTTTTGTTTTGTCACCTCCAGAAATACCTATTAGGTTAACTGAGGAAGTAAATTTTTCAATTAAATTTATAAAGGCAACAAAACTTTCATTTATTTCGTTTTTTTTATAAAAAACTTTGTCATGAATTAAAATAATTTTTTTATTGTGTATAAATTTTTTTAAAATTTTTTCACAATTATATATTAAATTAGCACCCACAAATATTGGATATGATAAATTATCGACCTTATTACTAAATGTAACTTTAATAATTTCTGATTTCATTTTTTATTTTATTACTTTTAAGAGAAATTAAATTAATTATTTTTTCAGTAATTTGATTTTGAGAGAGTTTATGAGTGTCTAGTTTGTAATGGCAAAGTGAATAAAATTCAGTTCTTTTTTTTAAAAGGTTTTTAATGGCCTCTGTAACATCGCCTTTTATCATGGGTCTTTTTGATCCATTTCCAACTCTTTTTGTCAAAATATTAACAGGTGTTTTAAGCCAAATCACTTTGGTATAATTTAACAATAATTCTCTACTCTCTATATTATCAAAGCCTCCGCCACCAACGCTAATAATTACTTTTTCATTGTTTTCTTTAATTTTAAAAACTAATTCTTTGATTGTTTTTTTTTCAACATCTCTAAAAAATGGTTCACCATGTTTTTGAAAAAGTTCTTTTATTGTTGTTTTTAACTTTTTTTCAATAAGTGTATCCACATCATAAAAATTAAAACCTAAATTGTTTGCTACTAAACGGCCAAATTTACTCTTTCCAGTGCCCATCATCCCAATTAGCGTTACCCTATCACAGGGTGAGTTTACAGTATCAAAACTTATCATTAAATCAAAATATCATATAAATTTTATAGATACATCATATTTTTAGAAAGTTTTAAAAAATTATGATAAATAAAAATATAGTCTAAAACTCGCCATATTCTTAATTTATGAAAGTTATAAGGAATAATTATGAAAAATTACAAATTTTTATTAATAATATTAACTTTTTTAGCTCTAGTAGGTATTTTAGTCGTGACTTATTTAGACATCCCAGCTCCTGACAAATTACAAACAAAGATTTTAGATGTTAAAGATGATCAAGTTAAATAATTATAGTTTTTTAAAAAAAATACTTATTTTTTTATCATGCTTTTTTATTTTGGTATTTTTATGTTTGTATCAAAAAATTGCTTTCTCACAAACAAACCATAATAAAAAAGAACCTTTATCAAATGCTGTGAGCACTGATATAAAGGTTAGTAAATTAGATAAGCCTTCATTAGGGTCTTTAGGAGTTAATACAGAGACAAATAATTTATTAGGTCTTAATATTTGGCAAAACATGAAGGCCGAAGATATAATTGAGCATTTAAATTATCTACCTGACATTTTAGCTAGTAAACACTTACAAATTTTTCTTAATGACTTATATCTAAGTAGGTCTGTTCCACCAATTGGTAATTCGAACGAAATTTTAAAATTTTTAGAAACAAGATTATTTAAGGTCAAGAATAGTGGTCAAAGCCAAAATTTATATAAATTAGTTTCTCAATTACCTAAAGGCAAAAGATGGGAATTATGGAGGAGGTGGCAGGTAGAATATGAGTTAATTAGGCGTCAAGACAAAAAAGCTTGTGAATTTATTAATGAAGAATCAAAAACTAATTCCCAAAATTTTTGGCAAATGGGCCGCATTTTTTGTTTGTCGATTGAAGGAAAAAAAGACCAATCAGATTTCATTCTTGATTTAATAAAATCTAGAGGGTTTGAGGATGAAATATTTGAAGTTTTATTTCAATCAATTTATGATGAAGTTGACATAGTTGAAATTAATAATAGAAAAAATAAAATTCAACCTTTACATATAGTAATGATGGATACTCTTAAGATACCAATCAAAGCAAATTATATTGCACATCTTGGTATTGAATATACAGATTCCTTATTATCTCTAAATTATTTGACTTCAAAGGCAAGATCTTTTCTTTTAGACAAGAAAATGAATTACAGCTTTGTTTCTGTAGATCAAATAATTGAAAACTATAAATCAGTGGCAGACGCTAATGTTGAATTTGAAAAAGCTTTCACTAACTTTATAAATAAACCGAATGGATCTCATAGGGCAAATCTCTGGCTAAGTATAATAAATATGAAGGATGAAATTAAACAAGCTAAGTCAATTTTAAATGTAATAAAATCAGAAACAAATAACGGAAGATTTAACGATGTTATTAGCTTATATTTAACAATTTTAAATGAAATTAATACTTCCTCTCTTACACAAGAACTTAATGATTCAATTGACAAACTAAATATATCATTTGACCCAGATTCCTACCCAAATAATACGTTTGCAAACATAATTTTGCTAAATGAAGGGAAAACATGGGATTGGGATTTAATTTTGAAAGAAAAAGCATGGCCAATTATCCCAATACTTGAGAAAGCTGGAATGCAAGAACCAAAATCTATAAGTTGGGTAAACTATTTAAAAAACTTAAAAGAAAATGATTTAAATGAAGACAATTACCTGAAATGGGAGAGTAATTTTAGCTTGAAAAGATTTGTTCTAACCAATTCTATTAAAGAAGCAGCCAAAAATGATAATAAAGCACTAACAGTTCTGTTAACGGCAAGACTAGTAGGAGACAATCCACTAGTTGATTTTGATCTTAATGAATTAATTATTGTTAGATCGTCTTTAAAAAAGATTGGTCTAGCTAATCTAGCTAATAGAATTATACAAGAAATAATGATTTCTAAAATTATAAACCTTTAAAATTTGATTATGAAAAATATTAATGCACCAAAAATTGAATTTGTTGATAAAATCCTTAGCGTTATTAGTTTAGAAAAAGGGTTATCAGAAAATACTATAATTGCCTATAAAAAAGATGTTTGCCTAGTAATTGACTGGTTCAAAAAGAATGAAATCAATTTTTTGAATGCAAATGAGAATAATTTTAGAGAGTTTTTTTCTTTTTTATTAAATCAAAATTATAAACCTAGTTCATTAAATAGAAAGCTGTCATCTTTAAAGCAATTCTATGAAATTTTAAAAGAAGAATCATATATAGATATCAATCCCTTAAATAACTTTGAAAGTTACAAAAAAATAAAAAATTTACCTAAATCATTGTCGGAAGAACAATTGATTTTATTGCTGAGAAAAGCAGAAGATAATTTTAAAAATATCGAAGAAAAGAACATTACAAAAAAAATAAAACAGTTACGTATTTTAACTATTTTAGAAATTTTATATTCTACAGGTATGAGAGTTTCTGAACTTGTAAGTCTACCCTTATCAGATTTTATTAAAATAAATGATTTGCTACAGATTAAGGGTAAGGGTGGTGTTTATAGGCATGTTGCTTTTAATAAAGAATCCAAAAAAATGATAGAGATGTGGTTGTTACATAGGTCTTCGATAGAAAAATTCATAAATAATAAGTATATTTTCCCTAGTAATAATGGTATTGGACACATTACTAGACAATCTATATATATGGAATTATCAGAATTATCAAAAAGTATAAATATGAACAGCGCTTACGTAACTCCACATAAAATCAGGCATAGTTTTGCAACTCATATGTTAAATCGCGGTGCTGATTTAAGGTCTTTACAAAAACTTCTTGGTCACGCTGATATTAGTACTACTGAGATTTATACAAAAGTCCAATCGAAAAGATTGTCAGGTCTTGTAAATGACATACATCCATTAAAGAGAATAAACCTTAAGAAAAAAGAAAGTCTTAAAACATGATTAAGCATTTTTTAGCATTTGAAAAACAAATTTCAGATCTTGAAGGAAAAATAGAAGAGCTTCGTCATTTGTCTTCTGGTAGTGATATTAATATTGCAGAGGAAATTGGTAAATTACAAGCAAGTGTATCAGAAAAGTTAAAATCTACTTATTCACAATTAAGTCCTTGGCAAAAAGTCTTGGTATCTAGACATCCTGAAAGACCACATTTTCAAGACATAATTAAAAGTTTGTTCGAAGATTATATTCCTTTGTCAGGTGATAGAAATTTCGCTGATGATAATGCTTTAACTGGTGGTATCGCTTTTTTTAGAGGAAAGAGTGTTGTAGCTATAGGTATAGATAAAGGTAAAAACACCCAAGATAGAATTCATAAAAATTTTGGTATGGCTAGGCCTGAAGGTTATAGAAAAGCAGAAAGATTAATGCAATTAGCTAATGATTTTTCTATTCCAGTCTTAATGTTTGTTGATACAGCAGGTGCTTATCCTGGAAAAGGTGCTGAACAAAGAGGTCAAGCTGAAGCTATTGCGAAATGTTTGCAAAAGAGTTTGGAGATTACTGTTCCTTCTATTTCAGTAATTACAGGCGAAGGTGGGTCGGGAGGAGCAGTTGCTTTAGGTGTGGCTAATAACACACTTATGTTAGAACATGCAATTTACTCTGTTATTTCCCCTGAAGGATGCTCTTCAATTTTATGGAGAAGTTCTGATAACGCAGATCAAGCAGCTGAAGCTTTGAAGTTGACTGCACAAGATATGGAAAAATTTAAAATCATTGATGAGATCATTCCAGAACCTATCGGTGGCGCACATAGAGATCCAATCGTTACAATAAAAAGTATTGGTGATGTTATAGAAAAAAGATTGAATAAACTGATGGTTCTCAATAAAGATGAATTACTTAAACTAAGAGAAAAAAAATATTTAGAAATTGGTTAAATAATTTTTTCTTGAATTTAATGAAGGTATAGCTCTTCTCGCTTTGATTACTTCATCAAGATTAATATTAGCATGAATTATTCCAATTTTCTCTTTTGCATCTTTTAAAACCTCTCCCCATGGCGATATAATCAAAGAATGGCCATAACTTGTTCTTCCACATTCGTGACAACCAGTTTGAGCTGGTGCAATAATAAATGCACCAGTCTCTATGGCTCTTGCTTTTAGCAAAGTATGCCAATGAACTGGTCCAGTTAAATTTGAAAAAGCAGATGGTACAACAATTATTTCAGCGCCATTTACTGCTAAATCTTGATATAGATGGGGAAAGCGCAAATCGTAACAAATTGTCAAACCAATTTTAATTTTATTTTTTTTAATTTCTGCAATGATTGCTTTATTTCCACTTTTGTAAGTATCAGATTCTCTATAAAGGTCACCATTAGGTAGATTTACGTCATATAAGTGAATTTTATCATATTTGTATAAAATATCTCCTTTAGGTCCAACTAAAAAAGATCTATTTACTAACTTATCATCTACTTTTATTGGTAAAGAACCAATTAAAATAAAAATTGAGTTAAGTTTAGCCATTTCTTTTAAAATTTGTAGGCTAAAGTTTTCATCTTCGGTTTTAGCCAATTCATTAGTTAAAAAAGAATTTTTTTGAAGTGAAGTGGCGCATTCGGGTAAAGTAATCAATTCTGCTTTAACATCTAGGGCTTTATCAATTAAATCTTTTATTATTTCTAGTGTATGTTTTTCATTCTTAGCAGATGAGTATTGGAGACAGGCAATTGATAATTTACGGTTCATATTATATTACAAAATTTTCTAGGCCATTATCTTCTTCTAACTTATATAAATCATCACATCCACCTATATGTTGATCTTTGAAAAATATTTGTGGAACAGAAGTTCTGCCATTGGATTTTTTTATCATTTCATCTCTCTTGGAATAATCTAAATCAATATCTATTTCTTTAAAAGGAATGTTTTTCTTTTTTAAAAGAGATTTAGCACGATAACAAAATCCACATAGTGAACTAGTATAAATTATTATATTTTTATTCATTATAATCCTCAAAAATTTATGAAAATAAGTCTTGTAAGCAAAAAATCAGAGCATCATCAGCTGGAGGCATTTTATATTTTCTTAGCATATTTGGTTTAACCCACATAATTTTATTATTTTCCATAGATTTTGGCTTGCCCTCCCATCTTCTGCATACATATAAGAGCAAAAGCAACTGAAATTCTTTATAACTAAATTCACTAAAAGACAAAGGCGCAATACATTTGTTGTTTATGTTAATGTCAAGTTCCTCTTTTATTTCTCTTATTAGCGCAATTTCCGGTACCTCACCAGTTTCAACTTTTCCACCTGGAAACTCCCAAAAACCTGCTAAATGTTTATTTTTGGGTCTTTTTGACAATAAAATTTCATCAGCATCATTAATTAATGCTAATGAAACTACAATTTTAATATTTTTATGACCTGTAATCGGCATTTATATCTATGTATTTATGGGTTAGGTCACATGTATATACAATAGAACTTGACTTGCCTACTCCAACGTCAATCTCAAGAAAAATATTATCTTGTTTTAAATGTTCTGTTGCTCGTAATTCCGAGTAGTTTTCATAAACCATTCCATTTTGTGTTACTTGTTCATCGCCAATATAAATTTTGATTTTATCTCTATTTGCTTGTTGACCTGATTTCCCAACAGCCATAATAATTCTACCCCAATTTGCATCCTCTCCAGCAATTGCAGTTTTAACCAAAGGTGAATTTGCTATGGAAAATGCTATTATTCTTGCCGATTTTTTTGACTTAGCGCCTGTAACTTTAATAGTTATAAATTTTGATGCACCTTCACCATCCTTAATAATTAATTTAGCAAGTTCTAACATCAAGCTAAATAAATTTTCTTTAAATTCAATTAAACGGGTGTCGTTAAAATTATTAATCGATTTGTGTTTTGCTGTTTTAGTGGCTGCTAATAAAACAGTATCACTTGTTGATGTGTCGCTATCTACAGTTATAGAATTGAAACTTATCTCATTACTGGATACAATTAATTTTTGAAGAGTATTCGATGATATGTTAGCGTTAGTAAAAACAAAACCTAACATTGTTGACATATTTGGTGCAATCATTCCCGAACCTTTAGCTATTCCTATAATTTCAATTTCAGAATCATCAATTTTACAAACTCTTTTGCTTACCTTTGTAAATGTATCAGTGGTTTTGATAGCAGTAGCAGCTTTTATCCAATCTGGGTTTTTGAATGGAGACATTGACTTTATGCTTCTTATCACTACGTCAGCATCTAATTGTTCTCCAATAACACCAGTAGAGGCTGTATATATATGATTAATACTACAATTAAACTTTTTCGAAAGATATTTTGAAATTTTTAAAACAGCTTCTTCACCTAATTTTCCTGTAAATGCATTTGCGTTACCTGAATTTACTAAAATTGCCCTTACTTCAGGTTCTTTGTATTTGGCGAGATTTTTTTTACATTGATTTACAGAAGCACTTGAGGTTAATGATTGAGTAAAAACCCCAGCAATAGCTGATTTTTTTTTAAGTTCTATTAGAAGAAGATCGTCTTCATTATTTTGTGTCTTTTTAATGCCAGAATATATGGTAGAAACTTTTATGTCTTTCAACAGGTGATTCCTTATACTTTCTTTTTTCATAGCGCAATATTAATTGATATTAATTATTTATTTCTTGAACAACTTTTTTAAAATCTGAAATTTTTATACTCTTATTTTTTTTTAGTTGTTTTTCAAGGTTTGAAAGAGAATTTTGTTTTATTTTCTTGACAATTTGTTGCTTAATATCATTAATTTTTTTTGGTTGAGAAACTCTAACATCATTTAACATTATTATATGATAACCAAATTTAGTTTTAACTGGTTTTTTTGTTATTTTTCCTTTTTTTAATTTTAACACTGCTTCTTCAAACTCTTTAACCATTTGACCAGATCTGAACCAACCCAAATTACCCCCATTTTTTTTTGAGGGTCCAATAGAATAAGATTTTGCAAGTTTTGAGAATTCTGATTTAATTTTTAGTTTTTCTATTATCTGCAATGCTTCATCTTCTTCTTTTACCAAGATATGGCTAGCATTAAATTCTTTGAAAGTTTTAAAGTTTTCAAGGTATTTTGTATAGAAATTCTGAATTTTTTCTTCAGATGTGTTATTTTTAAGAAAATTATTAAGCCAGTATTGCGCCATTATTTGATCTTTATTTTTCTTTAATATTTCAACAATCTCTTTTTTCTGATCTAATTTATCCTTATAAGCTTGTTTAATGATCAAGTGTTGAATAATTAGTTCATTTACGATGTTTGGGTATATTTCAGAAAGAGGTTTTTCTTTGATTTTTTCAGGCAATCTATTAGTTGCATTGAGCACATCTTGTGCTGTAATAATATGATTATCCACTGTTGCAACAATGACTTGTCTAGGTTCTTTAGCATTTGCAATAGGTAAAGTAATAATTAAAAAAAAATTTGTAAGAATAAAAATGATTTTTAAACAAGACATTTTGGTATAATCCAATTATAAGATTATTTTTTACAGGTTTTTTTTAGTCAACACAAGGAATGAAGTTTAATATTTATAGTTATTTTAGATTTTTTAGAAGATTTCTGTGAATAATTGGAGCGCTATTACATGTTAAGTATACTTACGTCTAGACTTTTTGGTTCTTCTAATGAGAGACAGATTAAGAAATATAAACCTATAATTGATCAAATTAACAACTTAGAAAACGAGTTTTCTGATTTGTCTGACGAACAATTAAAGTTAAAGACAAAAATCTTTAAAGATAGATTATCAAAGAATGAAAATTTAAAAAACATTCTGCCAGAAGCATTTGCAACTGTTAGGGAGGCTTCGAAAAGAACATTGAAACAAAGGCACTTTGATGTTCAATTGACAGGTGGAATGGTTCTTCATGAAGGCAAAATAGCTGAAATGAAAACTGGTGAAGGTAAAACTTTAGTTGCTACTTTAGCATGTTATTTGAATGCTCTAGAAGGTAAAGGTGTTCATGTAGTTACTGTTAATGACTATTTAGCTAGAAGAGATTCAGAATGGATGGGTCAAATATATCATTTTTTAGGCTTATCAGTTGGTTGTGTGGTTTCAGAAATGGATGATGATCAAAGACGAATTGCTTATAATGCAGATATTACTTACGGAACTAATAATGAATTTGGATTTGATTATTTACGTGACAATATGAAATACAATCTAGCTGATATGGTTCAGAGACCATTTAACTTTGCTATTGTAGATGAGGTTGATTCTATCTTAATTGATGAAGCTAGAACACCTCTTATTATTTCTGGTCAATCTGAAGATTCTTCTATTCTATATAAGGCTATAAATAAATTCATACCACTATTAAATGAGAATGATTTTGAACTAGATGAGAAACAGAGAACTTGTAACCTTACTGATAGTGGAATTGGGAATATTGAAAAAGCTTTACAAAAAGATAAAATTATTAAGGAAGGAAATCTGTTCGATGTAAAAAACATCTCGTTACTACACCATATAAATCAGGCCCTAAGAGCCCATAAATTATTTAAAAAAAATACTCATTATATGGTTAAAAACGATAACATAGTAATTATAGACGAATTTACAGGACGTGCAATGGAAGGAAGGCGTTTTGGAGAGGGGCAACACCAAGCTATAGAGGCTAAAGAAGGTGTTTCTATTCAACCAGAAAATCAAACTCTAGCAAGCGTAACTTTTCAAAATTACTTTAGAATGTATCCCAAATTAGCAGGTATGACAGGAACAGCCCTTACTGAAGAAGGAGAATTTTCTGAAATTTACAATCTTGAAGTAATAGAAGTCCCTACTAATTTAAAAATAGCAAGAATTGATAATAACGATGAAATTTATAAAACAAATCAAGAAAGGGATGAGGCAGTAATTAAGTTAATAGAGGAATGTCAAAAAAATAATCAACCTGTTTTAGTTGGAACAGTGTCAATTGAAAAGTCAGAAATTTTATCAAAGTTATTAAAATCAAAAAAAATCAAGCATGAAGTTTTGAATGCAAAGTTTCATGAACAAGAAGCTCAAATAATAGGTTATGCAGGCATGCCTGCTGCGGTAACCATAGCTACTAACATGGCTGGTAGAGGAACTGATATTCAATTGGGTGGAAACTTAGAAATCAGACAAACTAATGAAATTAAATCATTGTCAAATGCTGATAAGGCAGTTCATGATTTGAAAATTGATATTGAGAACAAGAAAAAAATTGCTCTTGCAGCGGGGGGGTTATACGTCATAGGTACTGAGCGTCATGAAAGTCGAAGGATCGACAATCAGCTTAGGGGACGAACAGGAAGGCAAGGCGACCCAGGAAAATCTAAGTTTCTTCTCTCTCTTCAAGATGATTTGATGAGAATATTTGGATCTGACAAACTAGAAGCAATGTTAGACAAACTTGGATTAGAAAAAGGTGAGGCTATTGTGCATCCATGGATTAATAAGGCTGTTGAAAAGGCTCAGGCGAAAGTGGAAGCTCATAATTTTGAAATTAGAAAACAGCTTCTAAAGTTCGATGATGTTATGAACGATCAAAGGAAAGTAATATTTGATCAAAGAAAAGAAATTATGAGGTCAGAAGATATTAGTGAAATGATTACTGATATGCGTCATGAAGTCATTGAAGCTATAGTTTATAAATCTATTCCAGATCAAAGTTATCATGATGAGTGGAATGCTGAAACATTATCATCTGATGTGAGTAATTATCTAGGTATAACAATTCCTGCCAAAGAATGGTTTAGGGAGGACGGGATAATTGAAAAAGAGATCATAAATAGAATTGCTAAATTATCTAGTAAATTTATGGCAGAGCGTGCTGTTAATTTGGGTGTTGATATTTTTAGACAAGCAGAAAAAACACTTCTATTGCAAGTTTTAGATCAAGGATGGAAAGATCATTTGCTAATGTTAGATCAAATGAGGCAGTCTATAGGACTAAGAGCTTATGCTCAGAAGGACCCTTTAAATGAATATAAAAGAGAATCTTTTGAATTATTTGAAGAGATGCTTGATAAATTAAGAAAAACAATTACATCAGTATTATCTCACATAGAAATACAACAAGAGAATACAAGTGATAAAGAAATTTTTGACAAACCTTCGAAAACTCATAATAAAAAAATATCCAGAAATGCAATATGTCCTCTTTGCAACTCTGGAAAAAAATATAAACATTGCTGTGGTAAGTTCTAAGGACAATGATTAAGTACAAGTTAAAATGTAACTCTAGGTGTTGTCTAGATGAAAAAGAATTTGATGGTTGGTTTCAAAATATAGAAGCTTATGAAAAACAGAAACTTCATGCTCTTATAAACTGTCCAATTTGTGGTAGTGCTGATGTTGTAAAATCTCTAACCACCCCAAGCCTTAAAAAAATCAATAAAATGAAACAAGAAAATGAAACAAATAAAATTAACAAAACATCAAAAGTTAACGAAAATATCGTATTTAATGAAAACTTAAAAAATATTCCTACTATTTTAAGAACTTTAAAAAAAGAGATCCAAAAGAATTCCACTTTTGTTGGTGATCAATTTGTTTCGAAAGTACGTTCTATGAAACAAGGTAAAATTAGAGAAAAATCAATTTATGGACATGGCACAAACGAAGAAATACAGGAATTAAGAGACGAGGGAATTGATGTTGTTAATGTTCCTTGGATATCGGATGATCATTAAATTATATTTTTATACCCCCTGCCCCATAATTTATTTCTAAACTAGAAGTTAGTTTAAAATCTCCAAACTCTCTATTGATTATATTGTCAATCTTAAAAGTAGGTTTGAATCCCGTAAAATTATCCAAAATAATATTATGTTCTGCGGATTCTTTTGCCAAGGTCTCAGGAGTGACAAATTTTTGAACATTATGAGTACCTTTTGGGACAATTTTTAAAATATTTTCTGCAAAATATTTTCCAAAAACCATTCCTAAAAAAGATTTATTTATGGTTGTAAATACTACAACGCCACCTTTGCGACATAAATCAGCAATATCAGATAAAAAAACCTTTCTGTCATTTACATGTTCAATTACTTCAGAAGCAATAACTAGATCAAACTTATTTAAAACTTTTTCATTTTCAAATTTTAGAAGATCGCTAGTTGAAATACAATTATAATTTATATTTAATCGACTTTTTTCTGCATGTTCTTTAGCTACTTTAATTGAATCTTCTGAGGCATCTATCCCAGTTACAAATGCCCCTAACCTTACTAGCTTTTCAGATAAAATTCCACCTCCACAACCAATATCAAGACAATTCAAACCATCTAAAGAATTTATTCCAATATTATTATTTATAATTCTACTTGCGTTTTGTATTATAAATTCAATTCTTGCATTGGACATCTTATGTAATGCTGAAAAAGGACCAGACTTTTCCCACCATTGGTTGCTTAATGAAGAAAATTGTTCTATTTCTTTTTTGTCTACTGTATTACTCATAATAAAATTTTGTTAGATAAATAAATATTTAAAGGATAACAGAAATTTGAAACTTGTGGTATTGAAATTTGGTGGTACATCAGTTGCAGACGTTCCTCAAATAAAAAAGATAGCTTTGAAAATTAAAAACGAACTGAAAATTGGCAATAAGGTTATTGTTGTGGTTTCTGCTATGGCTGGAGTAACAAATAATTTGATTGATTTAGTCAAAAGCACATCAGATAGGCCCTCTTATTCAGAATATGATGTTGTTTTATCTACTGGTGAGCAAGTGACTTCAGCACTATTGGCTATTTCTTTAAAGAACTTAAATATTAAAGCTCGTTCATGGCTAGGATGGCAAGTACCAATAATATCTGATAAATCATATGGCAAAGCTGTCATAGAAGAAATTAAAACAGACAAAATTTTAAAATTTCTTAAGCAAAATGATGTTGCGATAGTATCAGGTTTCCAAGGCATATCAATTGAAAATAGAATTACAACTTTAGGTAGAGGAGGGTCTGATACATCAGCAGTAGCAATAGCTGCTGCATTTTGTGCTGAACGTTGTGATATTTATACAGATGTTGACGGAGTATATACAACAGATCCTAGAATAGTTAAAAGTGCAAAAAAACTTAATTTAATTACATACGAAGAAATGTTAGAATTAGCGTCACAGGGAGCTAAGGTTCTGCAAACCAGGTCAGTAGCATTAGCTATGAAATATAATGTAAAATTGAGAGTTCTTAGTAGCTTTGAAAACGTACCTGGAACTTCCATAATAAAAGAGGAAACAAATATGGAAAAATCTGAAATAAGTGGAATTGCCCATAGCTTAAATGAAGCAAAAATAACTTTGTCTGGTGTTCCAGACCAACCAGGCCAGGCGGCTGAAATTTTTGGAGCTTTAGCTAAACATTCAATTAATGTTGACATGATAGTACAATCTTCTTCCATCAACTATGAGGCAACTGATATTACTTTCACAATACCAGAAACTGATTTGGTAATAGCAGAAAGCACAATTAAAAAAATTCAGAAAAAAATTGGTTTTGAGAAAGTTATTACTGACACAAATGTTGTTAAAATTTCAGTTATTGGTAATGCTATGAGAACTCAGTCAGGTATTGCAAAAATAATGTTTGAAACTTTGGCTAAAAATCAAATTAATATTCACGTTATTTCAACCAGTGAAATAAAAATTTCAGTTCTTATATCTTCAGATTATTATGAGCTTGCAATTCGGTCATTACATTCTGCTTTTGGTTTAGATGTTTAATTATCGCAAAGTAAATTATTTAACATTTGAGCCGTTAAAACAAATGTTGATTTAAAAAGTAACTCAATATAAAATATCTCATCTTAAGGAGAGATTATGTCGGTTGGAAGTAAGAAAAATAAAAACGATTTGTTAATAGATAAAGAAAAATCAGTTGATAAATCAGTTTCAGATGCAATAAACGAAGCATTTGATAATGTTGAACTTTCGACTGTTGGAAAATTGTGTCTGGACGCAAGGTTAAATAAAGGTTTAACGCAAGAGCAAGCAGCAGCATTGCTTAAAGTTAGGGTCAAAATTATAAAAGATTTTGAAGATGGAGAACACATCGATTTACCTGGGCTTGCTTATAAAATAGGATTTGTCAGATCTTATGCACGTCTATTGGGTTTAGACAGTGATTTATTAGTTAAAGAGTTTAAAGAAAGCTTAGAGTTAACTTCTTTTAAAGAAGAATATAACTTCCTTACTCCAGAACTAAATAAGAATAATCTTTTACCTATTGGAGCGGTTTTATCAGTTTTTATTGCTGTTTTATCTTATACTGGTTGGTACTACAGTGATAGAAGCAATGATTTTAAACAAACTGCCGAACAAAGAGTAGAGGATTTATCTACTAAAACAGATGAAATCGAAAATAACAACTATGTAATTATAGAAGAAAACTTAAATGCTACTAGTACAACCCCTTCCAATGATGTTAAACTTGAAAAACAAGCTAAGGTTTTAAACGCAAGAAAAAATCTAAACACTGAAAAAGATGAACTTAAAACTAATAAAAATGCTGAGGTGAATGCTAGTAAAACAATTACAGAAAGTAGTATAATTGATCCTAAATTAAATGAAGATCAAACAAGTGAAATGTCGGCTACTGCAAATGAGAGAGACCCAAGCACTGAAATGGTTTTAAAAGCTACTGGCAATAGTTGGGTGGAAATCGAAGACCTAGACGGTAATATCCTGATGACTAGACTTATGAGACCAGGTGAGACTTATGTTGTACCAAATATAAGTGGATTAACATTTAATACTGGAAATGCTGGAGCTCTATCTTTATCACAAGGTGATATGATTATTCCTAAATTAGGTGAGATAGGTGAAATTATTAATGCTAAACCTCTAAATATTAAGACTTTTTCTAAACTACATTCACTTAATTAAATTCATTTTAAAATTGGATTAATTTCTTAAAATTTTAAAGTTATAGGATACAATGATGAACATCAGGCCTTATAGGCAAATTGAGCGAAGAAAATCAAGAAAAATTAAGGTAGGAAACATTTTTGTTGGAGGAAATGCTCCTATAACAGTACAAACAATGACAAATACTCTGACTACTGATATTAAAGCTACTTTAGATCAAATTAATTTAACTGTTGAAGCTGGTGCAGATATCATCAGAGTTTCATGTCCTGACAAAGCATCTACTAAAGCCTTAAAACAAATTGTAAAATTGTCACCAATTCCTATAGTAGCTGATATTCATTTTCACTATCTAAGAGCAATTGAAGCTGCAGATACTGGCGTTGCTTGTCTTAGAATAAATCCAGGAAATATTGGTGATTCAAAAAAAATTAAAGAAGTTATAAATGCGGCCAAACAAAATGAGACCTCCATAAGAATTGGGGTTAACGCTGGATCTTTAGAAAAAAGTATCTTGGATAAATATGGTGAGCCTACCCCACAAGCTCTTGTTGAATCTGCTATGAGTCATGTTCGTATTTTAAAAGACCATGATTTCCACGAGTATAAGATTAGTGTAAAGGCGTCAGATGTTTTTCTTGCAGTTGCAGCTTACACACAACTTGCTGAAATAGAAGATTGTCCTTTGCACATAGGAATTACAGAAGCAGGAAGTCTTAGGTCTGGAACAGTCAAATCTTCGATAGGTTTAGGAAATTTATTATGGTCAGGTATTGGAGATACTATTAGAGTGTCTTTGTCAGCTCATCCTACTGAAGAAGTCAAAGTTGGTTATGAAATGTTAAAATCATTAGGGTTAAGAAGAAGGGGTGTCACTGTGATCTCCTGTCCCTCATGTGCTAGGCAGCAATTTGATGTAATTAAAACTGTACAAGAAGTTGAAGAAAGACTTGAACATATTTCTGAGTCAATTACGGTTTCAATAATTGGATGTGTTGTGAATGGTCCTGGAGAAGCAAAAGAAACAGATATTGGGTTAACTGGTGGTGGAAAAGGCAATCATCAAATATACGTAAATGGAATAACAGACCATATAATTAGAAATGAAAATGTTGCAGATTATATAGTCAATTTCGTTCAAAAAGAGATTGAACAAAGAAAAGCTAATCAATTAAAGTAATTTAGGCTGATAATGGAAAATTTAAGAACAGTAAGAGGCGTACATGATTTGTTGCCAGATGAATTGTACAAACATCAAATAGTTATAAAATCAGGATTAGAAATTTCAAATAAATACAATTATTCTCAAATTGAAATACCAATATTTGAATTTTCTGAGGTGTTTACGAAACCACTTGGAAATTCAAGTGATATTGTCACAAAAGAAAATTATGTTTTTAGGGATAGAAGTGAAGACGAGCTAATGTTGAGGCCTGAAGGAACTTCAGGGGTGGTAAGAGCATTTTTAAATGCAGGTCTTGTTCAAGATGTTCCACAGCGCTTTTCATACTATGGTCCTATGTTTAGGTATGAAAGACCTCAAAAAGGAAGACTCAGACAATTTAAACAACTTGGTATTGAGTGTCTTGGCTTAAGTAGTGCAATGGCTGATATTGAAGTAATCTCCTTGGGTCAGGAATTTTTAGATCAATTAAATATTTTAGACAAAATAAATTTGAAAATTAACACTTTAGGAGATTTTGATAGCAGAAAAATTTATAGAGATGCTCTTATAAGTTATTTCAGTGATTACAAATCTAAATTATCAGAAGATAGTATTAAAAGGCTATCCATTAACCCTCTTAGAATACTTGACTCTAAAAGTGATGAAGATTTAAAAATTGTTGAAAATGCTCCAAGTATTTTGGAATTTTTAAATTTTGACTCGAAGACAAGATTTGAAAACATTTGTAAAGGTTTAGATCATTTAAATATCAAATATACAATTGATAAAAATCTTGTTAGAGGATTAGATTATTATTGTCATACTGCTTTTGAATTCACAACAAACGAGCTTGGATCACAAGGTACTGTTCTTGCAGGAGGAAGGTATGATGGTCTCTCAAAAATGTTAGGTGGACCAGATGTGCCTGGAGTTGGATGGGCTGCAGGTGTAGAAAGATTAGCGCTAATGATTGAGAGTAAATTCATAAATAAGATAGAAGTTGTTTTAATGGGTCAGTCTGAAAGTTTTAATTATTTATTATTACCAATTCTGAAAAAATTAACTCAAAATGGAATAAAATCTGAGATTATCTACACTGGTAATATGTCAAAAAAATTTAAGAGAGCTAATAAGTTAAAAGCCTCATATGCAATAATTTTAGGTGAAGAGGAAGTTGGTAAAAAAGTACTAAAATTTAAAGACTTAACATCTGGTAAAGAAGAATTATTAAAATTAAGTGAAGTATTACTAAAAGTAACTAATGATTGATCATTTGGAGTAAAGGTTGAATTTAGAAAATAACATAGATAAAATTGTTCTTAGAGAAAGGGAAATTGAAGATCTACTTGTCAATTCTTCTAATTTAAAGTCATCCGACTTAGCGGATTTATCAAAAGAGCTATCTGATATAAAATCAATAACAGATTTAGTCAGTAAAAAAGATATTTTAGTTAGTGAGATACAGGATTTGAGCGAAATTCTAAATGATAAAAAAGCTGACGATGATATTAAGGAAATCGCAACTAAAGAGTTTAATACTTTAAAGGATGATATTAGAAATTTAGAAAGAGAGATTCAGTTAGCCTTATTACCCAAGGATAAAGATGATACTAGAAATGTGATTTTAGAAGTTCGTGCAGGCACTGGAGGTGATGAAGCAGGTTTGTTTGCTTCGGATCTTTTTGCAATGTATGAGAAGTTATCCATTAAGAATAAATGGAAATTTGAAGTTATGGAAGTCTCAGAAACAAACGTAGGGGGATATAAAGAGGCACAAGCCAACATAATAGGCAATGGTGTTTTTGGAAGAATGAAATTTGAATCAGGTGTTCACAGAGTACAAAGAGTTCCAACAACAGAAACTAGTGGAAGAATACATACTTCGGCAGCAACTATTGCGGTGCTTCCTGAAGCTGAGGATTTAGAAGTTTTTATTGAAGAAAAAGATTTGAGAGTAGATGTTTTTAGATCAAGTGGGCCTGGAGGTCAATCAGTTAATACAACAGATTCAGCTGTAAGAATAACTCACATCCCATCTGGTATAGTTGTGAGTCAACAAGATGAAAAGTCTCAACACAAAAACAGAGCAAAAGCCATGAAAATCCTTCAGTCTCGATTATATGAGGCTGAAAGACAAAAACAACAAGATGAAAGATCTTCAACCAGAAAAGATCAAGTCGGTTCTGGGGATAGATCAGAAAGAATAAGGACATATAATTTTCCTCAAGGAAGAGTAACTGATCACAGAATTAACTTAACTTTACATAAATTAGAAAAAATTTTAAGTGGAGAATCTCTTGATGAATTGATAGATGCCTTGATAGTTGAAGATAGAATGTTAAAGCTTGCTTCAAATGACTAATCAAAATATTAATGTTTATACCTTAATAAAACCAGAGATAATTAAATTAAGAAAAGTTGGTATTAAAACTGCTATTTTAGATTGTAGATTATTACTTTCTAAATCCTTAGGAAGAAAATTAACTTTATATAATCACGAAAATGTAAATATCTCAAAGAATGAAGTAGAACATTTTAAAACTCTGATTGTACAAAGACTAAGTGGAAAACCAGTCTCAAGGATAATTAATAAAAGAGATTTTTGGAAAAAGGAATTTAAATTAAATGAAGAGACTTTAGATCCTAGACCTGATTCAGAAACATTAATTGAATCAGTCCTAGAACATTATAGAGATAAATTACAAGCTCTAAAAATTCTTGATCTAGGTTCTGGTTCAGGTTGCTTAGGTTTATCACTTTTAGGTGAATATCATAATTCTAAGGTTTCATTTTTTGATATATCAAAAAAATCTCTAGAAATTGTAAAAATTAATTCATTAAATTTTGGTTTGTCAGACAGATCAAAATTTGTTCATTTAGACTGGAGAGATAAAGATTGGGATTTAAATTTAATTAAAATTGAAAATGAAATTAAGTTTGATATTTTAATTTCCAATCCTCCTTATATTCCTGAAAGCGAAATTAAAAACTTACAAAAAGAAGTAAGAGAATATGACCCATTTATTGCATTAAATGGAGGGAAAGATGGTCTTAATGCTTACAAATTAATTATACCTAAGCTGAGAAATATATTAAAAAAAAATGGAAAAATATTTTTTGAAACTGGAAAAGGTCAAGAGAAATTTATCACATCTATAGCAATGGAATATGGTTTGTTACCAATTCAATATAAAAAAGATCTGTCAGGAGTTAATAGAGTAATAGTTTTTATTATTAAATAATTATTTTTATGCTTGGCTAAAAAGAAAAAACTTTATATAGTTATTACTAATAAGTTTTGTACTTATTTTAAACCTTAAATTTTATAGCAATTGAGTCCATAGGTTGAAACAGGACTTTTAACCCTTTTACAAAAAGCATTGTATAAATAAAAATACATTAATTTTAGGAAAATTATGAGACAGCAAAATAATGGGCGTCGTCGCCAAAATCGTGGATCAAATCGCAGAAATTATAATAATGGTGCTCTAAACGGCAACATTAATAAAAACACTGTTATAGACAGCTCTGGACCAGATGGTCGTCAAAGAGGTTCAGTTGCTCAATTAAATGAAAAATACACCTCTCTTGCATCTGATGCATCTTCTTCAGATGATAGAATCTTAGCTGAGTCCTTTTTACAATTTGCTGATCATTACTACAGGCTTCAAAAAGAAATTGAATTAAATAATGAAAACAAAGAATCAAAATTAAAAACCGAATTAAATTCAGAATCTAACAACTCGACTGATATAGAGTTAGAAGATCATGATAAAATTTCAAAAAAACCTTCAAGACGCAAAAGAGGCTTTCAAATGAGAGAAGCAGAATTATCTTCAGTTGAAGATAAAACTAGAGCAAATGAGGTTAATGACACAAAAAAAGATAAAGCCGTAAGTGATAATATACTAATTTAACCTATATAATATAAATATAGTTAATCCAAATCTATTTGAATATTTTTGTTATTTTATATTGAAATAATTCTTAATAATTATCACATATAAAAAAATGTTTTAATAATAGGATTTGATATAGATAATTTAACTAATGAGCTCTCTGATAGATCAAAGATAATATTTAGCTCAGCATTTAGTTTAGCTAATAAAAATGAAACAAATGCAACATCATTTCATATATTATACATAATATTAGAAGACTCAGAAAAATATATTGGCGATATACTAGGTAATTTAACTTCAAATGTTGATGGCTTAAAATCGAATATTTATTTGTTATTAAACAAAAACAAGCAATTAAGTCGTTATCAAAAAATTGATAAAAGTATTTTAACTTTAATAAATACATCAAAAATGTTGTTGAAACAGTTTGATGATCAAGTAATAACACAAGAAATATTGTTGTTATCATTTACTTTTATAAATGACCAAGCAAAAGAAATTTTATCAAAATTTAACATTACTTACAACACGCTGCTTGAAGAAATAAAAAAATTTAGGAATGGTAAAAAAGCTATGAATAATAACGCTGAATCTGGTTTTGACACATTAAATAGATTTGCTGTTAATTTGACAACTAAGGCCTCCAAGGGGCAATTAGATCCTGTCATTGGAAGAGATGAAGAAATAAGAAGGTTAATACAGGTTTTATCAAGAAGAACCAAAAATAATCCAGTTTTAATTGGAGAGCCTGGAGTAGGAAAAACAGCTGTTGTAGAAGGTTTAGCAATCCGAATAGCTAATAAAGATGTTCCCGAGAAACTGAAATCTAAAGAAATATTTTCTCTTGATTTAGCTAGTATTTTAGCAGGTTCAAAATTTCGAGGTGATTTTGAAGAGAGATTAAAATCTTTATTAAACGAAATTGAAAAGAAAAAAAATAAAATTTTTTTATTTATTGATGAGCTACATACCTTAGTTGGGGCGGGTGGAGTAGATGGTTCGCTTGATGCATCTAATATGTTTAAACCAGCTTTGGCAAGAGGTGAACTTCATTGTGTCGGGGCAACCACTTTGGACGAATATAGGAATTACATTGAAAAGGATAAGGCATTAGAGAGACGGTTTCAGCAAGTTTACATAGATGAACCAAATATAGAAAACTCCTTGTCAATGATGAGAGGTCTTAAAGAAAAATATGAGCTGTTTCATGGTATAACTATTACTGATAAAGCGCTTGCAGCATCTGTAAATTTATCTTCAAGATATATTACTGACAGATTTTTACCCGATAAAGCCATTGATCTGATAGATGAGGCGGCAAGTAGAAAAAGAATTGAAATTGACTCCAAGCCTGACTCACTTGATGAGATAGATAGAAGAATTATGCAATTAGAAATAGAGAAAAAAGCTCTTAGAAAAGAAAATAATAAAATATCAGATGATAGGTTTTCAAAAGTTGAAAACGAATTAAAAGAACTAAAATCAGCATCCAAAGAGCAAACTGAAAAATGGAAGTTAAGCAAAAGAACTCTAGAAGAAGAGCAGCAAAAGAAAATTAATTTAGAAAATGCAAGAAATCAGTTAGAAATTGAAAAAAGAAATGGAAATTGGGAAAAGGCTGGTGAACTTTCATATCAAATAATTCCAAATTTAGAAAATAATATTTCTAAAATTAAAAATACAGACAAACTTTTAAACACTATTGTTTCGGAAGAAGATGTGGCCTCTGTTGTATCTAAATGGACAGGGATACCAGTTGAAAAAATGATGGAGTATGAACGTGTAAAATTACTGAAAATAGAAAGTGAGCTAAAAAAATCAATTGTGGGTCAAGATCACGTGTTAACAGCAATTTCTAAAACAATTATTCGCTCAAGAGCAGGTTTAAGTGATCCATCTAGTCCTTTAGGTACTTTTATGTTTTTAGGATCTACTGGAATTGGTAAAACAGAAACTGCTAAATCTTTAGCTCAATTTTTATTTAATGAAACTGACTCTTTGATAAGAATAGATATGTCTGAATATATGGAAAAACATTCTACATCTAGATTGATTGGTGCTCCTCCTGGTTATATTGGTTATGATGAAGGAGGTATTTTAACTGAAGCGGTTAGGCGCAGACCCTATAGAGTAATACTTTTTGACGAAATTGAAAAAGCCCACTCAGATGTTTTAAATTTACTCCTGCAAGTAATGGATGACGGTAGGTTAACAGATAGTCATGGAAAAACTGTTGATTTTACAAACACAATTATAATAATGACTAGTAATATTGGTGCACAACACTTTAAGTCCACTATAGACTTCGGTTTGAAAAGTGAGAAAAACAATTTTATAAAAAAAGAAATTATGAGTTCAGTGAAATCAATATTAAGCCCTGAATTTATTAATAGATTAGACGAAATTTTATTTTTTTCGAAATTAGGAAAATCTCACATTAGTAAAATTGTTGAAATACAACTAAATAATCTAAGGAAAAGATTATCAAACAATAATATTTCTATTGAATGGACCACAAAAGTTAATAATTTATTAGCTTTAACTGGTTACGATCCAGAATATGGTGCGAGGCCAATTAAAAGACAAATAAGGAATGTTATTGAAGATAAAATAAGTGAGTTAATAATAACTAATAAAGTCAAAGATAGTAACACATTATTTGTAGATGTATTTGATAATGACATTAAAATAAGTATAGAATAATTAATATACAATTAATATTTTCGAAGTGTTGTGATTATTTATTGCTAATTCTTTATTTCGACTTAATTTTTCAAGAGCCATTTTATGATTAAGAATATTTTTAACATGTTTTTTGTAGTTTTTAATGTTTGATTTAGAAATATTTTTTCCTGCAGGTAACTTAATCCTCATGGGATTGACTTGAATGTTATTTTTTATCACTTCATAATGCAAATGTGGTCCAGTTGATCTTCCAGTATTTCCTACAAATCCTATTATTTTACCCTGTAAAACTTTTCTCCCAATCTTAACATTTTTATGAAATCCTGATAAGTGCGCATACGCAGTTTTATAAGTTCCTGTATGTCTGATTCTAATATATTTACCATATGACCCATTCCATCCAGCTTTTTCTATAATTCCATCTCCAGCAGCAAAAACTGGTGTTCCAGATGGTGCAGCAAAATCAAGGCCTCTATGCATTTTTGTATAACCTAGAATAGGATGCTTTCTGTTTCCATATCCGCTTGACAATCTTGCACCATTTATTGGTGTTTTCATTATTGTTCTTTTTGAAGACTTTCCGTTTTCATCATAATACTGCGGGAGACCATATTTATCTTTGTAATTGAAAAAATGTAACTTATTTCCAGACAAATTCATAGATACATACATTATTGGTTTTGTTTGGGTAACTAAATTACTTAAAATATCAATTTCTTTTGTAAACAAAACTTCAAAACTATCTCCTGAACGAATTTCTCTTTGAAAGTCAACTGAGAAGCCAAGTAAGCTTATCATTTCTAACAAAGTGTTCTCAGGAATCCCTGATTTGAGGGCAGAAATATATAAATTATTTTTAATTGTACCTCTAACTAGCATATCTTCGGTTCTAGTAGGTCTGAAAAATACTTGTGATATGTAATTATTTTTTAAATCTTGCCATACAAAAATATCTCTAGTTTTGTTATATTTTAATTTTAGTGCTCCTCCCGTAAGGCTTGATGGATTTGAGTAATGTATAACCATTCCTACTGGCAGAGAACTAAGTATTTTAGTACCTTTATTGAGTTCTTTGATTGAATTTGTAATCTTAGTGATATGATAATTTTCAAAATTAACTCTTTTAAGAGCTGAGCTTAATGTTTCATTTTTTTTAAGTCTTGTTTTTTGAATATTTGCAACTGGTTTTGCGCCAACTTTTTGTACTAAATTGAATATTGTATCAGCTGATTCTTCAAGATTAAAAAGATTAAAAGGGCGTTTGGTAGGAGTGATCTGCTGATGGCTTTTGAGTGATGATGAAAGAGCGTTATTTATATTAATAAAGAAGATATAGAGACAAAACAAACCTACTACAGTAAGAAAATGCCCTAACAATCTATAATTAAATACTTTTTTCATAATGTGAGCGATATTGACCTTATATTTTTAAAAAGTCAAGACTGCAATTTTAGCTGTAGATTTTGTGGCAGATT
>CACNFD010000001.1:0-185000 GCA_902619615.1 uncultured SAR116 cluster alpha proteobacterium | reverse complement strand
TAAACCAAAAAGTAATAAAGCATCAAAAAAAGAACGAAGAGCAGCGTCAACTGCATGCTTTTTAAAAGCAATGGAATTTTCAACTAAAGCAATTGAAATAAATCCTGATAAAGCTGATGCATATTTAGCACATGGTTATTTTTTAGCTTCGGCGCACATCTTAAATCGTGATGGAAACAGAGCCAATGAATGGGGTGGACTTAAAAAAGCTGGAGAATTTGCTGAAAAAGGTTATAGCCTGATAAACAATAATTCTTATCAATATGGACTTGCAGGAGAAGTGTTTACACTTTGTAACATGTTTGAAAAAGCAACTGCTTCTTTTAAAAAATTATTTGAGTTAGATGATAATCCCTCAGATACATTCACTTCATTTTATATGCAGGCGAGTTTTTTAAATAACGATCTAAAGAAAGTAAAACAACTAGCAAAAAAAATTATATTAGATAGAAAGAATTCTGATCAAATTGACAACTGCAAAAGTCCTTTTTGTGGAAATGCAGGATATGCAAATGTATTTCTTTTATATGTTTATGAACAAGAAAAAGACTTTGAAAATCAGAAAAAATATTTACGAGAATACAATCAATTGGAAAATAAATATACAAAAGCTATGTTTACAGGTAGGACAAACCCAGCTAATTTTATATGGTCTAAACAATTTAAAAGAATTATCGAAGTAATGGATACTTTAGGATGGCATGAATAGTTGTTGTAAATTTTTAACGCTTCTTATTTTTTCTTACTTTACCAATTACCACGGTATCGATAGGTATTTAAAATAAATTATTTGTTCGTCAGGCACTACATTTTTAAACTAAAGTTCATAATTGCCACTGTTTGGCTATAGATTAAATGAAAATCAATTTCTATAGCTAAACTTATAGTTAAATATAAAAAAAACCTCTGAAATTCCTCAAAAACGTCAGTATCATAACCTGAAGGTAGTAGTTCAAATTTTACCCGTGCAACCAATTATATCAATATAATCAATAACTTCGATCACTCTCAAGAACCTTGGTTATGGGTTTTTTTGTTTTAATTCTGATAATGATCACAGGGTGATAAGTAAAGTGATAGGTAGTCGTCAGGTTTATTTCCCTTTATTAAGTAAGATCAAATATTTTTGGAAATATAAATTCTTTATAAGTTTTCCAGTCATCAGAACTTCCAGTATAAATTTTTTTTCTTGCTTGAATTGAGCTGGCAGTGCTTATAACACTTTTACTTAAATGAGGATTAAAACAAGACTTTTGTATACTTAAGTCACAATAAATTAATAGTTTTTTTATTTCCTCTTCTGGCTGTGTTGTTAACATTTCATAGTCAAGATTAAATATTTTATTTGGATATATATTGTTCCAGTGCTGCATTAAGTCTAAATATAAATTATAATAATCATATATATCGGATTGATCATATGAATAAGCGTTACCACCACTCGGAAAGTAGGTGTTAAAAATTGACCAACACGTAGCAACAGGGTTGCGTTGTAAGTTAATAATTTTAGCATTTGGAAAACATCTAAAAATCAAACCGATCCATAAAAAATTTAATGGCATCTTATCTGTAATATTTAATATTGTTTTTTCTACATTAGGTAACCTATCGAGATAATACTGTCTAAATTTAATTATAAGATCTTTATCATTAATATTATTTATTGTTTCATTATATAAAACTTGATCACCTAAGTTTTGCATTCCGTTGAGTTCCCCACCAGCGTAAACTTGAGAATGTGAAGAAAGAATATTTTCTGTTAACGTAGTACCGGATCTTGGTAAGCCCAGAATAAAAATAAGGCGGAATGATTGGTCTTTAAAAGAAAAATCATCTAATCTACCATTATCAAATATTGATTTAATTTTGAAAAATTTATGTTTTTCATTATTTATATTAAATTTTAATTCGGTTTTTTTGGATTTATTTGCGAATTCTAGATGATCAAAATACTTTTTTTTATTTTTAAGATCTTTATAAGCCTTTGACAAAGCAAGGTTTAAATCAATATTTGAATTATAAGTTTTTAGTAACGATTCCATTTGCATAAGATGTTTTTTATTATCTTTATAATCAATTAGTGAAGATAGATTTCTGTGTGCTTGAAAATTATCTGGAGAAATCATTATTGATTTTTTCAGATATAATTTAGCATTTATAAAATTACCTATATTTTTATAAGCTACTCCTAGTGTATTTAATACATGAGGATTCATGTTTACATTTTTAATATAATTGAGACAAATTTCTATGACTTTAGGTGAGTTGTTTGCTCTTAGGTAAGATTGACTTAAATTTAGAATAAAATTAAGGTCGTTAAATTTGTTTTTAAGTACTTTTTCATAGTATGAAATAGATGTTGAAATTTCATTTACAAACAAATGAAAAAAGCCTAATTCACAAATAATATCTACATTCTCAGGATCACAAAAGTTAGCTAAATCCAAATATCTTTTATATTCTGGTATAATTTTCAATTGTTTATAACAAAGAGCTATATTAAGAAGACATACACTACTAGAAGGATTTAATTTGTTAGCCTTAATTAATAAAGGTAAAGCAATATTAGGTCTTTTTACTACTAGATAGCTTGTTCCTATAATTAAATTAATCTCAAATGATTCTGAATGTTTTTTCTGTAGATGTTTACCTAATTCTTGAATTTCATTAAATTTTTTTTTATTAAATAAATTTTCAAGATTTATTATGTCATTTACGAATTTAGACAATGTGGCCCTATTTGGTATTAAATATTAAATTATATACGATATCTAAAAAAAATCATTAAATTATAAATTTTATATTTGTTAGCTCATTACCGAAGGACTGAAGGTTCAAACTCTACCCCGCCGCAACAAGCTATATTCATAAAATTAATGACTTAGATGTGCCTCAAGAACTTCGGTTTTTGGGGTTTTTTCTGGTTTTTCAGTCTTTATACCAACCAGTCGGCAGGTTTTTCTTAAATTTTTGATAAAGTTTCGATGATAATAAATTAGAAAAAATTACAAATAAAATAAAATAACTATTAAATATCAACCATAAAATTAAAAAATAAAAATAAAAATCATTCATAAATTTTACATCTAATTTATTCATTAACAAAATTGAACTTGTAAAAAGTGTTCCAAATAAAAAAATGATATTAGTTTTTTTAAAGCCAACATTTCGCATTGGGTGAATAACTCTAAATGGAACAAACTTAAGTAATATAAATAATAAGATTATAAATAAGTTTATCCATTGATTAAAACTCAAAATCTCTAAGTACAATAAGATTACATTCCATATAGAAGGAAATCCTATGTACGAAAATGATGTGTCAACTAACTTGGTATTTACATAAGAATAAAGAGAAACACATATGATGAAAATTGGTATGATTATTGTGAACTCAGGAGGTAAATAACCAAACTTATATATCATTATAGAAGGTATAAAAATATAATTTATGTAATCAATTATTGTATCTAGAGTCTTTCAGTCAATATTTGGAAAAATTATTTCTGTTTTGTATTTTCGAGCCAAAGTTCCATCAACAATGTCAACTAGTAATGCAATACCCAAAAACATAAAAGTTAATAATTTGTAACCCTCAATAACGGTTACTAATGCCATAAAGCTAAATATTATTCCAGAACCAGTAAAGATATGCACTAAACAAGCAAGAATTATTTGGACATTTTTCATTTAACAAACTACTAAACTAGAATTACTTGAAGATATTATGGGTAAATAATATTTATGAAATTGATATAATCTTAACCTTATAAATTACAACTCATCATTCTAAAAATTTAACTCATTGAAAATTTTTATAGAAATAATATATACATCAGATGAAAACAATAATTACGCTTATCTTTATCTTAATGTTTAATCCTTCTTTTGGTGAATTTTTCCAAGACATATCTGCTTCAATCAAAAATAATCAAAAAAGATTAAGTTATGGGGTTTCTGTAACTGATTTTAATAAAGATGGGAAGTTTGAGTTCGTTGTTACAGGATTTAAATTTCCTAATTTGATTTTATCCCACAAGAATGGTTTTTTAGAAAATATTAATACAAATAATTTGTTTGCTGACCAGGCTAGATCCACGATTGGGGTAGCTGCATGCGATATTGATAATGATGGTTTTGAAGAATTATATTTTCTTAATACTGATACATATAGTGGCCAAAAACAGTTTTCTGATCGATTGCTTGATAATAACAAAGATATAATAGATTTATTTCAACTTGATAAAAACTTGGGATCTTTAAATTTAACAGCGGGAAGGTCAGTTGTGTGTGTAGATCGAAATGGTGATGGTAAGTATGGAATTTATGTTGCTAATTATGGTGGCCCAACCCGTTTTTATGAACTAAAAAAAGGAAGCATCGTAGACCAAGCACCGTTACTAAACATCAACAGAATAACTGGTGGAAGAGCAGTTATTGCAGGCCACATCTTAAGTAATTATATGGATATTTTTGCAGCAAATGAGAGAGGGCCAAACTTTCTTTATGTAAATGAAAATGGCACATTTAAAAATGTTGCAGAAAGCCTGGGTGTTGAAGATACATTTGAAAATGGTCGCGGTACGACGCTTACTGATTTTTTATATAGAGGTAAATTAGATATTGTTAGTGGTAATTGGAATGGTGAACACAGAATTTTTTTAAATAACAGAAACAAGTTTAATGACATTGCTAATTCTGAATTCAAAATTCCATCAAGAGTAAGAACTATAATTTCAGCTGATTTTGATAATGATGGTTTTGATGAAATTTTTGTAAACAATATTGGAGAGCCCAATAAACTATTTAAAATCTTAAGTGATGGAGAATTAAAACAAATTCAGCTAGGTAACGGACTAGAACCTTTAGGATTAGGTACAGGTGCAGCTGTAGCAGATATTGACAACGATGGCATTCTTGAATTACTAGTTTCACATGGTGAATCAGGATTGCAACCACTTTCTTTATTTAAAGCAAATATTAAAAAATCTTTCAACTTTTTAAGAATTTTACCAAAAACACCCTTCAATGCACCAGCAAGAGGAGCTACTGTAATACTTAATACTAATATGAGAAATCATGCAAAAACTATTGATGCTGGGTCTGGTTATTTATGCCAGATGGAGCCCGTTGCTCATTACGGACTAAGAAATGGAGAAAAAGTTAATAGTGTTACAATTAGATGGACTGACGGATCGTCAAATAATTTTAATATAAATCAACTTAATAAAACTTATGTTTTTCAAAAAGGTATTTAGATTGGTTTTAAGACTTACCCATTATTTCATCTTATCTTTATTATTTATTATTACAAATGTAGTTGTTTCTTCAGCAAATGATAACAAAGGTAAATATTATCATAGTCTATCTAAAGACTGGCGGTCAATTTTTCCAGATGGAAACAGAAATGCAGCTGGACCAAAATTTTATAAACATATTTCAGATAAATATAAGAAATTTTCAGAGTTTAAAGAATATAATAAAAATTATTGTGCTGTTTCAGGATCTTTAATTGCAGAAAATTCAACACCACAATTTATAAATATAAAAGAGGATATAACTAAAAAAGAAGTTTGTGGTTACTACTACAAATGCTGTTGGCCTTGTGTATGTGACTTAATGAAATACGCTAAAGTTAAAAAGATAACAAGGGAATTTAAAGAAGGTAACAAGGTTGTATACGCATTAGTTATAGATAATCCATGTATGAAGAATGATTTTCCTAAAAAAGTTAACAAGAATTATTTTTGTAGAGGTAATCAATTAGACGATGAACAAGTGGAAATACAAGATGGTAAATTAATAATTGGAATGTTACATGAAGCAAAATATTGTGAGCCTTCTGATTTAAGAAAGATATATGCAAATAAGATAACAGGAAGATTTTGTCCATATAGAAATAGTACTCCCATTGATGAATTAAAATCTGGTATGGGGGATGTGTTTATAAAGTTAGCAAGATAATAGCTATTTCTTCTTACTCTTCCAAGTCCACCATATCGATAGGTATTTTTAAATTCAAATTTTATCTTCATAAGACAATTTCCACATAGAAACACCCAATACTTGATTTCATCGTATCTACAACGTTACAAAATTTCTTTATATGTAGAGTATTTAAAACATTGTTTTGTTCTTGTGCTAGGCATTGGTGATTAGAATTTTCAACCACATATTTACTTATCTTAATTATACTATAACCTAAGTAGGAAAAAGAGTATTTTTTCTTTTCATACATATTTGTCTTATTAAATAATTATAGTTTACAACCCACTATTCGATTTTAAGTATTATACAAATGAAAGATTTTCAAAAATTAGATGATTTTTTAGACTTTGGCTGGGCACAAATTTATCGTGGTAAGGCTGATAAAAAATCGCCTGCAAGACATCCTACCTTTGTGACATCAAGTGCTGATGGTTTCCCGAATGCTCGTACTCTAGTGATGAGACGGTGTGATCAAAAAAATAACCAGATAGAATTCCATACTGACAACTCATCAAAAAAAATGTTTGCACTCAAGGAGAACCCTCGGGCTGGAATTCACATTTGGTTGCCAAAAGTGCAATTACAAATTCAGATGGACGTTATCGTTGAAGTGAAGGTTGGAGACATTACCATTAAAAACTGGAGAAATGTTCCAACTTACTCTAGGGTTGCTTATGGAACTATTCCTAACCCTGGTAGTGTCATTGAAGGCCCCTTTGACTATGACCTTGCACCAGATCAGAAACGTTTTGCAGTATTATTATGTGATATACAATCAATTCAGCTACTGCTTCTGGGTGTAAAACATATTCGTGCTCATTATAAAAAGACAACAAATTGGCGAGGTGAGTGGCTCTCACCTTAGCTTGTAGCTTTATTGAAATTTATACTATATATAAGCAAAATAATTTCTTAGTCTACTACACAAATGTTTATAATTTTTCATATTAAATTTTTTATAATTTAAGTACCCAATTAATTTACTTTTTATATGTTTTAAATTAAATTTAATCTTGTTTGTTAATAATTTAAACTTTTGGAAAAATCTTGATACCGAACTTAACAATAAATGCATTAGAGCATGGATTGGGTCATTTTGGAGTTTCGTCCAAAGACAATAAAACAGTGCATGTAGATACTTTAGGTGTAAAAATTGATAATATACAATCCACACTTACTTGTTATGTAATAAACTCTGAGTGTAAAAATGTTTTGCAATATTTAAGTGAGTCTGGAAGGGTTAGTTTTTTTGTTGGTATGATAAGTCATGAAGCTTATAATTTTAAAGGCCAATTTGTTTCCTCAGAAAAATTAAATAATGAAGATCTTAAAATATCAGAAAATTATAGAAATAACGTTATTGATGTTATCACTAGTGTGGGTTTGTCAAAAGATGCTGCTTTAGATAAATTTGGGAAAGTGCCAGACCTTGGCATAACTTTTAAAGTTGACAAAGTCTATATTCAAACACCAGGCCCAGATGCTGGTAAAGAAATAACTAATAGTGTAACCAAATGATTAAAGATAAGCACATGCCAGCACTACAAGGAATGTTTCCAAGTTGGATTACAAGTTGTTCATCTGATGGTGAACCAAATACTACTGTGATATCCCAGATATGGTATGTAGATGAAAACCATGTAGCTCTCTCATTTCAGTTTTTTAATAAGACAAAGAAAAATATTTCTGAAAATCCATATGCCTATGCAACAATTTCAGATCCTAGCACATTAAAACAATACAACTTAGAATTGAAATTTGATCATGAAGAGACCGAAGGTGAATTATTTGATGAAATGGATATGAAATTACAAGCTATAGCGTCTATGACGGGTATGACAGGTATCTTTAAATTAAGAGCAGCTGATGTGTATAAAGTTATATCAATAAGTGAGTAGTTTTAATTAAATTTTTTTAAATTATGAAGTATGTCAGTTTGCATGGATAAAATTTCACAATCTAAAAATGAGTTAGAAAATATTAAAATTCTTCTTGATAGAAAATCAAAAGAAATCGAAATAATCAAACAAATTTCTAATCAAATAAATAAATCTCTCGATTTAAACTTAATTGCTTCTTCAATGCTATCATTAATGAATGAATTTTTTGGATTTAAACACTCTATGATTTTACTAGTTTCTGAAAATAAAAAACATCTCAAAGTTTTAGAAACTTATGGATATGAAAAAAGAGGGATTGGTGCAAAAGTTGAATTTGGTGTTGGAGTAATTGGCATAGTTGCTGAAAAGAAAAAACTCATGAGAATGGCAAATTTAGGAATGCAGAGAAGTTACATGCAAGCAATTCGTGAACAAGTTCAAATTACTAATAAAAATAAATTACAGGACAAAGTTGAATTGCCAGGTCTCAAAAACGCGGAAAGTCAGGTCGCAATACCAATGCTTATAGATAATGAGCTCGTTGGTGTATTTTCTGTTGAAAGTGAAAAAATGAACATTTTTGATAAATCTGATGAAATATTGATTGGAATATTAGCAAATCAAACTGCTAGTGCTTTAGAAAATGCAAGGCTTTATCAACTTGAGCAAAAAAGATTAAAAGAATTAAATAAAGCTCATCAAGAACTAGAGAGTTTAAACATAAATCTCGAAAAAAAGGTTGAGGAAAGAACTTCTGAATTGAAAACACTTTCAGAAAAGTTGTCAAAATACTTTTCACCTCAAGTTTATGAGTCAATATTTTCAGGCAAACTAGACGTAAAGGTCCAAACAAAGCGAAAGCCTTTGACAGTTTTTTTCTCAGATTTGCAAGGTTTTACAGAATTAACTGAAAGATTAGAACCTGAGGTTTTAACAGAACTTCTAACCCAATATCTAACAAAAATGTCTAATGTCGCTATTAAATGGGGTGGGACAATAGACAAATTTATTGGTGATGCGATTTTAGTTTTTTTTGGAGACCCTAATTCAAAGGGAGACGAAGAAGATGCAATAGCGTGTGTTTCGATGGCAATGGACATGTTAGAAGAACTCAACAAGCTTAGAATTTCGTGGAGAAAAAAAGGATTAGCAAAACCTTTAAATGCGCGAATGGGAATCCATACAGGAGTGTGTACGGTTGGTAATTTTGGCTCTGAAGATAGACTAGACTACACGATTATTGGCAACGGTGTAAACTTAGCATCTAGGCTTGAGGCAAGAGCTGGTATTAACAAAATTTTATTGTCAGAAGACACATATTTATTAATTCGAAATAAAATTATCTGTGAAAAAAAAGAGGCTATTAATGTGAAGGGCATTTCTTATCCGGTTCAAACATATGAAGTTGTAAAATTTTCGCAGGAAAATGATAATTTGATTGAAAGAAATATTCCGGGTTTGTCTTTATCTATTGATAAGTCAGAGATTGAAGATAATAAAATTGCAATTAAGGTCGTTTCTGAAGTTTTGAAGGATTTAAAATCAAAGTCTTAACCTCAAGTAGCTATAAATTGATTACACTGCTCATTCAAAAGTATATTTGTAATTTGATTGCATAATTTTCATAGATAGCGTTTGTAAATTACAAATTTAAATTACGCTCGTTAAAATTGTCACTTTAATTATTTTTACAAAGTGGTTTAACAACCTCAAAATTATCCCCTTCGGTGTCAAATACATAGATTTGTTTTTTTCTAATACCTTTAAAGTTCTTACTTTGAACTAATACTCCCAAGGATTTGTCGGATTCAGAAAAATAGTTAAATGTTTTAATAATTGGTTCATTAAAGTACATTTTTTCTTTGTTTTGATAATTAAATTTTCGAAAAAATTTTAAAATATTGATATTTAGATCTTTATTATTCGGAAAAGGTATATCTTGAAACCAAACTGGTTTTCCTTTTATACAAGTTGACTTGGTTGGAATTGGGCCATTAATTATTCTGTAATATTTGACCCAACTAATTTTAACTTTGTTTCCCTTATTTCCAAACCATAGCAGACATTTTCTATAGTCTTTAGTTTCACAGTTTCTTGTTTTAAAAAAAAAATTTGAAATTTTAAATTCTTTTATAGGTTTAGTACAAGTCTTACCTAAACAAAGTTTGTCAATATCAACAGTATTATTTTGAGCAAAAGAATTATTAGAAATTACAAAAATTGTCATTAATAATAAGATTTTTATCATTAAAAAATTCTTCTTATTTTCTCTGCCCGTATATTACTCCTTTTTTCCAATTTTCTACATATTCTTCTATCGATAATGTCCATCCATTTTCCATATTTTCATCAAAATATTCAAATAATATTCCATTAGGCGCATTCATTGACAATAGAACTGTTCCCCCATGTTTGCCTCCACGTTCATCATGTGGAAGTGCATCAGCACCTGCTATAGCATAATCTCCTTTTTTTCTTACGATAGATTTTTTGGATCCGTCTGATTGCCATTCAGTTAAGTGTTGTTCACCTTCTAAAACCATCGTTAATGTTGAAGCTACATGTCTATGTCGTCTACAGTGACTTAAATTAGCATACCTTAATAGCATATCAAGACGCCCTGATTTAATGTCATATCCTAGAAGACTATAATCAAAGTCAACTTTAAACTCCTTATTTTCTGGATCTTTAACATTTCGCCATTCTACTAGCTTTGGATCAAAGCTCTTAGATATCATATTCATAAGTACTCTTCCTTTTATAATTCCAAAATTAATTTTTATTAGATAATACTATTAAAGTTTATGTGACTATCCAATAATGATACTTATTTTGGTGCATTATTTAAATAATTCAAATACAATTTTTTATTTTTTTATATATTTTTCAAGTGCATTTACAACGTCATCATTAGCGCTTACAGTAACGTCTTTATCTGGAAATTGATTGTCCTTTACATCTTTAATATAATTTTTGAAAGCATTTATTCTGGTTTGTTGTAACTTTTGTTTTAACTCATAAAGATCAGCATACTGCTTTGAATGACGTGGATATGGTCCATTAGTGTTACCTAAAATATCTTCTGCAAATAAAAATTGTATATCTCCAACACCACTTCCTAGAGATGATGTAATTAATGAAGTTTGTGGAGATAGAATGGCCATGATATTTTCTGGTATAACTTCGACTTCAACAGCCCATACACCTATATTTTCAAGAATTTTAATATCATCATATAGTTTTTTAGCTTGTTCTACTGTTTTTCCTACTGCCTTAAAGCCTCCTGTCCAAGTACTTCGTCTAGGCACAAGTCCTATATGACCTTCAGTCGGTATGCCTGCATGAGCGATAGCTTCAATAAACTTTACACCCCATGTTCCGCATATTACAGAATCGGCTCCAAGTTCCATCGCATCAAAAGACAATTTTAAAGCATCATATTCGGATTTAGCAGACTGCATCGGAAGTGCAAAACTCATAAATGTATTTGGAGCAGCAGCTCTTAGAGCTTTTGAAATCTCAGGTCTTTCTGGATTATGCCTTATATTAAGTGTCTCAATGCCTGCAGTCTCAGCAGCTTCAGCTTCTTCTTCTGAAAAAGGAATTGTTTTCGTAAGTTGACGTTTACCTTTGTATGACTGAATGTCTGCAACAGTAAAATTTCTTACACTATATTCTCCAGAAACAGTCATTATCTTCTTAGTATTTTTTGTTTTCATTTTTTCTTACACACTACTAAAATTAAAATTTAATTAAGCACATTAAGGTTTAATTAAATCAAGTTACTTTGCGAATAAGTTTCTAAGTAATAGAATTTTTTATTTTTGACTATAATAAACTCATAAATTTATGAAACTATGAAAGTTGAATAGCCGCGATTTAATAATAAATATTTTAAATTAATCTTAGACCATCCTTAGAAAAAAAATGCACATATTTAGAATTAAATTTCAAGCCTATCTTCTCATTAAGAACAACTTTAATATTTGGGTCTATTTTTATTATAATTAGCTTATTATTAATCCCACAATCAACATAAACGTATTGTTCAGAACCTAAGTATTCACAAAATTTTATTTGCCCACTCAATATATTTTTTTCAGATTTGCAAATTTCTATATTATCCGGTCTTATTCCCAGTTTGAATATTTTTTCTTTTTTAGTTTTAATATTAGTTTTTTTATTTTCGTCTAAATAAATATATTCTTCTTTTTTAATGCAGTTTAAAATATTCATTTTTGGTGTGCCAATAAATTCTGCAACAAATAAATTTTTTGGATAATTGTAAAGTTTGTTTGGAGAACCAATTTGAATAATTTTTCCTTCGTTAAGAACAACTATCTTATCTGCAAGTGTCATGGCTTCAACCTGGTCATGAGTAACATAAATTGTGGTAACTCCAAGTTCTTTATGCAATTTTGAGATTTCCAAACGCATTTCAACTCTCAGTGCTGCATCTAGATTAGAAAGTGGTTCATCAAACAAGAATGCTTTGGGTTTCCTAATAATTGCTCTTCCAATTGCAACTCTTTGTTTTTGTCCTCCAGATAGTTGTTTAGGTAGTCTATGTAGCAGATCTTCTAGCTGAAGAATTTTTGCAACTTCTCCAACTTTTGTTTTTAAAACATCACTCTTTACGCCTGAGGTTTTCAAAGAAAAACCTATGTTATCAAAAACATTCATATGAGGATACAGTGCATAAGATTGAAAAACCATTGATAGTCCGCGATCATATGGAATTTTTTCTGTCACATCCAAATCGTCAATTAAAACAGTTCCATCATTTAAATCTTCAAGACCAGAGATAATTCTTAAAAGTGTTGATTTTCCACATCCCGAGGGACCTACAAAAACAATGAATTCTCCATCTTTAATGTTTAGGTCAATATTTTTAATTACTTGATTATTGGAAAACCATTTTGAGATATTTTGTAAAATAATAGAAGCCATTATGTGCTCACTTATTGGTTGTAAACTTTAAATTAGAACTATCTCTACCAAATACTAATAAAATTGCAGCAGTCCATGAGAAATCATGTCCACCAAGGCCTTTCCCTGTATGTGGGTTAAAATATTCATACATACCACCAACCTCTATAAGTTTAATAGTATCATCCTTAATTCTTTTGGCTAGTGAGTATTCACCTTCATGCTCTAAACCATGTGAGATCATATAATTCATGATTGACCAAACAGGACCTCTCCAATATCTTTCACTTTCAAATTTTTTATGTTTTGGATCGACGCTAGGCATTCCATAAACACAACTATTTAAAATTCGCTCACAATGCTTAATTGTATAATTTTTTTGTTTATCTGAACCTGTGCTAGCATATAAGCAAAGCATTGATGCGTTAGTTATAGCATCGCAGAATTGATTGCTTCTCATGTCAAATGCAGTGAAAGCTTTTACTTTATCATTCCAAAAATTTTGGCAACCGTCCTCAAGTTTATTTATCCAACTCTCAATCTTATTTACTCTGTTTTTATAATTAAATAATTTTGCTAATGATAAAAGATCTTTATTTGCCTTTAAAAAAATAAAATTTATTCCTGGATCAATTGCCAAGAAAGGACCCTCATCATACATTTTTTTTGGGTCCCAATTACAGTTTCTTCCATATTCGACTATAGACATAAATTTATCATAATCTTTATTTGTAGGTCTCTGAGATATTTCTACATGTGACGTATCGCATCTAACATAATCTCCAAAATTATCAGGAACATTGACATTATGTAAACCTAAGTCCCAATCAGGACAATTATCCCTTCCAGACTCCCAAGGGTGAATTATGCTTATAAAACCCTCATTATTTGGATCTCTTGCTGAAAAAAACCATTCGTGATAAGCCATTAAAGAGTTAAAAAGACTTTGACCTTTCTTTAAATCATAATTATTTCCATTTTTTACCATATCCCAAATTATGCTTGCCAACACTGGTGGTTGAGAGTGACAACTAGTATTAGCATTTGATTTGATTTGCCAATGATTTGGACCAGGAAAATAATTTGGATCATTTTTATGAAAAATTATATGAGGTATCATTCCATTTTTCCATTGTGCTTTAATCAACAAAATTAATTCTTGCCATGCTCTAGTTTTGTTATAAGTAGAAATACCTAAAGCTGTAAAAGCAGAGTCCCAATTCCATTGGTGTGGATAAAGTTTAGAAGTTGGGACAGTATATCCACCACGGTCATTTTTGGTTATTATTTCAACTGCATTTTGAAATTTTTCTTCAATCATTATCCTTTAACTCCACCTGCTGAAAGACCAGATATCAAAAATTTTTCTAAATACAGAAAAATTATCATAACAGGAATTGTTGCTATTACTGCACCTGCCATTAGGTGCTGTTGTGGAATTTCTGAAGAGTTTAAAGACATGATACCTCTAGACAATGTAAATATACTGGGATCATCCAAAAACATGAATGCAATTAAGAATTCATTCCAAGCAATCATGAAAACATATAACCCAACACTAACAATAGCTGGTTTAGATAGAGGTATAGCTATTTTTAAAATTATCTGAATACGAGAAAGACCATCCATTAACGCTGCATCATCAATTTCGCTTGATAATGCGCTGAAGTAACCTCTTAGCATATAAAGCGCAACTGGAATTGTAGTTGCTGGGTAAACAAGTATTAGACCAAATAAAGAATTTCGTAAGCCTATATAAGAAAATACTGCATAGAGTGGAATAATTAATACTATAGACGGAATTAAATAAATTAAAATTACAGTACCGGAAAAAATTTTTTTGTTAGGTATCCTTAATCTAGCAAGTGCATAAGCTCCAGGAATTGAAAAAAATAGAGTTATAATAACTGTAGTGCAGGATACAATGAAAGAATTAATTAAAAACAAATGAAAATTGAAATTAGTAAACAATTCGATGTAAGAATTAAAAAGAGTTTTAAAATCGGTATTTAAATTAACAGATAAATCTAGAGGGTTTAAAATCAAACTCTGTTGATTTTTTAAACTCGTCATAATCATGATATAAAATGGAATTAAGGTAATCAAAATTAATATAATTAAACCTATTCCCCACATAAATTTTATGAAAAAACTTTCAATGTCGTGTTTTGACAATTTCCCAGGACTTAAATTATATAAACAATGGTTCAAACTTACCCATATAAAAAACGAAGTTAATAAAATTAGCATAAATATTATTAGTTGATTTTCATCTTCTGCTTTATATGGGTTTCCTAAGTGAGAAATAAAAATTAGAAAAGTAATTATAATTATTGCAGTAAGATGGAATTTTATGGATAAAAATTTTTGACTTTTGATGTACAAAATTCCTGCTAATGGCCCAATAATCATAATTTGACTTAACTCTAAACTCAATGGAGTTCCAAGGGTTAAAATGCCAATTACGGTAAAAAAGATTTGCCAAAAAACACCCCATATACCTCCAGACAAAATTGAAAAAAATAAGCCATATTTCCAAAACATTTTAAAATGTTTCCTTTTTTGAATATCTCATAAAAAGTAAAGAGAATGTAAGTAGAAATATAAAAATTACTACTGCCACAGCTGCTCCTGCTCCAAGATTTGAAACTGCAAATGCTTGTTCATAAACATTTACAGTAAAGGTTCTCGTTCCTGCATTACCACCAGTGAGTAAGAAAATGTCATCAAATTTATTAAAGGTCCATATGAATCTTAGTAAGAATAAAATAGACATAATACCAATCAAAAATGGAAGCGAAATATAATAGAATTGTTGTAATGGTGACGCCCCATCCATTTTGGCTGCGTCATATACTTCCTCAGGAAATGACTGCATACGTGCAAGAATAAATAAAAAAGAAAGAGGAAAATATCTCCAAATTTCAAAAGCTATAACCATTGATAAAGCTAAAGGAAATTTAAAGACATAACCAAAAATGATAATGTCAGTATATTTTTGTCCAAAAAAATTAATTGGTTTATCAATTACATTCATTTGAACTAACATTGAATTTACAATACCTGAAAAAGGATCAAATAATATTACCCACGCAAAAGCTACTGCTATTACTGGCGAGACATAAGGGAAAAGAAGTAAACCACGAACAATAGATCTCCCCCTAAAAGATTTTTGTAAAATTTGTGCTGCTAGAAGTCCAACCAACAATGCTCCAGCGGTACCAAATATAGTGTAGTAAAAAGAAACTTTTAATACTTCAAAAAATTCGGAAGCAGAAAAAACTTTTTTAAAATTTTCAGTGTTAAATTCAAAAGAAGTTAGTACATTTTTGCTTGAAAAAGTTACTAACGGTTTTGTTTTTTTGGGGTTATCTAATTCTTTTTGCCATTGATCATTCTTATGAATTTTAATAATTATCTTTCCAGAAGATCTTGAGGAAACATTATTTAAATTACATGTTATTTCTTTTAATTTTATCCTACAAAATCGGGCTGGTTGCAAATCTTTAACAGTGAAACCATTTGGTATTATGTCCTTAATTATCACATTTTCGAGATCATATTTAATCGATGAATTTCTGTATCTATATTGAATTTCTGCAATTTGACTTTTGTCAGATAAATTGCCTTTAATGCGTTCTTTTACTATAAGTTTTGGTGGACGCAGATCTCCCAATGATACTGGTTTAAAGGAAATCCAAAAATTAGCTAAGAGTGGAAATATAACTACAGATAATACTATTAAAATAGTTGGTAGTAGAAGTATTAGGCCAAGTTTTTTTTCTTTTTCTAATAAAGTGTTCTTATTTTTTTTTTTGATATTTGTCATTCAAAAATACTTTAAATTATAATAAAAAGTTAGACGACCTTATATAGATCGTCTAACGAATAATTTAATTTATTTTTGAAAGTTCTTTATTTAACTTACTTACAGCAGTCTTAACATCAATTTGATCATCAATGAATTCACGAACTACTCGATTAATAATTTGTGAATTTATAATTTTTGATGCTAAAGATAGTTGACCTTCTTTTACACCCCATCTATCAGCAGTTTGAAGTCCAGAAACAATTTTATTAATTGTAAGATCTGAATATAATTCTGATAAAGGAGCCTTTCTATCAACTCCAACTGGTAACTTTGACCATGCATTTACATATTTTGCTGTATCAAAAGGCTCACCTCTACGAACTGGGAATTTGCCCTCTGGTGCAATTGAAAGTGTAGCAGTATATCCATCTTTCATTGAATATTTAACAAACTCTGCAGCAACGTCAGTATTTGCGTCTGAGGTTACTCCAAAATAACGTATATCTGCCCAAGCAGCGCCTGCAGGATTAGATGGACCTCCAAATGTTGTTACAATTCCAGTTTTTTGTGCTAAAGCCTTTGAAGTTGGGTCATCATTGATTGTTGGTGGTGCGGAGTTTCTTAAACCAGCTAATTCATCTAAAATAAAAGGTGACCATATAATCATAGCAGCTTTACCAGCAAAATAAATTGCTCGAGATTGTTTCCAGTATAACTCGCCAGCTGGAGAAGCTTTAGCAATCTTTTTATAAAAATTTAAAACCTCAGAGGTTGCTTTCTCGTCTAGTGGGCTGAAACCATTTTTATTTACAGGCGATACCCCATTAGCTAAAAAAACATGCTCCAAAACTTGACTCATAAAATTTTCATCAACCTTAGTTGCTGCAACAAAACCGTACATATTTGGTGGGTTATGTAATTTATCTATTGCTTTTTCAATATTTGCATAGCTATTTGGTGGAGCTAATCCAGCTGCATCAAAAATATCTTTACGATAAACTACCATTTGTGTCCAGCCGTCAACTGGAACTGCAGCAGTTTTCCCGTCAAATTGCGCCATTTTAATAGCGCCTGGCGCAAAGGTTCTTTTCATTAAAGAATTAACTATGTCATCATTAGTTTCTACGTCTAAAATACCAGCCTCCGACCATGGGAGAACATACTGTAATGTATGATAAATAACATCAGGTAAATCGCCTGCAGCAAATGCAGCTGTTGCTCTTTTACCTAGATCTTTTTCCGATACAGGTATAACCTCTACTTCATGACCAGTCTTTTGCCAAAAATCTGCAGCCATTGCATTTTGTTTTGCAAGACGCGCAGGTTGCTCTTCTGTAGTCCAAAATTTTATTGTGTCAGCGCTAGCTAAGTTTGAAAATAATAAAAAAAATAGACTATAAAAAATATAATTAATAAACTTATTCATTATTTCTCCTCCAATTTATTTTATCTTTAGAACGTTATTCCCCAATAACTTTCAAAAGTATTCTAGGATCGATAAAATAAAATAATGAGTCAATTAAAAGTTAGCATGAAAAATTTTTGCTCAATAAATAGGCAATCATATATTTGTTAACTTTTTACCCAAGTCACACTTTTGTTTGCATTACAAAAGAAAACTCTATTTAAAAATTATTATTGATTAAAAGTTTTGCATATATTTTTATCGATTTGTTAAAATTATTACAAAAATTTAAATTCTACACGAATCAATCTTAGGCACTCTGTAACTACAATTAATTTTGATTTTTGTGAGGGTCATCCTTTGGTAAAATATTTTTTATGTAATCTCTTTCTTTCCATTCAGGCGCAGGTGGAATTCCTTTACCCTTTCTTGGCACATATGCTGACGATTCATCTTTTTCTAGATTCGGAATATACCTTGGACAGTTTGGATATATTTCGCAATTAATTCTCACAACAAACTTTGCACCAAAATGATCTTCTATAGATTTTTTGTCATGATGGATAGTTGCCTGACCATTAATCCTAATTCTTCGGCTTTTCCCGTCAAAGTTCAGAAAAAGTAAAGCTACATTTGGATTTTTAGAAATGTTGCCAGCAGTACGATACATTGAATTTCCGTCATATTCAGGATACTCAATAATTCCTTTTTCAACTATTTTTACAAAACCTGCATCTCCTGATTTTATATTACAATCAATATATCCATTCCATGAACTAGCAATGAAGAAAAACTTAGAATTTTTTATTAATTCTTTTTCATCATCCCAAAATTCATAATGTTTTCTATTTTTTTCTATAGCTTCAGCTGTTCTTCGGCCATCAAAAAGATCTTGGAATTCTCTCATACCTTCATGGAAAAAATCTCTTTCTTTGAAATTGTTCATAATAAGATCCTATTTATGTTATTGGAAAAAAATAAAAGAATTAAATATCAACCCAATACAATATCGTTGGTAAAAAGAGTATGAATAATGAAAATAAAACAAGTTCTAATCTATTCATTACCTATTTCTTCTGAAAAAGGATTTGTTTTTAGCCAATCAACTGTTTCTTTTAAAGTTGAAGAAAAATCTCTTATTTTTACGTTAAGTGTATCTCTTCTTGTGAAATCAAACGTAGTTGGTTTTACAGGTGTTTCAGAAAAACCTTGGGGCATTTTCATGTTTGGTATTAATTTTTTACATTCATTATAAATATCTTCCCAATGAAGACTTTTATAAACTCCAAAATATCTACCAGATGCACTAGGGTTTTCGTAAACTGCTAAAAATATTTTTGCTAGATCCCTTAAATGTATCATTGAAGCAGAATCGTTAGGTATTTTCTCATGTCTAGGAATGCCACCATCAATCACTCTTTTTAGCCAGATAAAGGGGTTATGCTTTAGATGCATAGGTAAAACAGGATCACCATATAACCCTGTAGGTAAAATTATTGAAAGTCTAATATCATTTTCTTCACAATATTTAATAGCTATTTTCTCCATAACTGTTTTAGTAGCAGATGTATATTTTTTGGCTTTACATTGCTCTTTTTCATCGGACCAATGTTCTATTTCATTTTTAAATTCTATAGGTGGAACAGGGTTCGTGCTAGATGTAGAAGAACATATGATAATATTCTTTATACCTTTATTTTTAGCTGCTTTGATTATGTTCAAACATCCATTAACTGTCGGATTAATTATCTCTTGATAGCCTCTTTTATCATCCATCTTTTTGGCTGGGGTCCCGTCTTTACCCTTATATGTGGGAATTAAACATGCTATAAAAACAGCATCTGTGTTTTCCATCGGATTTATAAAATCTTTTTCGTTTTCCATTTTGGCGCTAAACAATTCTAAGTTATTAGAATTTTTGAGTTTTTTTAAATACTTGACCTTAGTTGTATCTGACTTATCTGTAAGAGTTCCATTTACAAAATAGCCTTTTTCTAGAGCATATCTGACGATACTAGATCCTACTAAGCCACTTGCGCCTACTACGCAAATCTTTTTTTTATTATTTTTCATCATAAATTAACATTAAGTTTAAATTAAATTTAATTAAATAATTTTTTTATTTTCATACTATTATTGTATAAATTTATATAAAATGGCAGTTATTTTTGGAGTAAGAATAATGATTGAAACCCTTGATTTTGGTCTTAAAGATAAGGTCGCCATTGTTGCTGGAGGCGGAGCAGTTGGAAAAGACATAGGAAATGGGAGAGCAGCCTCTATATTATTAGCCGAGGCAGGTGCAAAAGTACTTGTTGCTGATAAGGATGACGCATTAGCAAAAAACACTGTTCAAATGATTAAAGACAGAGGCGGAGAGGCAACAAGTATTAGTGCAGATTTAACAAAATCTGAACAATGCAAAAAAGTTGTAGATTTTGCTATAAGTAAGTGGGGAAGATTAGATATATTGGATAACAATATAGGTATTGCTAGCAAGCTATCTGTAGTTGATGAACCAGAAGAAAATTGGGATCATGTTATGGATATTAATCTTAAACCAATGTTTCTGATGTCAAAATTTGCTATTCCGGAAATGATAAAGTCAGGAAATGGGGGATCAATTGTAAATATATCTTCTATTTCTGCTACTAGACCAAGAGGATTCACTACATACTCTGCCTCTAAGGGGGCTGTTTTATCACTTAGTCAAGCTATGGCAGTGGATCATGGAGCAGATGGAATAAGAGTAAATTGTATTCTTCCAGGTCCAGTCTATACACCTATGGTTTACTTAAGTGGGATGACCAAGCAACATCGTTCTCAAAGGCAAAACGCTTCTCTGATAAAGATGGAGGGAGATGGTTGGGATATTGGAAAAGCTGTTGTGTATTTATCTTCAAGTTGGGCAAGATATGTTACAGGCCATCTAATGGTAGTTGATGGTGGATGCTCATTATCGTCAAGACCAAGGGGTTAGTTAAAAAATCATTATTTGAATTAATGACTGCTCATTATCAAAAGAATTAATTTGATTAAAGGAAAAGAATTTTAAGAAAATGCATGATACAATTTTTTTCTCAGCCTGCGATTTGATAAATCTATATAAGTCTAAAAAACTATCACCAGTAGAAAATTTAAAAAATACGTTTGATGTAATTAAAAAGCTTAATCCGAAGCTTAATGCATTTATTTCGATAGCTGAGAAAAAGGCTATGAAACAGGCCAAATTCTCAGAGCTACATTACCTAAATAATACCGAGAGAAAACTTGAAGGAATCCCTTTTGGAGTAAAAGATGTTATAGACGTTCAGCAAGAAAAAACTATGAATGGATCTAAGCTTTTTGAAAAATCTGAAGTAAAAAAAAACAACTCAATTGTTGTAAATAAATTAATTGATGAAGGTGCAATTTGTATTGGGAAATTACATACACATGAATTAGCAATAGGTGCCCCAACATTCTCAGGTGTTGATAAACCAGCAAGTAATCCGTGGGATTTTAATAAAACAGCTGGTGGATCTTCAAGTGGATCTGGGTCTGCAGTTGGAGGATATCTTGTACCATTTGCGTTGGGAACTGATTCAGGTGGTTCAATAAGAAATCCTTCCTCAATGTGTGGAATAGTGGGTCTCAAACCAACTTATAATTCTATAGAAATGAGAGGTATACAACCTTTAGCTAAGACTATAGATACAGTTGGCCCAATGGCAAGAACTGGAAAAGACATATCACTTATTTTTTCGGTACTAAAAAAAACTCTAAATACAGTACATCACAATTTCAAAAATCTTAAGATAGGTATTATTGAACATTTTTATAATAAGGATTTTATAGCTAACGAGGAAGTAGTTGCATCATTTGAAAAAACTATCAAAGTATTTGAAGAAAATGGATCGGTAGTTTCAAAAGTAAATCTTGATAATCTTAAAACTTACCACGAAGTAAATGGTAAAATAATGGCTAAAGAAGGTTATAAACAGTTTAATAAAGAATTAGAATTAAGAGAGGATCTAATAGATAAATTAACATTTGAAAGATTATATAAAGGTAAATATATCTCAGATGAAAGTTATAAAAATGCTAAAAATAAAAAAAAAGAACTAACTCAAAACATCCATGAAGTGTTGGAAAATTTTGATATTTTAATCACACCTACAAATTTTGATCTTCCTTTCAATATTGGCGATATCTCACAAATTAATAAATACTATATGAGACACGCTCGATCACCATTTAACGTTTCAGGCAATCCAGCAATATCAGTTCCATGTGGATTGTCAAAAACAAACCTGCCAATTGGTTTCCAAATTGTTGGACGTTACAACGCAGATCAGTTCATCTCTAATATTGCCCATGATTTTCTCATAAAAACTGACTGGGAAAATATTAGAAAGAAAGAAATTATTAGAGCGGATTTTATATAAATTAAAGTATAAAATTCAAAATTCATTTATAAGCAAGGCCTGAATTAAATAAATGATTTTAACCACCCATAGGTAAAGTCATCGAAGTGGTAAGAATACTAGTTAAGGATAAAATGAGTAGTGCAATGAACATTTCAATGCGAATGGATTTTTTGAGTTGAAACGAGCCAACTGTAGGCTCGTTTTTTATTAATGGAACATTTTTAAATTTATTTAGAGCTCCAAAGAAAAGTAATAAAGAAACTAAAGACATTTTAATTAAAAATGCGTTACCATAAGAAGTGCTGAACAATAAACTAATGTCATTCATCAAAATATATGCAAATGAACCTCCAGATATTATTAAAACAGCCAAATAAAAAACAGCTAAAATACCAAATCTGTGGGCTATTACATGAAGATTACTTGTATTTGCGGATGAGCACATATTGTATAATGGTATAAATGATCCAATCCAAAACGCCACACAAATGAGATGAAATAAAAGTAAAATCTGTGCCAAGATACCAGATTTTTGGGAATGACCTGTGTAAATAAATGATAAAAGAACAAAACCAATACCTAGCCACCCAAGGAACTGAATAGAGACTATTTCACGTCTTGTGCTAATTCCAATTAGTATAAAACCAATTAATGCAAAAATTGCTGCATATCCTGCCTTTGATGTTAAAGCAAGCTCTAAAATAATTGGGTCTAAAATACTCAAAAATTCTCCACCTAGATTACCTGCTATGGAAAATATCATCCCAACTGATATTATAAGGCCATACAAACAACTCTTTTTAGATAAAACGTTACAGTATTCAATGTTATCTAATGTTTGAAACTTACTAAAATGAAGATCAAATAATTTTGTTCCAACTACTGCTAATCCAGCCAAATAAAGTAGAACTTTCAAAATAGGAGTGAAAACGATCCATACATCCATCAACTATACCCTCTTACATTCTTAGATGTATTTATTAACTTTTCCTATAATTTGGTTTTACAGCTGTAAATTGAGTTGTTTTTATCTTAGGTTTTGAAGACATAAGTGGATTGCCTGTTCCATTTATTTTTGACATTTTTGGCAATTCTCCTTTATACTCATATGCCTGTTTACCTATAGGGTTTTTAAACCAGCCGGGATCAGTGTAATCACCTGGGGCTTGATCAGCTCTAACCTTAAGTATACTAAACATACCTCCCATTTCAACAGAGCCATAAGGACCATCTCCTGTCATCATTGGAATAGTATTATCTGGTAATGGCATGGTCATTTCAGTCATATCAGCCATTCCTCGTTCACCCATAACCATATAATCTGGAACTAACTTCTTAATCTTTTCTGACACTCCTCTATGGTCAACACCAATCATTGTAGGTACATTATGACCCATAGCATTCATTGAATGATGGCTTTTGTGACAGTGCATTGCCCAGTCTCCTTCTTCATCAGCAATAAACTCTATTTGCCTCATTTGGCCAACTGCTATATCACTAGTTACTTCTTTCCATCGACTCTCTGGTCGAGTTGGTCCACCATCTGTACCTGTTACCTCAAACTCTATTCCATGGACATGTATAGGATGGTTTGTCATTGTTAAGTTTCCAATTCTTACTCTAACACGGTCATTTTTTCTTGCTATAAGGGGTGAAATTCCAGGAAAAATTCTGCTGTTCCAAGCCCATAAATTGAAATCAAGCATGGTCATTATTTTTGGTGTCTCTGAGCCTGGGACAATATCAAATGCATTTAGTAAAATACAATAATCTCTATCTACTTTGCTAATCCATGGATGTTCTTTTCTTGGATGAGTAACCCAAAATCCCATCATACCCATTGCCATTTGAGTCATTTCGTCAGCATGAGGATGGTACATAAAGGTTCCTGGTCGTTTTGCTTCAAATTCATATACGAAGGTTTTACCAGGACTTACAGCTAACTGGTTTAGCCCTGCTACTCCATCCATTCCATTGGGTAGCCTTTGGCCGTGCCAATGAATACTTGTATGTTCTGGTAATTTATTTGTAAGGAAAATTCTAACTTTATCACCCTCAACAACTTCAATTGTAGGGCCAGGACTTTGACCATTATATCCCCAAAGATTAGCATTCATTCCAGGTGCTAGTTCACGAACAACAGGTTCAGCAACTAAATGAAACTCTTTAAAGTTACCGTTCATTCTGTAAGGCAATGTCCATCCATTAAGTGTAACAACTGGATTATACTCGGATGTTTCTTTCGACTTATTTGGACTGATTGTGTCTGCAGATGTTTGTATTACCGGCTCGGGTAACCCTGCGAGTGACGAGGTAGCAACGGATGCACCTGCTATTGCTGTGCCTGCTAATGCAGACATCTTTATAAATTCGCGTCTTGTTTTCACTTAAGTCTCCATTTTTACTATTATCTTTCACTAATGCCCTTTTTTAGCTTTATTAGAGGCAATCTCTGTGGTTCTTGATTTTGCCCCTAGTTTTCTACCTAGAACAACACTATTTAAGTTTAGTTCTGCAGTAAATAAGTTTTGTAATGCGTCTGTAGCTTTTATCTCAGCTGTTGATTTCTCAAGTCCACTTTGCATCAACTCAAATATTCCAATTATCATTCCATTATAATTATAAGTTGCTTCTTCTAAGAGTATTTCATGCATTGGAATAATTTGATCATAATAATGTTTTGCGATATCAAAGGCAGTCCTATAGTTTTGATAAGCCTCACGAAGTTCAGACGCTGCAGCTAATACGATATTCTCATAAATTTTTTGCTTAGCAATTAGATCTGCTTGAATTGTATCTCTTTGAAGATTACCCCAATCGAAGATTGGGATTTTAATTTCAAGTTCATAGCCTTTTTTGTTTGATATAACTCCATCATCTTTTATTCTATCATTTCTATATCCAAATTCGATATCTGTGTAAGAATTAATTTTTTCAACTCCTAACTGTTCCAACAGCAATTCATATTCAATACGAGCAGTTTTTACGTCAAATCTGTCACTGATTTTATCAGCAATTTTCTCTATTGACATTGGTGTTTTTGGTAATTCTGGTAATTTTTTAGGTATGGTTAAATTATTAGCTTCACTCTCGGTTAGACCTATTTTACGTATTAAGTTTTCCCTACTAGATATTTTTCTCATTTTCGCTTTAGCAAGTGCTACAGTGGCTTCCGAATAGATTAATTGTTGACGAACTCTATCACTAGTTGTCATATTACCAGTTTTTTTCATTCGTTTAGCAAGTTCAGCATTCGCAGAAAGAGCAACAAAGGCATTATCATAAAGAGTTAGTTGTTGTTCTGAAGCAACTGCTTCAAACCAAGACATTCTTACATCACTAATTGCCCCATAAATTTCAGAAGCAAAATTTATATCATTCAAATCAACAGCAAGTTTTGAGGATTTTTGTTTAGTTGGAAGTGAAAGCAAATCAAGGAGTCCAAAACTCAGAAACCTCCCATATTCTATTTCAGAACCCTTCACCATTCGTTCAAACGAAAACACTGGATTAGAAATCCTTCCCTTTTGAGCAGCAGCTGACCCACTTCCGCGATATTTAAATAAAAGGGATTGAAAACTAGGACTTTTGGAAAGCATTAATTCTACAGCTTCCTTTTCACCAACTTCTGAATTTAGAAGCGCTTTTGAATTATTAAATAATTCATTTTGTTGTTCCTGGTTAATAGCTGCGGTTATTTTACCAGCAATAACAATATCTTTGTTGCTGTTAATATTATTTAAACTTTGATCAAATTTATAAGACGTACAACCAGATACTAAAAATATTAAGCCAAAATAAAAAATTCTAAATTTCATCGCTAACCTATTTTTTTTCCTCGCTTTTTTCACGAGAATAATATTGCCACCCTCCAATCTCATCGACTGTTTTATTTGAAATAATCCAGTCTGATGTGTCCTCCCATTCCCATTTTTCATAAGAGTCAAAAATTGATTTATATATATTTTTACTTGTTGAATTCTCTTCACTTTTGGCATTTACTGAAAACGAAATGGTTCCAACAATCATTAAGAAAACTAGAGCTTTAAAAGTGAATAAAAAATTTTGAAAATTAAAATAGTTAGCAGAGGTAAAAATAGTTTTTTTAGAATTAGTTTTTGTAGTTATTTCTTTTTTTATATACATATTTTATTAGTCTTTTAATTTAATTCAATTTTAATAAGTTCTAATTCTTTATTCACTTGAAACCTAACTTTGTCTCCCCTCTTAAAGTTTGAGATTACTTTTTTGTCTGAGACATTAAATTCCATTGTCATCGCTGGCATTAACTCTCCTAATGGTCCATGTTTTATTGTTATTTTTGTCCCTCTTACACGTTTAACTTGACCTTTACCAATTAACAATTTTACATCAGCGCCTGATACATCTGAACCTTCGGGTGACACCTCAAACATAAACTCACCCTTGATAGCGTGACCATCTTCACTAAGTGCGCGCCATGCTGTTTTATATATACCATCGTCTAATTTAGGTAGACTGATAATATGTCGTCTTGATTCATTCATAAGATGATCTTTATTTAATTTTATTGGAGTTAAAGATTCGTTTCCAAGCAGGCCATTAATTAATGATTTTTTTTGGTTTGATGTAACTTTTGAAAACTCAACCTTAATCAGTTTTGCCGGGGCAGTAAAAACGATTTCCATTTTTTCTGGAGCCTTTTTGATTATAGACCCATCTTTTGGAACCACAAATCCTACTGGAGAGTGAGCTGTAGCAGTTGAGAAATTTAAAAATAAACTTAATACACAGATTACGAGAGTCTTAATCATATATTTACTCCGATTTTTTAAAAAAACTTATGTAAATCAAGATAATTTATTAATGATAACTTAATTCAATATAACATATAAGCTTTACCCTTAGGGGAAGGTCAATGCTATTTTATTTTTTTAAATAATTTTTAAAATATTATTCTTCGTAACAAAAATTTAATGAAATAAATAAAATGAAACCTATTTATTTTTATAATTTGAAAATAATTTTAAATAGATTTGTCATTTTCCAACTGTCTTTGTTTTCCAATTACTTTTTCACATCTAGTTTTTACAGATATAACTTTATGCAGCTCTTCAAATGGAAATTTATAAGTTTTAGAATCTTCTATACATTGTTTGTAGGTTTTTTTTGGAACCCTTATTTCATAGGTAGAGGGATCCTTACTTAGACCCATCGTTACTAAAATGACTAAAACAAACTCGCTCATCTATTATAATTCAATAATTACCAATTGAAATTTACCATATTTTTCTAGTTTTTTTAAAAGTACAGTTAGTTATAAAATATTACTTCAATTATTTTATTTTTTTCTTTACCTTACCCCAACAGAAAGGTTTAGTCTTTAAAATTATAAATGGACTTTAATAAATGATTAATTTTATTGTTAATATATTAAGCGTTCCTCCTTTAAGATATCCAGAAAAATGGAAACCTGCTTTTCTAGCAATGCAGTTAGGTTTTATAGCTGGTGGAGTAGGGCTTATTGGAAGGGATTTTTTATTTTATTTGACCATTCAAAATTGGGAACCTTTAGTTCTTTCTGAATTGTTTTTTGCTTCATTTATAGCGTTTGGATTTATTCTACATACTTTAGGTTTTGCAAAACTTGGAGTTATATTATCTTGCATTGCTGGCGTAGGTTCAGCTACAGCATTTATTTTTTTGATTGGCTGGAATTCATTTTTTCACCTTTGGTACATTAACTTAGCAATATTAATTATTGCTGTCCCTTTAGATATTAGGCTTAAAGCCTTTTTAGCTTTGGTCTTTATTTCAATCTATTCATATATGTTTATTTCTTTTTCTGAAATGGAACCTCTTTATAAGATCAATGATTTAACAGAGTCTATCATTGGTGTCAGCAATATAGTTGGCAGTTTACTTGTCTTAGGATTACCTATGGGGATGTATTCTATCTTTTTAGAACAAGAGCGTAACAAATCTGAAAAACTTCTTCATAACATTATGCCTAAATCAATTGCAGAAAAGCTAAAAAATAATATCAAAACCATATCTATGGATAATCCTGAAATATCTGTTTTATTTGCAGACATAGTTAGTTTTACTGAAATGTCTGAAAAAATTTCATCAGAGAAAATTGTTGGTTTTTTAAATGACATGTTTTCTCAGTTTGATGACTTAACTGAAACATATGGTGTAGAAAAAATAAAAACAATTGGCGACTCATATATGGTTGTTTCAGGCATGCCAGTTCAAAAAGAAGATCATGCTCTAACTTTATTTAATCTTGCCAAGGAAATGATAAAAATATCTGCTCAATTCAAAGATCATAATGGAAATCCCATAAAACTTAGAATAGGAATAAATTCAGGCCCTGCTATATCTGGAGTTATTGGAAAGTCAAAATTTGCTTTTGATGTATGGGGCGATACTATTAATACTGCTGCAAGATTAGAGAGCTATGGATCACCTGACTGTATTCATATGTCTAAAAATACTTTCGATTTAGTAAACTATAAAGATAGTAATATAGAGCGAAAAACCATTCAGATCAGAGGAAAAGGCTTAATGGACACAGTTTTGGTTCATACTTAATTTTAAATTAAACTACTTCTATGTAACCTATCATACCAGAAGCTGCATGTTCCAACATGTGACAATGAAAAAGCCATTTACCAGGATTATCTGCTAAATATATAAATTTTGATTTTTCACCAGGTTGCATTAGATATGTATCTCTGAGGATTAGTTTATCATCGCCAGAAAATTCTTTTGATTCAACATAGAAATGATTACCATGCAGATGCATACTATGTGGCCATCTTGAGTCATTCCAAACATCTAAAATTATTATCTCGCCTTTTTTTATACTTGCGAGTGAATGTTCATACTTACCTACCTCTTTATTAAATGCCCAGAATTTTTTATCTTCCATTGCTAATGAACGAAAATTTTTTTCTACACCTTCAAAATAGGCTTTAGCAAGATTTCCCATTGCACCGCCTTGCATATGAATTTTTAATATTTTTGGATTTTTATACGGAGGTATTTTTTTAAAAGATTGTAGTTTTATGTCTTTCTTTACAATATTTTTTTTACTACTTTGATTAACATTTAGCTTGAAAGCATTTAACGGTTTTTTACCACTGACTTCAAAGAAATCAATTGTTGACATATCATCAGTTTTTATTAACAAATCAATCCTTTGTCCTGGCCCCAAATTAAATTTATCTTGAATGAATGGTTCTACCGACATCCCATCTATTGAGATGATCTTCATTCCATTTAAACTAGAGCCAAATGATAGTATCCTTGCATTAGAGGCATTAATTAATCTTAATCTTGTATAGCCATTTTTACTTACAGAGTATTCAGGAAATTTTTTTCCATTGATAGTAAGCCAATTTCCAATTCTTCCTGCGTGTGACCAATCATGAAGTGAGCCTAATGATTTTTTATCTAATTGATAATTTTTATTCAATCTCCAGTCATCAGCTAATATAATGATATCATTATCAAATTGTTTATCTAAATGATTTTTGACTATCAGAGGTCCATATAGACCTTTCGAAATTTGTTTCCAAGTTTCAAAATGTGCATGGTACCAAAATGTTCCTGCATTATTGACTGGAAATTCATATATATAAGTTTCTCCAGGCTGAACTGGGTCCTGAGTTAAATATGGAACACCATCCATCTTATTAATATTTTTTATACCATGCCAGTGGATTGTGCTGGCTTCATCTAAATTATTAACAAACTCAACTCTTATGATATCATTTTCTTTTGCCTCAATGACTGGCCCAGGTGATTGTTTGTTATATAACCATAAGCTATCCAAGACACCTTTCTTATCGAATAAATGTGGGGTGATCTCAGCTGTTAGCTTATAATTACGAATTAATTGATTAGATTGAATTTGATTAGGTAAAGATGTTAAAGCAATTGTTGCTGCTGAAAAATTTAAAAATTCACGTCGAGATAGCATATTTTTTCCATTAATATTTTAATTAGATGTTACTTTGATTTCTCACGATTATTGATTTGATCGTGGATTTTTTTAACTTTGTTTGGCCAAGTACTTTTTATGTAAGATAATACGGATATAATTTCTTTATCTGAGAGAATATTTTTATAAGCTGGCATATTGTTAGGATATTTTTGACCAATAATATCCTCAATACCGTATTTAGTAATCATGAATAAATATTTATCACTATGATGCCAAGTGTGACCTGTCTCGTCATGAGGAGGAGCAGGCATTAATCCATCTGGGAGTCTGGACATCCAATCTTTTTGACCTTCTAATTTTGCACCATGGCATGATGCACAATTTTGAACATATACAGACTTTCCTAATAATATAGTTTCTTTATTATCAGGATTTAAAGTAATAGCTGCTTCAGCAACTTTTTCATCAGCCAAGTAGATAATCATTCCTAAAATTAAAATTATTGAAGGAACAATTATTAGAAATAAAGATTTATTTTTAATAAAACTTTTAAAATTTAATGACATGCTTTGCCTAAAGCTTTTAATCGCCAATAATTGTATGGTAGGGGTGTTACAAATCCTGCGATAAGCATAAAAGGAATAACCCACCATGTTAAAATAGCACCACCAGTTAGTACAACATCAGTTAAATTCATAGCTAATTCCATAGAAACCATAGAAACTAAAGACATCCCAATTGCTGTTTTAAAGGCTAATTTCATAGACATTTGCTTTGACAGTATAAAAGTTTCAAGTGCAATAGATGTCAATATTCCATTAACAATGGCCAGTGACATAATTGATATAACGGGCCAGTCAATCTGCATGAATTGAAAATATGCAATTGTACCAAAATCTCCGATACAACACCCAAGCAAACACCACAAAGTATTTTTAGACGACTGTAACCAAGTATGTTGGCAGAACCAGTTTATCTGTATGACATCTTGAATAATCATTTTAACTCCAAAATAATCTTTAAACCCTTCCCTAAGAGGAAGGTAAAGAAAAAAATTAAAAATTTTAATTATAATGCAACATTTAACTGTTAATTAATTATTTAATTAAGTAATTTAAATACTATTAAAATAGAATAGTTAATTAATTTTATTAAAATAAGATTTTGAAGTTATAAAAAAATTAATCATAATAATATATAAATTTTAGGAGATAATAAATGAAAGATTACATGGTAGAACATAAATTTAAGTCTGAAGAAATGAGAGATCAGTATTTTGAAGCAATGAAAGATATGACGCCAGATGATGTGCGTAAAAATATGAAAAATGAAAATGCAAATTTTCAAATGAATTGGAATAATGAAAAGAACGATATGGTTATGTATTGTTGGTGGAAAGCAAACTCTCCTCAAGCTATTTTAGACACTTTAGGTGATATGGCGGGCATGTTTCATAATGACATAAAAGAGATGTCAAATGTAATGGACGTAACAGATTAGATTATAAAATCAAAGGATTGATACATGAACACTCTTATAATTGTGAAGATTAAAAATACTACTTACGATGAATGGAAGAAAAAATTTGACGCAGATGCAGAAGTTCAGTCTCAAATGATGAGAAACACGATTGTTGGTAAGGTAGATGATGAAACAGCAATGATTAGTACAGAAGTTTTTAATCCTGATATGGTTGGACAGTTTATGTCATCAGATGAATTTAAACAAATGGAAAAAGAACTCGGCTTATCACATGAAGTATATCAACTAACTAAAAATTAAAATACTTTGTAATTTAAGTCTTGTTAGTTACATCATTACTAGTTAGGCATTATTATATATTTCAAACTTAGAATTTTATCATAGCTATTATAATTAGGTTTAAAAGTGATTCTTTCTTCAAACAATATTCCAGATAGTAAAGGAATAAAGCTTATTTAAGGGATAAGTCGTTTTCAAAATTATTAGAATATTACTGCGGAAAGTAATTATTTGAACAAGTTGAAAACAAGTTTATTGAGTTAGGAGAGATAGTAGGTTCTGAATTAGAAGAATTAGCCTTGTCAGCTGATAAAAACCCTCCAAAATTGAAAATAAGATCAAGAGTTGGTGAATTATCAAATGATATTGAAAAACACCCTGACTTTATAAAAATTGAAAAGTTTGCGTTTGAAAAATTTGGCTTAGCAGCAATGTCACACAGGCATGGTGTTTTTGGAATGCAACAACCACTTCCGCCCATAGTCAAATATGGACTTACATTTTTATTTGTTCAAAGTGAATTTGGTCTTTGTTGTCCATTAAGTATGACAGATTCTTTAACACGAACTCTTACAAAATTTGGAGACAAAAAATTAATTGATAAATTCTTTGATCAATTAACTTCACAAGATTTGGATCATTTATTTCAAGGTGCCATGTTTATGACAGAACAACATGCAGGATCAGATGTAGGGTCTATTGATACATATGCTGAATGTGAGGATGGAAATTGGTTTTTAACAGGAGATAAGTGGTTTTGCTCTAATCCAGATGCAGATCTTGCAATGGTTCTTGCTAGACATAATAAAAAAATCAGTGGAACAAAAGGGCTTGCATTATTTCTTTTGCCAAAAAAACTAGAAAATGGAGATCTAAATAGTTATGAAATTATAAGATTAAAAGATAAATTAGGAGGAAGATCTTTTGCAAGTGGTGAGATTAAATTAAATAGAGCATTTGCTTATCTTGTAGGTAAATCTGATGAGGGTTTTAAACAAATGACCGACATGATAAATATGTCGAGGTTATCTAATGGAGTTAGAGCATCTGGCATGATGCAAAGGTGTTTTCAAGAAAGCTTGTTTATTTCAAATACTCGTCATGCATTTAATAAAAAATTAATTGATCTTCCTTTAATGCAAAAACAACTTTTAAAAATTCTGATAATTACAGAAGCTTCTAGATCTATCGTATTTAAAGCAGCAGATCTCTTAGATAAAGCAGATAATGGAGATATTGTTTCCCAGAAAATTTTTAGGATTATAACACCCCTTATCAAATTCAGGGCATGTAGAGATGTTAGAAAAGTTGCTGGAGATGCAATGGAGATTAGAGGTGGTTTAGGCTATATAGAAGATTGGCTAGATCCAAAAATTTTGAGAGATTCTCATCTAGGATCGATATGGGAAGGAACTAGTAATATAATATCTTTAGACACAATAAGAGCTCTTAAAAAAGATAATAATATCCATGTATTTAAAAATTTTCTTATAGACTCTGCTAAAATCAATTCTATAAAAAAACATGAAAAATATTTGTTATCTTTAATAGAAAAAGTTTTCAATTTTATTGAAAATGAAATCAAAGATGATTTTACTTCTTCTTCAAGACAAATAACTTCCTCTTTGTATTATTTAAGCTCAGCAATTTTCCTTATTGAAGAGGGAAATTATTGTCAAGATTTAGCTTACAGGTCTAAAATTAGTGAATTAATTCTTAAGTATAAAATTGATAAAAGTAGCCCTATCACGAGAGACGATATTGATTATGATCTCATAAAAAAATTAATTTAAGTTAATTAAAATTTAATAGCTTTTTGTAGTGCAGGCCTAGACAATAAACGATCAATATAATTTTCTAAATTTGTCATTTCTGAAATGTCTGCACTTACTCTTTTTGCACCTATACATGCGTGCCCCGTCATTATGTCAGCACCAGAAAATGTACCAGTTAAAAAGTCTTTATTTTCTAAGTTATTATTTATGTTTAAAAGTGCAACATTTAAAAGTTTAAAAGCTCTTGCAACGTTAACCTCATTTTTTCGTTCAGGCGGTAGTAAGATAGTCTCTACAACAATAGTATTAACTTGTGGCATAATTGAGCCTTCAGCATAATGAAGCCATTGTAGATAATAAGGAAACGTTGGATCATTTTTATCTGGACAAAATCTCCCATTATCATATTTGGCTAGGAGATATTCAAGAATTGCACCAGACTCATATATTATCACTTCTTTATCTTTTAACACAGGAACTCTTCCCATAGGATGCAATTTATAATACTCTGGAGTTCTAAGAGCTTTATCGCCTACTGAATATTTTTCTATTTCATAGTCCATACCTAATTCTTCAAGAAGCCAGGCTATCCTGACCGCGCGTGAGTTAGGGGCAAAATACAATTTCATTTAAACCTCCTTTAAAAAAGATTAGTTATTTAAATTTTTAAATAAGCTTGTTACGTTTTCAATGATAAAATTATAAGAAATTATTAAAAAATGTAGAGAGAAAATATGAATTTAGAAAACATCCTTATTACAGGCTCATCTGGCTTAGTCGGTGCTCCCTTAGTTACAAAACTATTAAAAAAGAGTAATCTAATTGTTGGTCTTGACCCTGTTGTTAACAAAGAATGTAACGAAAACTATAAACATATTTCAATTCCTTTAAATAGTGTTGAGGATGTTACAAACTTATTAAAAAAATACGATATCACAAAAATTATTCACACTGGTGGAATTTCTGGTCCAATGTTGGTAAATGAAAATCCAAAATTAATCATCGAAAATAATATTTTTTTTACTATGTATTTAATTGAAGCTGCTAGGATTTATAAAAAAATTAATAGATTTATCTTCTGCTCTTCCATTTCAGCATATGGAGAGCTTGCAGAAAGTGATACAACAGAAGATTATAGATTTGCTCCAGAAAATCTATATGGGGCAACAAAGGCTTCGTGCGATTTATTATTAAAGAAGTATTATGAAAATTATGAAATGGATATAATATCTCTAAGGTTATCGACTATCTATGGACATCGAAGATCAACAAGCTGTTTTATTAATGATATTATAAATTCAGGAAATAAAAATAACAAAATTACCTTACCATTTAAAAGTAATTTTTGTTGGCCATATGTATATGTAAATGACGTGGTTTCATGTATAGAAAAATGTATATTTCATGAAAAAAAACATTTTTATGATTATAATATTTCAGGACCCGATTTTCCGTCATACCAAAAAATTTTTGACGAAATCAGTCGATACATAGACAATTTACATGTGAACTTTTCAAATCACAATTCTATAAGTAGTAGAAAACTTTTTAGTTTAAAAAAAGTTAAGAAAGATATTCAGTGGGAACCTCAATATTCAATAGAAAGAGGGATAAAAGATTACATTGATCATTTAACTTAAAAATTAACTTTTACCTCAGGTTTTTTTGTTGTAATTTTTTAATGGCTAACAATATTTTTAGGAGATTAATTATGGAAGGATTATGTTGTGGTCCAGGATACGCAAGTCCTTCAGAAGCAGTTAAAGCACCAAGTGAAAAATTACTTTATACCATAGCTATTTATACTGGAACTGGTATTCAAAAACCTGATTACTTAGCTACAGTTGACGTTGATCCAAAGAGTGATAGTTACTCAAAAGTAATACATAGACTAGAAATGCCAGGAATAGGAGATGAACTTCATCATATGGGGTGGAATGCGTGTTCATCTTGTCATGACGATAATAGTATGAGTAGAAAATACTTAATTGTTCCTGGCGTTAGATCCAATAATATTTATGTTGTTGATACCGCAACAAATCCAAAAGCCCCCACCTTATATAAAGTTATTCAAGGCTCAGAAATTAAGTCTAAGACCAATTTATCAGGACCTCATACAGTTCATTGTTTAGGTTCAGAAATAATTATCTCTTTTCTTGGGGATGCAAAAGGGGAGGCTCCTGGAGGTTATCTTCATCTTAACAAAGATTTTGAAATTTTAGGACGCTGGGAAAATACGATGGGAGATATACCATTTAGTTATGATTTTTGGTATCAGCCACGTCATAATGTAATGGTTAGTTCAGAATGGGCGGCCCCAAACACATTTATGCCAGGTTTTGATCTTGAAGAAGTTGGTCATCTTAAATATGGAAGAAGATTACATATTTGGGATTTTAAGAAAAAAAAGCCAATTCAAACAATGTATTTAGGAGAAGATGGCCTCATACCCTTAGAAGTAAAATTTTTACATAACCCAAATAGTAGTCATGGATTTTGTGGTGCAGCCTTAAGCGCAAATGTTATACATTTTTGGAAGTCTGAAAATGGAAATTGGGAATGGGAAAAGATCATAGACATTGACAATGAGCCTCATTCAGATTGGCCCATTCCAATACCAGGAGTAATGTCAGCTCTTTTAGTGTCTATGGATGATAAATATCTCTATATTAATAATTGGCTTCATGGTGACATGAGACAATATAATATTACAGACCCACACAACCCAGTTTTAACTGGTCAAGTTTGGATGGGTGGTCTGTTGGGTAAAGCACCAATAGTAAATGGTGTTAAAGTTGCTGGGGGTCCACAGATGTATCAATTATCCTTAGATGGGAAAAGGTTGTATGTAACTACATCACTTTTTTCAACTTGGGATAATCAATTTTATCCAGAAATTAGAACTAAAGGTGGTGTAATGCTCATGATCGATTGTGATGTGGAAAATGGTGGTATGAAAATTAATAAAGAATTTGTTATAAACTTTGGTGATGAACCAAATGGTCCAAGTCGTTGTCACGAAAGTCGTTACCCTGGGGGTGACTGCACAAGTGATATTTGGCTATGAAGAAAATTACAATAGCAAATCGTAATAACACCACATATGAGGTTAAAGGTAGTAGACCTTTATTATTAGAACTACGTGCGCTAGGTCTTGACTTACCATATGGTTGTCAATACGGCGGATGTATTACGTGTGCTGCCAAATTAATTAAAGGTAAAGTTGACCAAAAATCTCAAGTAGCACTTAATAATAGGCAAATTAATGATGGTTATGTAATATTATGTGTGGCAAGAGCTAAATCAAATTGTACTTTTGACATAGGAGTGGAAAGTCATGATAAATTATATCGTAATCCATTTATAGACCCACTTGCGCCACACGAATTAAAATCTGATATTGCAACTGTCAGGGAAATTAAAGATGACTAATATGAATCATGACGAACCGTATAAAGACAATTATCTTCAAGATATTTTAAGCTCTGTGAAGACTATCGCAATGGTTGGAGCAAGTCCTGATAAAACAAAGTTTAGCTATGGGGTTCTAAGAGTATTACATGAAACAGGCTATGATATGATACCAGTAAACCCAAAACCTGGATTAAAAGAAATAAGAGGCTTAGAGGTTTTCCCAAATTTAAAAAAAATTAATCGGTCAGTAGATATGGTTGAAGTATTTAGAAGATCAGAAGATTTATTAAGCATAGCTGAAGAAGCGATAGAAATTGGTGCTAAAGTTTTATGGGGACAAATTGGTGTTGTTAATTATGAAGCGGCTCGTCTCGCAGAAAATGCAGGTTTAAAAGTTGTCATGAACCGTTGTCCAAAAATTGAATTGTTCCGTCCATTTTGGAAACCACGACTTAATAATAAATTTTAAAATTAATCACAATAATTTTCGAACAAAAAATTGAATAACAAATATTAATTTTAGAATCAAAATTAACAAAGAGGCTCCAATAAAATTACCTATAATGCTATAAACATCTATCTTTATAGGTAGAATAAAAAGAGAAAAAATAAATATTAAAATAAGGTAAATAATGGATGCAAAAAAAGTTACTAAAATTACATGATAAATATTAGTTTTATCTATTTCGTAACTGTTTCCTATGCCTATTTTAAAATTCAAAAGATTTAAGATAAGCAATAATATAGGCATGCAAAAAACATATGATAAAGAATATATTAAAAAAATTGTATCATTTAAATAGATATCAGATGTTAGGAAAATATAGCGGAATATAATAAAACCAAAAATTAATCCAAAAATTGCTATATTGCCAAAAAATAAAAATGTTAAGATTATAATCCCGAATGGAAAGTATATATAAGTAAGTAAATCTTCACCATAAAAGTAAATTTTCCATAAAATAAGAGTTATAATAAATATTGAAAATACTATTAAATTGGATAAAAGTACATCTAAATATATTTTCATGTATATTTTATAACCTTCAAATTATTAATTTTTTTTAAAGTTATGTGGATTTGAAATCTGATTAAGATTGTTAACAAAAAAGGCGACCTAAGTCGCCTTTTAATTAGTTTAACTAAAGCAATTAGAATGTTGCTTTAATTGTAAGTTTAGAAACTGTACCAGAATCTGCAGTTGTTGAAGTACTTGTTCCAACCTTATAATCGTAGTCTTCAACGTTTATGAAAGCTGTAAGACCTGATGCGATGGAATATTTTATCTCAGCACCTGTGTTTGTGTATTCTTCACTTGAAGTATCGTCTTCAACTTCAACTGTGAATGCACCAATAGTCATTGCATCATTTACTTTAAATGAAATACCTGCACCAGTACCTGTCTCATCAGTCGAAGATGCTTCATATTTACCTTGTGAAGCAATAAAAGTTACATTACCTGTTACAACTTTCATACCCATATTTTGTGAGTCAATGTCCTGAGTTGAATTTTCAGTTGTAGCTGTTGCACCACCTAATGTGATTGATGCACCGCCAGCTGACATTGCATATTGTGCACCAACAGATGTAGTATCAGACGCACCAGCTGCACCTGAATTAGTAAAAGACACACCAGCAGTTAATCCGCCCATAGCAGGGATATGGTATGAAACTTTATTAGCATCACCTTCCATATCTGCAATATCAGAGTCCAGCAGTGTAAGAGAATCTACACCAGTAGCATTGATTTCCTCAGATACTATATCACCTTCTTCAATACCATAGTCGTCACCAACGCTATCATTACCACCTAAAACAAGCTTACCAAAACCACCTGCAATTGATATTGAACTTTCGTTAATGGCTGTATCAGTATCATCTGACTCTAACTCAGTGACCATTGCTATATCAAGACCAGAATCGGTTTTGTTAGAAAAAGTAAATTTAATTTCTGAGTCACTAGCGAAGGTTGTACCATCATTAGTCGTAATGTTTGAACTTCTTGACTGATACTTCCACTCATAATAACCAGAGATCGAAATATCTGCTAATGCAGCATTTGCTGAAAGAGTAGCAGCAGCAGCCAAAGATGTTGTTCCTAAAAGTAATTTTCTCATATATATCTCCTTATAAGATTACTAATTTTTAAATGGCGTCCCATTGATTTATTGAGACGCCAACCAAAAAATTACGGGGATACGCAATATATTTTTTTTGGTATCATTTTGATACTATAATTATAATAATACAGGAAGAAAATAATAATTTAATTCGCATTTTTGCAAATTTAGGTGATATTTTTGCAACAATCTAATTGTTATAACAGGTTAATAGCTTTTAAGAAAGATTTTATAAATTTATTGATTAAACTTTTTTGGTACACTTAAATAGGATTTTCTTGTATCGATGATATCTTTAGTAACTAGCACAATATTTTCTCTTCGAAGTTTTTTTAAACATCTAAAAAATGTAGCTCTTGGATGTGGGCAATTCTCTAAAATCTTTTCTAGTTTAATTTTATCTTTATTTCCTTTTAGATGTAATATTGCTTGAAAAATATCTCTCTCAGTCAAAGTAAGATTGTCTATTCCAAATTTTTTTTCTTCATATCTCAGAAGAGACCAAAGCTCGGATAATGATTTTTTTGTCTGATTCACACCACACTCCAATATCATACTAAAGAAATGATACAAAATTAGGCATTTTTTGCAAGATTAAACAATTATCATGTTAATGATCAGAAATAATTATTTATAATTAAATGAAAATTCAGTTGGATTAAAAATGTAATTTTATTATAATTTATGTTTACTTTTGTTTGTAAAATTAAAATTAAACTCTGAAAGATTAATGTATGAAGGGTAAGGATAGAACAAATCAGTCAATTGGTTTTATTGGTGCAGGCAATATGGGTTTGCCAATGCTAAAAAATTTAGTAAAGCAGGGTTATGATGTTAAGGTATATGATATTAATCCTAAGATTACAAAAAGATTAGAAAAAGAAAAAATCAAAGCTGTCAACAATTTAAGAGCTATCGCTAATAATAATTTTATAATTTCTATCCTGCCAGACACAAATGATGTTGAAAGTGTTTTTAACGATCGTACTGGAATAAATTCTTATTTAAAGCCTGGCACCACTGTAATAGATATGAGTACAATTTCATCATCATCTGCAATAGAAATAGGAAAACTTTTACAAAAACTGCAAGTTGAGTTTTTAGATGCCCCAGTAAGTGGGGGTGTTAAAGGAGCACAGAATGCAAGCTTGTCAATTATGGTAGGGGGTAAGAAAGATACTTTCAAAAAATCTTTCAATATACTTAGTTGTTTCGGGAAGAATGTAATTTACGCTGGAAAATCTGGTATGGGTCAAATTTTTAAAATGTGTAATCAAATTATGGTTGGCTCACATATTCAAGCTATGTGTGAGGCATTTGCATTATGTAAATCTAAGGGTGGTAATTTAAATCTTTTAAGAGAAACTCTTATGGGTGGATCAGCTAATTCGTGGATGTTAGAGAATTTAGGTAATCAAGTAATTGATAAAAATGATCAAGCAGGGTTTAGAATAGATTTACAATTAAAAGATTTAAGATTAGCAAGTGAAGCTGCCTTTGAGAGTGGTGTGCCATTACCAGGTTTATCTCTAGTTCAAACTCTTTATTTAGGATCACGAGCACATAATGAAGGGAAAAATGGAAACCAATCTTTATTTAAAACTTACGATAGAATGACAAACCAAAAGTAATTTTTTTTAAAAGATCATTTGCCTTCAAAAATTCTAATATCTCTATCTGCACCGCCATCAAGCGCTTTTAACGCAAGCTGATAGTCAGAACCGTAATAAAATTCTTTTACTTTTTCCAGGCTCTCAAATTCGACTAGTACAGTTTGTTCTGATACCCCATTTTCATGAGCATCTACTTCATTAGTGCTAGCTAAAATTTTACCATTACTGTTTAAAATGGCAGGTCCAGCAAGATTAAGATATGCTTGTCTCTTTTCAGGATCCGCTGGTGAGCGGTGGGCACTTAAAAAATAACCTTTAGGCATAAATCCTCCTTTAAAGCTTATTATTACAATATCTACTTTTTTTAAAATAATTAAACATTATAATAAATCTACAAAAAAGGTAATTAAAGTGAAAGATAAAAGTTTAGAAAAATCACTACAAAGAGCTAATTCAGGTGGAACTCATAAATTTTTAAATACGAAATTTTTGAATTTAGAGGATGGCTTTTATAAATATGAACTTGAATTTTCAAAACAATGTTTAAATCCATTTAACTCTGTTCAAGGTGGAATGATTGCAAGTGCAATAGATGAAATTACATCCATAAGTGTAAATATTTTAACAAAAGACGAATATTTACCTAGCTCAACAGATATTCATATAACTTTTCATAGACCATTATTTGAAGGGAAAGTATTCGGTAGTGCTAAAATTATTAAATTAGGTAAACAGATAGTTTCTATAGAAGGTAGATTATATTCTTCTTCAGGTAAGATAGCTGCTACAGGTTTACACACAGCTCTTTTAGTTAAGACAACAGATATTGATAATAACTAAAAGAGAACTTATATGATCAAAAAGGAAAATTTACCCACCAAAACTTGCATTGTTTGCAAAAAACCATTCGCATGGAGAAAAAAATGGCAAAGAGTTTGGGACGAAGTTAAATATTGTAGTGAAAAATGCAGAAGAAACAGGATCAAGATGAAATGAAAACAAATGATAATGGTTATGATGTCAATAGTATTATTGAAATGGCATGGTGCGATAAAACAAGTTTTGACTCCATTAAGTTACAAACTAATTTAAGTGAAAAAGAAGTTATAAAAATAATGAGGTCAAACTTAAAAAAGACGAGTTTTCAAGTCTGGAGAGAAAGAGTCTACGGCCGTAAAGCTAAACATGCAAAGATCTGAAGTACTAATAGTATGGTTCAAGAGAGACTTGAGAATTACGGACCACAAACCATTATTTGAAGCTTCAAAAACCCTAAAACCTATTTTACCAATTTATATAGTAGAAGATGAATATTGGAAACAACCTTTTTCTAATAGAAGACATTGGTGTTTTATTCATGACAGTTTGATAGTGCTTAGAAACGAACTAAAAAAAATTGGCCAACCCTTAATTTTACGCACAGGATCTGTTATAGATGTTTTCAATGAGTTATTAACCCAATTTAATATTAGTTCTATATATGCTCATGAAGAAACAGGAAACAAATGGACTTATGATAGGAATATAATTGTAAAAAATTGGTGTAAAGAAAATAATATTTCGTTAATAGAACATCCCACTAACGGTATAGTTAGAAACCTAAAAAACAGGGATGATTGGTCGAAAATTAGAAATCTTAGAATGAAAGAAAATTTGATTCCTAAACCTAATTCTTTAGTTCCTATTAAAGGAGTTAAAGCTGGATCCTTACCTAAAAAAGATAGTCCTATTTTTAAAAATCATTTTATAGGTAAAGTTCAAAAAGGTGGCAGAGATGAAGCTCTTAAAATAATAAAGAGTTTTATTGATGATAGAAGTAAAAATTATTTATTTAATATTTCCAAACCAGGAATATCTGAAAAAACATGCTCTCGCATTTCTCCTCATTTGACATGGGGAACTATCTCTTCAAAAGAAATAATAAAACTATTGAATTTAAAAAAAAATAACTCCCTACAAAATAATAAAAAAATTTATAATAAAAACCTAAATGCAATTAAATCTCGACTCTCGTGGAGGTGCCATTTCATTCAAAAATTAGAAACTCAACCTTCAATAGAATTTTCTTGTATGCATCCTTTTCATAATGAATTGAGAAAGGATGATATGAATTTAGAATATTATAAAGCATGGAAAGAGGGGCTGACGGGCTATCCTTTTATAGATGCTTGCATGAGAAGTTTAAACTACAATGGATGGATTACCTTCAGAATGAGGGCAATGTTGGTAAGTTTTGCAAGTTATGATCTTTGGCTTGATTGGAGAAAAACGGGACACCATTTAGCTCAGACCTTTACAGATTATGAGCCAGGAATTCATTATAGCCAATTGCAAATGCAATCTGGAGTAACTGGTATAAACACATTAAGGATATATAACCCAATAAAGCAATCAATAGATCATGACGTTAAAGGCGAATTTATAAAAAAATGGGTTTGTGAACTTAAAAATGTTCCAGAAATGTGGGTTCATGAGCCCTGGAAAATGGATCTGAAGACACAGGAAAATGTTAATTGTTTAATTGGAAAAGATTATCCTAAACCAATTGTTGATCATGCTACTGCAATAAGAGATGCAAAAATAAAACTATCATCTATATTTAAAAAAGATGGATATAGAAAAAATTCAAACATAGTTTTTAAAAATTTAGGAAGTAGAACAAGAAAAAAATCAACAAAAAGAAACAATCAACTTAAACTTATATAGTTTTAACTTTTCTTAGTTTTGACAGGTTTTTTTCTTTTTGGGTAACAAGTTGTGCATATTTTACAAATTGTACCGTCACAACCCCATGCAGAACAAAATTCACGCCCATAAAATATTATTTGTAAATGAAGCTTATTCCATTTTTCTTTTGGAAATAATCGTTTTAAATCATTCTCGGTTGTTTTAACATTTTTTCCGCTAGTTAAACCCCATCTCTGAGCAAGCCTATGAATGTGTGTATCTACTGGAAAAGCTGGTAAGCCAAATCCTTGAGATACTACCACACTTGCAGTTTTGTGCCCAACACCTGGCAATTTCTCTAATTCAACCAAATCTTTGGGAACAATACCATCAAATTTGCTAACGAGAATTTTAGAAAGATTTGAAATAGCTTTGGATTTTTGTGGAGCGAGCCCACATGGTCTTATAATTTTGTAAATTTTTTCAACAGGAATTTTTTCCATATCAAAAGGATTGTTAGCAATTTTGAATAATGAGGGAGTTACTTTATTTACACGTTCATCAGTACATTGTGCACTAAGCAATACAGCGACTAAAAGCTCAAAAACATTTTTATTTTTGAGTGGAGTTGGCGTGCTTGGATATGTTTGTTCCAAAAACTCCACTATAAATTTTGCTCGTTCAGATTTTAACAAATTTTAATTCTCAAAATTTTGGGTTTATAATTTTTAAAATTATAATTATATATCAGTTTTGTTAATCATAAAAAGTTTATAATAAATGTTATGAAAAAATGGCAAATATTTAAACAAGGTGTTCTTGAAGAGTTACCAATACAATTAGGTGTTTTCCCCTTTGGTATTATATATGGAGTTATGGCTATAGAAAGTGGTTTAACTTTCTTTCAAGCTCTGCTGATGTCCTCAATTATTTTTGGAGGAGCTAGTCAGATAGCATTTGTTCAACTTCTAACAAATTCCACTCCATTTGGAGTTATTGTTACAACTGTAGGAGCAATAAATTCAAGACATCTATTGTATAGTATTTCAATGGTTCAATATTTAAATAAATTATCTGTAAGTTGGCGAGCGATACTCGCTTATTTACTTACTGACGAAGCTTATGCTGTATCAATTAGAAAATTTATAAACCACTCAGAAAATCCTATACTTCACTATCATCTTTTAGGTTCTGGCATTACCTTATTTGTGTCTTGGCAAATTTCTACATTACTTGGTGTCTTAATAGGTAATGATTTACCAGAATTTTTGGATTTACAATTCATTATTCCACTTACCTTTATTGCCATAATTGTTCCATTGATTAAATCAAAATCAACTCTTCTTACAGTAATTATGGCTGGAATTTCAGCCCTGATTTTTAAAAATTTAGATATAAATTTCTGGACAATTTTATCAGGACTTTTTGGTATTTTAGCAGGAATGTTTTCAAGTAGATTGGATAAAAAATTATGACTTGGTCGTTAATTATTTTATGTGGTATAATAACTTTTTTGATAAGATTTATTCCTCTTTCAGGTATAATCTCGAGTGATTTACCACCATTTGTGAAACAGTCATTCAAATATATTCCTTTAGCAGTTTTAACTCCTATTATAGTCAGTGACTTATCAATTATTGAAAATAAGAATTTATTTTTAATTGACAATTTCAAATTATATGCTGCTTTTATAGCAATATTAGTTGCATTAATTTGGAATAATGTTCTTGTTACAATATCTATAGGTATGGCAAGTTTTTTAATTATGTCTAATTTTTAAAACCTAATTACTTGAAGGATTAATTAATGAATAAAAATATCTTGGGGATAAATGGCTGTGCAAAAGATTGCCATGAAGCGGCTGTCAAGGGCGGTTGGTGGCATGATGCTGAAGGTAGAAAAATAGATAGAAATATCGGAGAATTATTATGTTTAATACATTCAGAAATTAGCGAGGCTATGGAAGGTGCAAGAAAAGGATTAATGGATAATCATTTAAAACACAAATCAATGATGGAGGTTGAGCTTGCTGACGCTGTAATTAGAATATTTGACCTAGCTGAATCGAGGAATTTTAATTTAGGTAAAACAATTTACGAAAAATTAGAGTACAATAAATCACGAGCGGATCATAAGCTTGCTAATCGCTTTCAGAAAGGTGGCAAAAAATTTTAGTAAATATTCATATAACTGCAAAATAATATAAAATTAAAAATGAACACACAAATTTCAAATATAATGTCACTTGATGATCATGTAATAAAAATTAATTTAGCCAAAAATAAAGTCAAAAATAGTTTATTTGAAATGGCAGAAGCAATTACGGATGCGTTGAATCAGTTAGAAAATAGTCAGGTTGAGCTAGCTAAAAAACTTGGGATGTCAAGAGGCACTCTTTCAAAATGGCACTCAATTGGATCTAACAACAATATAATGGGAATAAGAGAATTAGCTCCACCGTCTTTTGACTCCTTATATAAATTAAGTGTTCTAGACAATCAATATCATAAACACTACGGAGAAGAAGAGGGAGGTAAAAAATTTGTTAAACTTTTTAAAAACAAAATTGTAACACCGTCATCTCAAAGAAATGATATAAATAAAATTATAAAATTACATAAACAAAAATTTAATTCTTTAGATAGTGAGACTAAAGTTTTAGATTATCCAAAATTTAATTCAGAAATAAAGCTAGAAATTTTGGTAAAATCAAAATTATATTTTAATACAATTATTATTTTTCCATCAGATAATCAAATTAACAAATGGAAAAATCTTTTCTGTAAAGATGATATTAATTTTGATTACCCTATACGTAGTTTAGAAGGTATAAATAAAAATATCTTTCAACAATGCTTAATTAAAGTTAAGGCCAAATATATTGATATTTCAATTAATTGCTTGAATTCATGGGGATACAAATACGAGAAGATAATGGTTCCAAAACAACCGAGAAGTGGTCTAGTAGATTTGTCATCTGAATTTGTAGTGCTTACTGGATCAAAAGGACTGGCTAAAAATAATAGATTAAACATAAAATCAGATAAAAGTGCTGATTTAATAGATTATGCAAAAAAAACTGGAAATGGACCATTTTTATTTATAGGTGAAGTTATTAATGAAAAAAATTGGATGTATTGCGTTAATTAGAATAATTATAGATAAATGTAAGTTTAAAATTAATAAAATATATTTATAGTTATAAAATGATACCTATTAAAGTATTAGTTCCTTCAGGAGTTCTGGGTTTAGGTTTTGACTTAGAAGCTCTAAAGCATGGCATTGAAAATAATCCCGATATAATTAGTATTGATGGAGGCTCTACAGATAGTGGTCCATTTTCTCTAGGTTCGGGGACATCAAAGTATTCACGTGCTGCTATAAAAGCAGAATGGAAAAGTCTTATGTTAGCTAGAGAAAAAGCCAATGTGCCACTGGTTATTGGTTCTTGTGGCACATGTGGAACTAACGGAATGGTTGACTGGATGGAGAATATTACAATTGAATTAGCTGAGGAGTTAAATCAACATTTAAAAATTGCAAAATTATATTGTGATCAAGAAAAAAACTATATTAAAAAAAGTTTTAAATTAAATAAAATTCTTTCATTAAATCCCGCCCCTAAGCTAAATAATAAAGTAATTGACGAAATGACAAATATAGTCGCGCTTGCAGGTGCTGAACAAATACAAGAGTGTATCAATACAGGGGCTGATATTATACTTGCTGGCAGAACAACTGATACTGCAATTATTTCAGCTTTGCCATTAATGATGGGGGCTAATCTTGGGTCTTCTTGGCATGGAGCTAAAGTTGCTGAGTGCGGCGCGCTATGTTCAACAAACCCTACATCTGGTATTGTGATGGTAGAATTTGATAAAGCTGGATTTACTATTGAGCCAATGTCTAAAAATGCATTCTGCACTTCTGAAACTGTTGCCGCCCACATGCTTTATGAAAATGCTGATCCTTATATTTTACATGAACCAGGAGGATATTTGGATGTAACTTATTCAAATTATTATAATATTAATAAAAAAAGGTCCGAGTTGAGGGTGCAACCTGGAATTCATCAAAAAATTATAGTGTTAAGTTAGAAGGAGCTAAGATTTCAGGATATCAAACTTCTTTATTAGTATTATTAAGAGATAATAATTATGTGAAAAATATAAAAAAATGGACAGATAAGTTATCAAAATTTTTAAAAAAAGAAATTAATGAAAGAATGTATATAAATTCTTCTGAATATTCACTTGAATTTAGACATATAGGACTTAATTCAATCTTGGGAGAGTTAGAAAAAAATCTAGGAAGTCCAGTTGAAGTAGGTGTTTTGTGTTTAATCACATCAAAAAATAAAATATCCACCGAAATAGCAAAATTAATAAATCCATTTTTATTACATTTTCCACTTTCTTTTAATGAAGAACTCCCTACCTTTGCGTTTCCATTTTCTCCAGTTCATTCAGATAGGGGGTGCGTTTATGAATTTGCATTGAACCATATTTTAGAATTTGAGGACCCAATGGATGCATTTCAAATTCAAATTTCAGAGGTATAACGTGTCAACTTTAGGTGAAAAAGTAAAAAAAATAAGATCCAAGAACGCAGGACCTTTTTGGATTACTATTGATATATTTTGTGAAGATAAAAAGATATATAAGGATGTTTGCAATAAATTAAAAAATTCAAAAATTTCAAGTTTACTTATGATAAGTGAACAAGATTTGAAGAGATTTGAGATTGATAATTTAAATGTAATTAAATTTTCTTTTCCTAGAAAGATAATACAAGGAGACATTTTTGATAGAGACATGCATGGTGCCCAACTAGCTGTTCTGCTTTCTGAAATGAAGTTCTGATTTTATTAACCTACTAAGATTTTCTACTGTCACATAATGGTCAGTGTTTTCTAATAATACTACTTTATTTACAAAGTAAATTAATCAGAGACAAGCAATTTTTAGAATTACCTCTTTTTATGAATTTAATTTCATCCATATTTTTTCACAAATTGTATATTTAAATTTTTCTACATTATTATCTTCTTTAATTTTTATAATATGGGTTTAAAATTAAGATCTAAATACTTATATATATCAAAATTATTAAGAGGAAAAAAATGACTATAACTAAATCAGTTTCTATTCTATCGGTGTTCTTATATTTATTGGTTTCAAGTTTTGCTCATGCAGAAAATCATACTATTGATATGTTAAATAAGCTTGGGAAAGAAAAAATGGTTTATTCTGAAAAAGTTATATCTATTAAAGTTAATGATGAAGTAACTTGGAAGTCTGTAGATAAAGGTCACAATGTAGAATTTATTGGCATGCCAAAAGGGGTGTCTAAATTCAAATCAAAAATAAGTAAAGATGCAAATTTTAAATTTACTATACCTGGTATATATTTATATCAATGTACTCCCCATAAAGCTATGGGCATGATAGGCTTAGTTGTTGTTGGAGATGATAAAAGTAACTTAGATAAAATTAAAAAAGTTAAAGTTTATGGTAAATCAAAAAAATTATTAAAAAAACTCTTGAAGTCTATAAGCTAGTTTTGACTTATTCATACTTATTAAATATTATAAATACTAACAAAAGATTGCTATGTAATTGCGATATTGGAACCTTGTTAAACTTAAATTTTTATATTAGGAGATAAACAATGACTAACTGTTTTCATCTAGCAATACCCGCTGGAAATATTAAAACTGCATTAAAATTCTACTGTGACATATTAGGTTGTAAAACTGGAAATCAGGAAGAAGGTCGTTGGATTGATGTTAATTTTTGGGGAAATGAACTAACATTACACGAAACCAAGTCAAAACAATTTAGAGAGAGACACGATGTTGATATGGGTGACGTTTGTGTACCTCATTTTGGAGTGCATCTAGAAGAAAATGATTTTGAAGAAGTAAAAAAAAGAATAGAATCAAGTGATATAGATTATTTTGATAAACCGTATAGAAGGTTTATAGGCTCTAAATTTGAACAAGAAACATTTTTTGTTGAAGATCCTAATGGTAATGTTCTTGAAATTAAAACAATGTCAAATCCTGAGGTGCTATTTGAAACTGCATCTTAATATAATTTAGTCATTTAAATGAATTCTTAAAACATATAAAATTTTTATTTTAATATTATAAAAATTAAAAAATGCCTATATTGAAGAAAATAACAAGATTCCCAATAAAAGGTCTTTCAGGGGAAAATATTAATAAAATTTTATTAGAAGAAAATCAAGTTTTACCAGGCGATAGGGAATTTGCATTTGCTAAATCACATGTTTTATTTGATGAGAAAAATCCTGTATATTTACGAAAAACTAATTTTTTAGCTCTTGTTCAAGATGACAAATTAGCAGAATTGAAGACAACATTTGATCACAAATTAAAAAGATTAATTATAAAAATTAAAGAAGAAACAGTTCTAGACGAAATTATGGATAATGATATGAACCGTCACAAAGTTGAGATTTTTTTTCAGAAACATCTAGATTTAGGTGAAAAAAATAAGCCAATGTTAGTACAAGGAACGAAAAGTGAAAATAATAAAGACTTTAAACACTCATTTTCAGATCTTCCAGATAGAGTTATATCTATTATTAACATGAATACAATCTATGACCTTGAAAAAAAAATAGGTAAAAAAATTGATCCATCTAGATTTAGAGCGAATTTATTGATTGATGACATTGATCCTTGGAAAGAATTTGATTGGGTTGGTAAAAAAATTAAAATTGGTGAAACTGTTTTAGAAGTTTTTAAAAGAACCCAAAGATGTGCAGCAACAAATGTAAATCCAGAAACTGCTCTCAGAGATATAAACATACCTCATGAAATTAAAAATCATTTCGGTCACTTAGATTTAGGAGTTTATGCAAAGGTTAAAAAAACTGGAATTATTTCAGTAAACGACGAGCTTATTATAAATTAATTTTTTCCCACTTATAAAATTTCTTGAAAACCTCTATGGAGAATGAAATCAAATCAATTCAAGAAAAAAATAGATTTAAAGAAATGGGTTTTATAAAATTCTGGTTTTTTTCAACACTATTTTTTTTGACCTTTCCCATTTCACTTGTGTTTTGTTTGCTTTTCTTTGGATTTAAAGAAACAAAACAATTTATTACAGTATTAATTAAAGATTATGTGCAAACAATTTTTGTAATTTTTATTTTATCATTATCAATGCTAATATTTTTTATTTATTATTTAGTCTCACTGTTTAATTAATTTAATGTATACTTTTATAAAAAAAATAAAAATAGTTTTTACTGCGTCATATATTTTGATATTTTTGGTAGGTTTTCCTAATAAAAATTTGCTTGCAACAGAAATCCATATAGGTGTAGCTTCAAACTTTCTAATGCCTATAAATTTTATAAAAAAAATCTTCGAAAATGAGAATAATACTGAAATTTTTCTTTCAAGTGGCTCTAGTGGAAGTTTATACTCTCAGATCATAAATGGGGCTCCTTTAGATATTTTTCTTTCAGCTAATCAAGAACTTCCAAAAAAACTTGAGAATACTAGTAAAGGAATTAAAGGAACACGATTTACCTACGCAACGGGAAAATTACTCTTGTTTAGTACAAATAAGGATCTCTTTAACTTTACATTTCCAAATATAATTTTATCTAAGAAAATTAAATTTATTGGATTAGGAAATCCAAGATATGTGCCCTATGGATTGGCTGCTAAGGAAGTATTAAAATCTTTGAAAATTTTTAATATATTAGAAAAAAAAATTGTTTTAAGTAAAAATGTTAATCAAGTTTTTCTCATGAATTATTATGGTAATTTAGATATAGGTTTTATATCGAAATCTGATTTTGTTATTAAAAATAATAAAGGTAAAGTTTGGGATATACCTCAGAATTTATACTCTCCTTTAAAACAAGATGCAATTCTACTAAAAAATGGAGATAAAAAATTAAAGGCAAGGATGTTTTTAAAATTTTTATCTTCAGATAGAGTTAAGGATAAATTAATTAGTCTAGGGTATATCGTTAATTAAGTTTTCTCAAATTATTAATTTTTTGAATTATAGAAGTATCATTTTCACTCCAGGATATTGTTCCTCTAAAATTTCCTAATTCATCAATCATGAATACAGTTGCAGTATGGTTAAGAGTATAATTATTATTTGAAGTTTTGACAGTTTCATAAAAGACTCCCCAATTCTCTGCAAATTTTTTTATTTCAATTTTATCACCTGTAACACCAATAATATTACCATCAAAATATTGGATATAGTCTTTGAGATGTTTTGCACTATCTCTTTTGGGGTCTAAAGTAACAAAAATTATATTTATTTCATCAACGGTTAAAGTTACTTCTCTGGTAAATTCTGACAAATCTGCAAGTGTTGTAGGGCAAATCTCTGGACAATTTGTAAACCCAAAAAATAACAATGAGGGTTTATTTTTTAGAGTGCTACTTTTAAATGGTTTCCCATGATGATCAATTAAATGAACTTTATCGATTATCTGTGACATTTTTTGAGGAGAATTTTTACGTGATAGATATTCTGCGAAAATAAAAGTCAAAAATAAAATAATAATGAAAGAAATAATTATTGATGAAAGTAAGATAATTTTTTTTTTCGCAAAATTCATTGGAATTCAATTTGTAATTTTAAACACTTCCTATTACATTTTTTTGAAAGTTTGTCACTTTATAATTGATATACAGTATGACAAAATACTACTAAAAATTTGATTTTCTCTAGCTAAAAAAGGTAGTGACCAGGTAATTACTATAAAAGCTAGACCCCAAAAGACAATTAATAATAAATTTTTGCTATTCATTCTTTTTAATTTTTTGTAAATTTATTTAAAAAAATTATAAAATATTTTTCTGTAACATTAAATAGGTTGTACCAATTTAGATTAAATATGGAAAGTTTAATGAAAATTTTTTATTCTATACTTTTTTTATTATATTTCTCCTCTAGTAGTTATGCTCTTGAATACTCATGCATAGACAAAAAACATGGCCATTTGTCTAAAATGACTGTAAAGGATGACTTGTTAAAATATGAAGATCAAAAGGGTGAGCCAGTCGAATACAAAATTGTAGAGAATTCAAAGATAGCTTTAATGGCTATCAGTAAGGTATCAACTGATGAAAATCCAATACTTAATTATGTATTTATAATTAAAGACAAATCATTAGCATTCAATGCTAATTTAAGATCTATAAATAATAATTATAATGAAATTTTTACAAAAAATATTATTTTAAAATGTATTGGAAATAATGACCAAAAAAATTAATTAAAGTTGATTTATTTCGGTATAATCTCCAGAGTATACAAGCTAGTTGGAAAAATAAATTGAATAAATTAATTAGAATAGCAAAAAACGCATCATTTAAGGGATCTTATTCTGGGTTAACTGATATGGAGCTTTTGGGGAATTTTAACGGTTCTCTCAAAGTGAAAGACTTATTTATAAAAAAAACGGGTGTCTTTAATGGAGCTGTATCAGCTGAAAACGTTTTTGTCGAAGGAGAAATGAATGCCGATATTGAAACAGAGAATCTACATATAAAAGCAACTGGGATAGTAGACGGTGACGTTTTTTATAGAAGTATCATTATAGATTCGGGTGGCATATTAAAATCTCAAATGGTTCAAAATATGTCTAAAATGGAAAACTTAGTAAAATTAAATAAAAAAATTAAATAATGGATTCATCAAATAAAGAACAAATTTCTATTAATGATTTTACAAAGTTAAATATTGTTTTAGGAACTATTTTAGAAGCTTCACAGAATACAAAAGCAAAAAAACCAGCATATATTTTAAAAATTGATTTTGGTAAAGTTATTGGTACAAAACAAACTTCTGCTCAGATTACTAATTATACATTAGAAGAACTGGTAAATAGACAGGTTGTAGCTGTTTGTAACTTACCTTCAAAAAAAATTGCTGGTTTTAATTCCGAAGTTCTTGTACTTGGTGCAATTTCTGGAAATGACGTGCATTTAATATGTCCTGATGTCAAACTTGAAAACGGTACATTAATTGGCTGAAGTAAAAAAAGATATTTCAATGATGCGAGGTATTATACCGAGTTTGCATACACCATTTAATAAAAAAAATAAAATTGATATACCTAGCTTAAGAAAATTAATAGATCATACTATTGCAACTGGATGTTCTGGCATGCTTGTAGGAGCAGTTGCTGGAGAAAACTCAAGTCTTACTTTTGACGAAAAAAATATCCTTTTAAATGAATGTGTCACTTATAATAAAAATAGAATACCAATTATTGTAAGTTGTACTGCTAAAAATCAAAAGGAAAGAATTACATTATCTAGAAATGCAAAGGAATTAGGAGCTGATTGGATATTATGTCAGACACCTGAAAATATTTTTGGGAATGAACTAGTTGAATGTTTTAATGAAATTGCAGAAAACGGCCCAGACAATCTTATGATACAAGATTTATCATGGACAGATTATGGAATGAGAGATGAAGATATACTTATATTATTTAAAAACATAGATAAATTTAAAAGTTTGAAAATAGAAGTACTTAATTCAGGTCCAAAATACACTAAAATTTTAGACATAACTAATCAGCAGTTACATCTGAGTGGTGGATGGGCAATTATGGGTATGATCGAAGCTTTGAACAGAGGAGTTCATGCTTTCATTCCATCAACCATGGAGGTTATTTACAACAAAATATATAATTTATATTCAGAAAAAAAAATTGAAAATGCAAGAACGTTATTTGCCCAAATAATGCCAGTTTTATCATTCACCCATCAACACATAGATATTTCCATAAAATTTTCAAAAATGTTGCGTGTAAAAGAAGAAATTTTTAATACAAATTTCTGTAGAGAACCTATAAAGAACTTTGACCAATTTCAAACACAAGAAGCAAGCTTGCATATAAGGAAAGTATTAGATCTTCAAAATTCTTTAAATAATAATTAAACATTTTTTTAATATGTCGTTTAGTGTGTTACAAAGTAATTATTATATATTCCTCCTTACTTAAATAGAGGCCTGTGGGCCTCTATTTTTTTGTTTTTATTAATTTTATTTGTTAATATATAAAAAACCTTATCTCACATTTTGAGTTTTTTTAATGCAAAATAATGTGCTTTATGGAATAAGCCTTATGGTTATTACAACATTCATGTTTTCATGCATGGATGGATTTTCCAGATATCTTGCCGAAAATAATAATGTTTTCACACTAGTCACGATGCGTTACTGGTTTATTGCTATAGTTATGATAATTGCATGTATGTTTATCAAAAATCCTATATCAGAAATTTTAAAAACAAAACAACCTTACATTCAATTTTCCAGAGGGATAATTCTCTCTTTAAACAATTGCTTAGTTGTTTACACATTCACTTTATTAGGTTTGGTTGAAACCCACGCAATTATAGCATGTTATCCACTGATAGTCGCAGGTTTATCAGTTCCTTTTCTTGGAGAAAAGTTCGGATGGAGGAGGTGGATGGCAATCTTCATAGGACTTATAGGTGTGATTATAATTTTAAGACCAACTACAAATGTTATTTCAGAAGGATCTGTTTTTGCAATTATTGGTGCAATTATGTTTGCAGTTTATCTTATCTTAACACGATATGTTTCAAAATCAGATAATGCATTAACTAGTTTTTTCTGGACCGGTATTGGTGGTACTATAACGATGAGTATAATCAGTCTTTTTATATGGGATAGTATTCTTAGAGATGATTATTTGTGGCTTTTTATAATGTGCCTTTTAAGTGCAACTTCACATTTTATGATGGTCAAAACATTACAAGTTGCTGAGGCTTCAGTCGTACAACCATTTTCATATCTTCAGTTAGTATTTGGATCAATTATTGGAGTTACAATTTTTTCTGAAAGCTTAGATTTGATGATTATTATAGGTTCATTAATAGTTATTGGGTCAGGATTATTTACAACATGGCGGGAATATAAATTAAAAGATAAGATGTGATATGTAATCTTATTTGACAAATCAAACATTAAATGGATTCATTAAATTTTATTAAGGATTTATAATGTCAATTAGCTTCAATGGAAAGATCTCAGATAAGTATCCTATACCAGATAAAATGAAAGCATGGGTGCTAGGAGATCCAGATGAACTCTCTTTAATTGACAAGCCTATTATTATGCCTAGTAAATCAGAAGTTCTAATTAAGATTGACGCAGTAGCTATCTGCGCAACAGATCTCGATGTTATAAGTTATGGTCCTCCAGCTTTAATAGAGGGTGGCTTACCATTTAACAAAAATTTTACACCTGGACATGAGTATATGGGGACTGTCGTTGCTTTGGGTCCTTCGGTAGATGAATTTGATATTGGTGATAGGGTGACTGTAGAAATTCATTCTGGTTGTGGTCAATGCAAAAGATGTAGGATGGGAATGTATACTTCATGTCATAACTATGGTCTAAACTATGGAAATGTAAACAAAGGTCACAGAGCAAATGGATTTACAACTGATGGTGGTTTTAAACAATACGCAGTAAATAATATAAACACACTCATAAAAGTTCCAGATAGTATGTCAGATGAAGAAGCAACTTTAGTAGTTACAGCAGGAACTACAATGTATGGTCTTACCGAATTAGGAGGATTAATTGCTGGGGAAAGTTTGGTAGTAATAGGCCCTGGCCCAATAGGATTATTGGGTGTTGCAGTAGCTAAAGCTCTAGGGGCAGGACCAGTGATATTAATTGGTACAAGAGATAGTAGGCTAGAAATAGGAAGACAACTTGGCGCAGATTATACGCTTAATGTTAAGAATGAAAAAGATATTGTTCAAAGTGTTAAAAATATAGTTGGAAAAAAAGGTTCTGATTATGTGATAGAGTGTGCAGGAACAAAAGAAGCTCTTAATGATGCAATTATGATGACAAATAGAGGAGGTAAAATATGCCTTGCTGCCTTCCCTCACAAACCAGTTGAAATCAACATTCCACATATGGTTATAAACAATATTTACATGTTTGGAATAAGAGGTGAAGGTAAAAGTTCCACACACAGAGCAATGCAATTTATGAAAGAAAAAAGATTTAATGCAAAACTAGTACATACTCACACTTTTAATTTAGCAGACCTACCTACTGCTTTAAAGTATGCAAGGGAAAGAATAGATGATGCAATAAAAATAGTTATTAAACCATGGAGTTAATAATATTGTAATTTTAAGAATTTTATAGGAGGAAATAATGTGGGCTGTGACAAGATCAATCAAGTTTCAAAATAAATTAGCAAAAGAGGCAATAATAAACGCTTTAAAAAGTAGAAGTAAAGAAATGTTTCAAGATGGAGATATGTTAATAAGAGCTTTTACAAACGTTACCGAAAACTCAATAGAAATATTTCATCTTTTTAAGAATAAGGAGTACGTAAATAAACAAAGGTCTGCATGGACAAATCAATTTTGGCAGGATATTCGAGAAATGGGTGGAAATGTTTCATTTACTGAGGGTGAATGTGAAGTAGAATACTCACCTTATATCAACTTAGAAGATTTTAAGAAAATAGAATAAATTAGATTTTTTTGGCATGTTATTTGCAGTTGCTTAAATGAAGGGAATAGCTTTTTCAAAATCTCCACGATTATCCTAAATAAGGTAAATAAATAAAGCTATTCCCAACTTATTTTTGGACTACTTTCCCAATAAATGGTAAATGTCGATTGTCTTGTGCATAATCAATTCCATAACCAACAACAAATTCGTCTGGAATATCAAATCCTACCCATCTACTCTCAATATCTGTTTCCCGTCGTGAAAATTTATTTAACAAGCAACAAACTTCCAAACTTTTGGGCTTTCTACTTTTAAGTAACTTGATTACTTGATTAAGAGTGTGCCCAGTATCAATAATATCTTCAACTAATAATACATCTAAATTTTTAATATCGGAGTTTAAATCTGTTAAAATTCTTATATTATTTGAAGATTGCATAGAATTTCCATAACTAGAAGCAGTCATAAAATCTACTTCAACTGGTATTTTTAGCTCTCTTACTAAATCCGCAATAAACACAAAAGACCCCCTTAATAAACCTACTACTAAAAGTTTATCGGTGTTCTTATAAAAAACGTTTACCTCTTTACCTAATTCAACAATGCGTTTTTTTATTTCTTTTTTTGAAATTAGAGTATCTACTGAATAAGATATGATATTTTTGTTCATTGTTGTTACTCATGAAAACTTTATTAAAACAATGTATACTTTATGATAATTATTGATATAAGAAAATATAATTATCTAATAAGGAGTAAAGTTTGTTAACATTAGTGGCTGCAGCAACATTAAGTTTTATGATTTTTTTCCCGTTAGTAGTTGCGACGTCAGTGTTTAAAGTGTTAGATGAAAAACAATCATCTAAATTTCTTAGAATTTTTTTTCCAAAATACTACCTTTATGGTTTTGTTTTGAGTTTTGTAGGTGTCATTCTTTCTATTTACTTTGAAAATAAATTATCAATATTAATTTATTCATTTATTATGGTTGGTTTTATATTCTCAAGGCAAATTTTGACACCAATGGTAAATAAAGCAAAAGATTCGAATGATGAAAAAAAATTTAACAAATTACATAAATTGTCAGTATTTATAAATTTTTTACAGATTATAGGATGTATATTTTTGTTAGTAGTTTATTTAATATAATAGATAATGAGGACTAAGTTTGGTGAGAACAAACGTCGTTATAATTGGGGGAGGACCTTCAGGGTTACTACTATCAAGACTGTTATCAATAGATGGTATTGATAATATAGTTCTTGAAAAACAATCTGAAGAACATGTTACTGGTAGGATTAGAGCTGGAGTACTTGAAAATGGTACAATTCAAATGCTCAAAAAAGCAGGAGTATCAGATAGGCTTGAAAAAGAGGGTTTTGATCATGATTGTATTCAATTATCATTTAAAAATCACGGATTTAGAATAAATTTAAAAGAATTAACGAATAAACATGTAACAGTTTATGGACAAACGGAAGTAACAAAGGATTTATACAATATAATAAAAAAAGAAAACGGCAATATAATAAATAATGCAGAAGATGTTTTGCCACAAGCTGTAGATACAGACGCTCCGTTTGTTACTTTTAAAAAAGATGGTGTGGAAAAGAAAATAAAATGTGATTTAGTAGCAGGCTGTGATGGGTTTCACGGAATAAGTAGAACTGTAATTCCAAAATCAATAATCAAAAGTTTCGAAAGAAAGTATCCTTTTGGATGGTTGGGTATATTATCAGAAACACCTCCTGTAAGTGAGGAACTAATATATGCAAATCATGGTAATGGTTTTGCTTTAGCTTCAATGAGAAACGAAAATTTAAGCAGATATTATATACAAACTCCTTTAAATGAAAAGATTGAGGCTTGGACAGATCAAAAGTTTTGGGATGAGTTAAAAAAGAGACTTCCAACTGAAGCTGCAGAAACTATTATAACTGGAAGGTCCATTGAAAAGTCAATAGCACCATTGAGGTCTTTTGTTTGTGAACCGATGAGTTGGGAAAAATTATTTTTAGTTGGTGATGCCGCACATATCGTACCCCCAACTGGTGCTAAAGGTTTAAACTTAGCAGTATCAGACGTATACTATTTGCACAATGCTCTAAAAAAATACTACCAATCTCATACAAATGAGAGTTTAAAGAAGTATTCATACAATGCCCTTTCTAGGGTTTGGAAAGCAATAAGGTTTAGCTGGTGGATGACTACAACTTTTCATAAATTTCCTGAACAATCCTCTTTTGATCAGCGAATACAGGATTCTGAAATAGAATATTTAGAAAATTCAGTTGCATCTCAGAAAGTTTTGGCAGAAAATTATGTTGGTTTACCTTATTAACCCTAAATAATAAATAATTTGGTAAATTTAGGTAGAAATATGAATGCTAAATCGCTAATCAAAAGAAATTATGAGAAACATCCTGAGATAGATTTTCCTGATTACAAATCTAGTATATTTAGAGCACCTAAAAATAGAAAGATCTCATTTCCATCTTCGAATACTGAGACCATAGGACCAATATTTAACAAAAATATCATTGGAAAATTAGACAACGATTTAACATTAAATTTTTCTAAAAATAAAATATCTCCACTCGGTCATAAAATTATTGTCTACGGAACTGTTTCCGATCAATTTACTAATCCAATAAAAGGGGCACTAATAGAGATTTGGCAAGCTAATGCAGCTGGTAAATATTTACATGATAACGATGAAAACCCTGCACCAATCGATCCAAATTTTGCTGGTTGTGGAAGGTGTTTAACTTCATCGAGTGGTTATTACGAATTTTTAACTATTCAACCTGGACCATATCCATATCCAAATCGAGGTATTGAATGGAGACCAATGCATATTCATTTTTCTATATTTGGTAAAAGCTTTGGACAGAGATTAATTACACAAATGTATTTTGAAGGCGATCCACTAATCAAGCTTTGCCCAATGGTCAATTCGATTCGAAATGAAAAAGCAAAAAATAGTTTAATTGGGGTTTTAGATACATCAAAATCAAATACAAAAAATCTATTAGCTTATAAATTTGATATCGTGTTAAGAGGGATAAAACAAACCTATTTTGAAAATAGAAAAGAGGGTCTTTAATTTGGAAACTATAAAAGCAAAGCTTGATGAAACCCCTTTTCAAACAGCAGGTCCATTTCTTCATATAGGTTGTATGCCTAATGCTATAAAAATTAACAAAATTTATCAAAATGATTTAGGAGAAATTCCATTTAAGGATAAACAAGAAAACGAATTAATAACTATCGAAGGTTCAGTGTTTGATGGAAATGGTGTTGCGTTAGATGACGTAATGATAGAAACTTGGCAGTGTGACGAGAAAGGACAATTTAACGAAGACAGTGGATTTGCACGTTTGATTCCAAATAACATCACCAAAAAGTTTACATTGAAAACTATTAAACCTGGATCTTATAAAGGTTTTGACAGAAAAACATATAGCCCGCATGTTTCATTATCAATTTCTGCAAGGGGTCTGAATATGACATTAAATACTCGAGTCTATTTTGAAGATGATGAATTGAAAAATGATCCACTTTTATCTATAATAAGTCTAGATAATGTAAATAGCTTAATTGCTAAAAAAATTAAAAAGAATAGTTATTTATTTGATATTTTTTTGCAAGGCGATAAAGAAACAATTTTTTTAGACATATGAAATTTAAATTTATGGTGGAGAATTTAGTTGGGCAGATCCAATTTTATGATGAATTATTATAAAAATTACAAAGAAGAACTAGAGGTTATAGAAGAAAAAAGTAAAACTTTTAAACCAAAACCTTGGTGGGCTTATTTATTATTTTATTGTTATTTAATTTTCTATGGATATATTTTTTGGATGGAGCCATTAGATATTCCAGTATAATTTTTTAGTTTTTCTTTGTGGGTGGTATTAGATGCAAGACAATGGTAAGTCAGCAATTTGGGAACCTGGCGAAGTAATATATGAAGCTGGAAATGAAGCAACAGAGGCATACCTAATTTTAGAAGGGTATGTTAATATTGAAACAAAAGACGGTTTAAAGCTAAGTAGACTTGGTATGGGAGAAATATTTGGAGAAACATCCATTTTATTAAATGTTCCTAGAACTGTCACTGCAAAGGTATGTGCTCAAAAGTTGGTTGCCAAAAAGATACCTAAGTCATATTTCACAAAAATGATTAAATCTAATGTTGTTTTGAGTGCATTGATCAGAAAGACACAGATAAGACTTATAGATTCGAACAAACAAAGCAACGAGTTAGCTAACGAAATGTCGAATCTGTTAGACCAATTTGACTCAAATAACCCTCCCAAGAAAAATGTTCTTGAAGAAAGAATGAAAAAAATTAGAACTAAAATTAATGATATAAAAACTACTATTAATGATTGATCATTAATTTAAGATGAAATCTTTATATTTATTATTTTTTATTTTATCGCATACCTCAGTATATCTCGGAAGCCCACCGGCATAAGGCATAAAAACTCTAGGTTTACCTGGAATATTTGCTCCCAAGTACCAAGAATGTTTTACAGTTGGTAAAAGTGTTTGGTTGGCAACTGAATTGACTTCATCTCCCCATTTTTCGGCAGAATTTATATCTGTTTCAATTGTTGAGTAATCTTTTTTATTCATGTAATTAATACAGTCTCGAATCCATTCCACATGTTGTTCAATAGCCATTGGCATATTTGTTAACACTGAAGGACTGCCTGGTCCTGTAATAGTAAACAAATTAGGAAATCCAGGAATTTGAAGGCCTAAAAAGGTTTTTGGGCCTTCTTTCCATACATCATTAAGTTTTAGACCATTCTTTCCGGTAATATTCATATTTATTAAAGGTCCTGTCATTGCATCATAACCAGTAGCAAAAACAATTATATCGAGGTCGAAATGATTTTTCTTAGTTTTAATTCCAGTTCTGTCTATCAACTCTATTGGCTCACTGCGAAGGTCAACTAAATTAACGTTGTCTCGATTAAAGGTTTCAAAATAATTACTATCGATAGGTGGACGTTTTCCAGCATAGGGATGGTCAATGTCTGACAATATTGAAGCAAACTTTTTATTTGAAACAGTTTCTCTAATTTTCTTTTTTATAAAATCTGATGCTGTTTTATTTGCTTTAATATTTGTAACCAAATCATTAAATACTGCCCTAAATTGAAGGCCACCAATTTCCCAAGCCTTTTCGTAAATTTCGTTTAATTCATCTGGATCTACATCAGCAACATTTCGCTTACTTATTTCAAAGGGATGAGCATTAGGTGTACGCTTAACTAGATTTTTGTATAAATCTGAATTTTCTTTTACATGTTTCTTAAATTCTGAGGTTAGTGGTTTATTTCTGGCAGGAATGCTGTAATTTGCAGTTCTTTGGAATACAGTTAAATGTTTTGCTTCTTCAGCTATAACCGGAACAGCTTGTATACCAGTTGATCCAGTTCCAATTTGACCAACATTTTTACCAGCAAATGAAACACCGTTTTTAGGCCAATTACCAGTGTGATAGTATTTACCTTCAAAATCTTCTAGTCCTTTTATATTTGGTATATTAGTATTTGATAAGCACCCAACTGCAGATATAAGAAATTTAGCTTTAAACTCAATTTTACTATTAGTAATTACATTCCAATTATTTTCGTCATTATTAAAACAAGCGCTAGTAACTTTTTGTTGGAAAAGAATATCTTTTTTGAGATCAAATTTATTTGCAACAAAATTCATATATCTTCTAATTTCAGCGTGTCCTGGATATCGTTCTGACCATGTCCACTCTTTAAGTAAATCATCAGAAAAATAATAAGAGTAGGCGTGACTCTCTGTATCACATCTAGCACCTGGATAGCGGTTCCAATACCATGTGCCACCTACATCATCTCCAGTTTCTAAAACTACACAATTAAGGTTAAGCTGATCACGCAGGCAGATCAATTGGTATAATCCTGAAAAACCAGCTCCTACGATTATAGCGTCATAATCTTTTTTATTTAATTTAACTTGGTTCATTAAAAAGTCTTTTATAATTAAGTTAATATGTTAAAAGAAAAAAATATGAACAGTCAAGACAACTTAGTGTATAAATAGTTTATTTAATAATTTTGGTTATGTAATGGATCCTGTTACTCAAGGTGCATTTGGTGCAATTTTTGCTCAAACAATTTCTAATAAGAAAAAAATTTTAGTAGGATCAATAGTAGGTTGCCTTGCGGGTTTAGCACCTGATTTAGACATTTTTATTAGATCTGCATCGGATCCTTTATTAAAATTAGAGTATCATAGACAATTTACACACTCCATAATCTTCATACCAATTGGCGCTTTAATTATAAGTTTATTTTCGAGAATACTTTTCAGAAAATATTTAAGTTGGGGTGAAACTTATCTTTTTAGCTTTTTTGGTTACGCTACACATGGCTTATTAGATGCCTGTACTAGTTATGGAACACAGCTTCTATGGCCAATCTCTGATGAAAGAATTTCTTGGAATTATATATCAGTAGTTGATCCTTTTTTAACTATTCCCTTAATTCTAGCTATAATTTTTGCAATTATAAGGAGAAATAAATTAATTACCTTTTTTGGTGTTTTTTATATTTTCATTTATCTTACCTTTGGTGCATTTCAAGAAAATCGTGCAGAATATGTCGGAAAATCTATCGCTAATTTTAGGGGTCATGAAAGCAAAAAACTAACAGTTAAGCCAAGTCTAGGAAATTTATTTTTATGGAAAACTATTTATGAGGATAATGGTTTTTATTATGTTGATGCAGTAAGGTTGTTTTCAAAGTCAGAATACTGTCAAGGAACAAAAATTAAGAAACTTGATCTTCTCAATGATTTTTCAGAGCTAGATAAAAAAAGTCAACAATACAAAGATATAAAAAGATTTGATTGGTTCTCACAAGGTTATCTAGGAAAAGGAATTGATAAAAATATAATAACAGATGTCAGGTATTCAGCAGTTCCTAATGAGGTTGACGGGTTGTGGGGAATTAGAATAAATCTAGACAAACTAGCTACTGATCATATTGATTGGGTTGTAAATAGAACTAATTATGTTGAAAAATGGAAGAGATTTTTTGATTTGCTCCTAGGAAAAAATTGCAGCGATTTAATTAATAGAAGTTGACATCATCTAACCCATTTAGATTTTTTGATTTAAAAATATTTTTAATAAAATCATGTAATTTTTTAATCTCACTAGCCTTCACATTTGCAAATTTTAAATTAGCTTCAAATTTTTCTCTAACTTCGTTTATACTGAGAGGGTCACGTTTGCCACCTCTTAAACATTCTTGTGAAGAAGAATAAATTGTTCCATCTTTCATAATTATTTTTATTTTACCAGTATAATTTCTTGGATATTCGTCATTTGGATTAATTTCATAATTTACTTTAGATGCTAATTTTATTACCTCTAAATTTTTCAAATATTTATCAGTAAACTCATTTAATCCTGCAGATCCATTTATTAATCCTATTGAAATACAATATGGAACAGAAAATTTTGCTCCATAAGGACTGGATGGATTCTGTTTCTCCTCTAACGGTTCCCATAACCTGTGGACTGTTCCCTCACCAACGCTAGCTATTATTTTATCTATATTCTCAACATCACCAATTTTACCTTTTAATTTTATAGCACAATCAATAAAAGGTTGTGCCATTGTTCCACAAGCATATGGTTTTAAAGCAAGGTTTTTTGATTCCCATCTTTTTCCTAAATCTGAGATTATATGTGAAAAATCCGGTTCAATATTGTTTTTAGCAAAACTATTAAATACACCGTGTTGACCTTCAAATACTGTTCTTGGTCCTAAAAATCCAGATTTAGCAAAATTAGCGGATTGCCATCCACAACCAGCTGCCCATCCTGGGTGAAAACGTTTTGTAGATGTGCCTTCAGCTAAATACTCTATAATTCCAGAAGCCATACTCCCTACAATACCCAATCCTGAACTCATTTTATCAATAGAATTTCCAAGTAAAGATGAAACACCTATTGATGCACCAAAAGCTCCAAAAATTGCTGTTGGGTGAAAACCTTGTCTATGAACTGCTGTAGGCGCAACCAAAGCTAGTCTACAAATTAGTTCTGATCCTACAACCAAACCCTTTAAAAAGTTTTCTCCGTCTAAATTTATAGCTTGAGCCGAAGATAACATTGCTGGAACCATTACTGAACCGACGTGAACAGGTGTTCCTTCAAAAGTATCATCAAAATCTTCACCATGAATTGCTGTCCCATTGATTATAGACGCATTAAATGGATTTACCTTTTTATTGTGTCCAACTAATGTGCAATCTCCATAATCCTGAAGGGCATTTATAAGACTTTTGATATATGGTTCATTTTTAGCAGAAATCATAAGTCCAAAAGAGTCCATTACAATAAGTTGTAATTTTTTCACAACTTCTTCTGGTACATCATTTATGTTAAGGTTATGAACCCAATCTGAAAATGTTTCTGCAACAGAAATTTCAATATTATTCATATTAATACATCTAATAAAATTATTTCTTTGAGAAGTACTTTGTCCAAAAAGGAGATGATAAACTTAAGAATGTGAGTACAAAAAATAACAAAACAACAGGACTTTCTAGTAATGCAAAAAAGTTATTATCATGAATAATCATAGATTGAGAAAAGCTTTCTTCAACCAATTTTCCTAGTATTAATCCCATAACTAATGGGGCAGCTGAGAAACCATGTCGATCCATAAAATAACCTGCTAATCCAGCAGCTAACATTACCCAGACATCAAACATTGATGATGCAAAAGAATAAGAACCAATCATAGAAAATATAAATACAGCTGGCCATAGTAGTTTTTTGGGAATGAAAGCAACTAGGGAAAAGAATTTTGCGCCGACTAAGCCTATAAAGAGAAATCCTAAATTAGCTATCAACATAGCTCCAAAAATTGCGTATACAAACTCTGGTGTCTCACTAATTAAATAAGGACCAGGTCTAAAACCATGCATAATTAATGCAGCTAATATAAGCGCGGTTGAGCCACTTCCAGGTATTCCTAAAGCAAGTGTGGGAACCATAGCCCCACCTGCTGCGGCATTATTCGCAGCTTCTGGTCCAACTATGCCTTCAGGAGAGCCTTTACCAAAGTTATCTTTATCCTTAGACCATCTTCTAGCCTCATTATAACCAATTATGGCTGCCACTGTAGAACCTTCAGCAGGAAGAATACCTATAAATGTTCCAATTCCAGATGATCTAAGTATAGTATATTTTAGTTTTTTCAATTCAAATAAGGTAGGCAATCTTAGAGCTTTTGCCTGTATTCTCTCAACTACTGCATTTAGTTTTTCAGATTGTTTAAAAAGTTCACTTACTGCAAACAGACCAATAAGAACAGGGACAAAATGTATACCTTCTTCTAGATCAGGGATATCAAATGTAAATCTTTCAACACCAGTAGTTAAATGAATTCCTATAGTGCCAATTAACACACCAACAAGACCTGAAATAAGGTTTCTTAAAGAAGACTTTCCACTCATAGATGCAAGCATTGAAAGAGCAAAAACAGCAAGTCCAAAATATTCTGCTGGTCCGAATTCAAGAGCAAGCTTTGCTAAAAGAGGAGCTGCAAATATAAAAATTATTAAACTAAAAATTCCACCAAAAACACTAGATACGGCAGCTAAACCAAGTGCCCTTCCTGGTTCACCATTTTTTGCCATTGGGTATCCATCTAGAGCAGTTGCCACAGCTGGTGGAGCACCTGGAGCATTTATTAATATAGCTGTGATGGAGCCTCCAAAAGTTCCAGCACAATAGAGGGCGGCCATCATAGCTATTGCCGCAACTGGGTCTAAAGAAATTGTAAAAGGTATTAGGAGAGCAATTGCCATAGGAGAACTTAAACCTGGTAACGCTCCAACTAACACGCCAATTAAAACACCTGATAAAATTAAGAGTATATTCTGAAATTCTAGTAATAAGCCTATTCCTTTAACGATGTCTTCCAAATTTTGATCCTCTCTAATTCTTTATGAGATCTAATAATCCTGGTTCAAAATGAACTCCAAGAATTATATTAAACAAAACTATTACAAATAATGGGAACCCAATAACATATGAGATTAATACTTTTAATCTTCTTTCACCCCAATAAATAGGCAATGAAATACTTACAGCAATAATTGTTAAAGCAGCGCCTAAAACCTGCGAAGACGCTATGATTGCAGATAAAATAAACATAGTTCCAATTGTTGAGAATTCCACAGAGTTTTTTCTAGATGAATCTATATCTTTACCATTTTTTTTTAAAAAAATGTGCTCAAAAGGTATAATTAAAACCATACCAAGAATAATTACTAGTAATATCTGTGGAAACATTTCGGGTGGAATATTGTTTGAAAATAAGTCAGGGACTTTTTCAAATTTAGTCGTTTCAAACCACAAAAAAGCAATAATTAAAGTCAAAATAATAGCAATTATGGTATCACTTTTATTTAATAATGCACCCAACGAATTGGATGCATTTTCTTTATTTTTCATATCTTAAAAAACCTAAAAATTTATTTTATTAAACCAAGTTCTTTAAGAGCAGATGCTGCAACTTTATATTCAGCTTTGAGTTGCTTGTCCCATACTTTTGTTCCGGCAACACTTCCTTCAACTGTTAACCCAGCTCCAGCAAGATAAGATGCAAAAACATCATGTTTCATTGCCTTAACCATAGCCTTTGATATTTGATCTATAATTGGTTGAGGAGTAGAGGCTAATACGGCATAACCTCTAGTTGTTGAACATTTTGCCTTTATTCCTTTTTCAAAAGTTGTTGGAACATTTGGATAATCTTTAAGTCTATCTTCAGCCATAACAGCAAGAGCTTTAAAACTACCATCAGCTACTTGATTAGCAGCCTCACTCACATTCGGTAAAGTTGCGTCTATTTTACCTGCCATAAGTGCTTGCACCATTTGAGCACCTGATCCAAATGGCACAACTTTAAATTTAATGCCAGCTTCTTTTGCAAACTGGGCTAAACCTATATGTTCAGTTCCTCCAATTTGAGCAACTCCCCAGTTTAATGGCGCTTTCTTTGAAGCAGCAACAAGTTCTTCTAACGTATTAAATTTTCCTTTTCCAGATACTGTGATAAAAGTTGGATCATCCATTGCTCTAGCAACGCCAACTATATCGTCAATCTTCATATTAGACTTTCCTCTTGCCATTGTATAAAGATGAGATTGTGTTAATGCCATAATTGTATAACCATCAGCAGGTTTGGTTAAAACATAGTTTTGTGCCTTAGCTCCAGAACCTCCACGCTTGGCAACAATAGAAATGTCAGTTTTTAAATTTCTTCTTGTTCTAATTGAGACCATTCTAGCAGTTGTATCTGTACCACCACCATATTTTGCATGGATTACTAATTCTATTGGTTTACTAGGATATTTGTCTGCACTAGCAATAGAAACTAAACCAACTGTACTTATTCCTGCTATAGCAACAAAACCTAAACTAGCTTTTACAATACTTCTTCTAAAAGAATTTTTATGTTTTTTCATATTTTTCCTCCGGTTAATCATATTATATTCTGCAATTGATTTTTTCATAAATCAATAAGAGTCTTAAGATTATTTTAAAAAACTACGCTGTAATTTTCATTTCTCCTTTTATTTGTGTTCGGTGCATTATTCTTCTTGTATTAGGATCAAAAGCATCTCTTTTGTGAAGCACATTTAAATTTTTCCACATCAATAAATCTCCTTTTTGCCATTGTTGAGTCCAAGTGAATTTTTCTTGTGTTGCGTGTTCCCAAATTTCATTCAATAAATTTTCACTTTCCTCTAGTTCTAAACCAACTATATATGCGTGCGGTCTTCGTCCTAGAAATAGTAGTTTCTTATTAGTATTTTTATCTGTGACAACCATGGGATGTCTTGCTCCTGGAGTGTCAGATGGGTTATCTACTTCTGAATACCCTTTTCTAAGCATTCCAGCACTATTATGAGCAGAATCGTGTATCAGGATTTTACCATCAATTTTGTTTTTTAGTCTGCTAGGTAATTCACTATATGCTAGTCCCATATTTGCAAAGTGAGTATTACCTTGATTTTCAGGTACCTCGAGAGCATATAAAATCCCAGCCTTAGGAGGTAGTTGTAGGTAAGTCATATCTGCATGCCAGACTGCTTCCCCATCTCCTAAATTACCTATAGGAGTACCTTTTTCATTTTTAACGTTTGAAATTACATTAATTTTAGGAAAGTCTGGTAGAAATGTTATGCCATACGGATTAGGGCCGGGAGGGTCAAGTTCACCAAAATATTCACTAAAATTTATTAATTTATGATCATCTAAGTTTTGTTTTTTAAATACTAATACGAGTCTATCATCCCAAGATTGATTTATGAAACTAATTTGATCCTGAGTTAATTTATTGCTTAAATCTAAACCTACAATCTCACCACCTAAGCTCTTAACACTATTAATTAATTTCATTACTTATTTTCCTATTTAATTTATTTGTAGATTTCCTCTTTATTAATACTGTATTTTTCTAATTTATCTCTGTCAATTTCAAGTTTCCAATTTTCAGAAATCATAAGAAAACCTTTCTCAAATTTTAGAGGGTTTAATAAAATTCTTGCTTTTGGATCAATTTTTAAAAAACCGTTATATTCTCCAGCATTATCAATTAAGCTGTTCGCAATTCTAGCTTCCATCCAACAATTAATTTCAGTACCTAGTCCGTCACCAAGTACAATTTTTAAACCTAATTCATGCGCAAATTTAATGGCTTCTTTTAATCTTGTAATAGATAAAAATCTTTTTAATTTAAGTTTGCATAATCCTACTCCTTCAATGCGAGAAGCTTTTTTTATGTCCTTGATGCTACAAATAGGTTCGTCCAACATAATAGGGATGTGTGATAGTTTAGCCACAGCAGCATTTGCTTCCCAATCATTAGCATCACAAGGCTGTTCGAATAATTCTATGAAATTTGGCTTTAACCCTTGAACAAATTTACAACCGTCTTTTTTTGAGTATCCCCTATTAGCATCTATTCTCAGTGTAGCTCTACCATTTAAATGAGTTTGTATATTATTTATCTTTTTAATATCGGCACTAACGTCCTTTCCAACTTTAATTTTTATTGTTGTAAATCCCTGCTCGGTTACTTTGTCCAATTCATCTTTTATTTCAGTTTCTTCCTCTGCATTAAATGAAGTTAATAATTTAAGTTTGAGAGAACTCTTATTATTTAAAATGTCATTTTTTTCTAGCGCCTCGATTGCTGTATAAATTGCACTTGAAGCAACAATACTTATGGAGGAATGAGATAAAATTATTTTTTTCGCATCGTGTATGGTTTTATTTAGAATTAAACTTGAAATAACTCTGGCAAATGTCCATCCGCCATCTCTAGTTTCACTGCTGGAGCCTGGTGATATGTGCTGTTCACCCCACCCTTCATTACCTTGATCATCTTCAATATGAACCAACAATGGCTCGAAAGAGTTAAAAGTGTTATAGGATAATTTATAAGGCTTTATTAAAGGAACGTCTAGTCTATAAATCGTAACTTTTGAAATAATATTATCACTAATAACCATAAAGAACTCCCATAGTTTTTTAATAAAATATTAACAACAAGAAAAAATTATATAAGATATAAAATTAACTTTAACTTATTATAAAGGAGTGCAAATGCCAATTTATAGTTTAGGTGAAAAAAAACCTCAATTACCTGAAAAAAACCTATATTGGGTTGCGCCAGATGCACATGTTATTGGAAATGTTATCTTTGGCAAAGATGTTGGTGTCTGGTTTGGATCAGTTTTAAGAGGTGATAATGACGTCATTAAGATTGGTGAAGAAACAAACATACAAGAAAACACAATAATTCACGTTGATCCTGATTGTCCAGTCACCATAGGTAATAATTGTACAATTGGACATAATGCAATTATACACGGTTGTACAATAGGTAATAATTCTTTAGTTGGAATGGGTGCAACAATTCTCAACAATGCTAAAATAGGTAACAATTGTCTTGTAGGCGCTGGTGCCCTTGTTACAGAAAATAAAGAATTTCCGGATGGTTGGTTAATTGTTGGTTCACCTGCTAAGGCTGTGAGAGAATTAAGTCAAGAGATGATTGATAACATGACGAGATCTTCAAAGCATTATGTAGCAAACTTCAAAAAGTTTGCGAAAGAGATGAGAGAGATTAAATAACCTTATCGTCTTTCAAATTCTCAATTTCATCTTTAGTATAACCTAAATTAGACAGTATTTCATTGTTGTGTTCACCGAGTTTAGGCGCTCTTTTTATGTTTGCCGGTGTCTTAGAAAATTTCCAAGGAGTACCGTGTACTTTCATATTTTTATTTAGTTCTGGGTACCATACTTCAGTTACATAATTATTTTCTTTAATATTCGGATCATCAGATGCTTCAAGCATTGTATTAACGTGTGTGGATATCATATCAGCCTTTCTTAAGATTGATATCCAATTATCCCTAGTATCTGTCGAGAATAATTCTGCAAGTTTATCTAAAATTTCTGTTTTCTTTATTTCGGATTCAAATGCCAAACCTAGGTCAATAAGATCATTTTCTGAAAGAACATCAAAAAAGTTAAGCGCTTTCATTGCTTCTTGCCAATCATCTGGGTCAAGTTGAAGTGCAAAAGGTTTACCATTAATATCGTTAAAACATGCTGCAATACCTGGTCTTTCTCTTGTTCCATTTATTCTAGCTCCAGTGATTGGTGGCCTTTTACTCCACATTGCTGTGGTCATAGTCCAACCAAGAAGTCTAAAAGCACTCCCAACTAAAGAAGTTTCTAACTTTTGACCTTTTCCTGTTTTTTGAGCATTTATATATGCAGCTAAAATTCCTCCAAAAGTAAGTATTGCACAACTTTCATCTGCAACTGAGGCTACTCCAGTTCTTAAATTAATTCCAGGAACTGAATATGCTTCAGCTATTCCACTTAAAGCTTGTCCTACCGCGTCGGTTCCTGGTAAATGTCCATCTGGGGCATAAGGTCCATAAGCAGAAACAGAAGCGTAAACTATCTTAGGATTAATTTTGCTAAGAGTTTCATAATCAAAATTAAGTTTTTCAGCAACTCCTGGTCTAAAATTTTGACCAAAGACATCAGCATCTTTTATTAAACTGTGAAGTATTTTTTGCCCTTTTTCTGACTTAAGATTGAGAGTTAAACTTTTAACTCCTCTGTTATTAGTCTCAAAAAATGATCCAATCTCTCCCTCTAAAAAACCAGAGTTACGATTATTATCACCTTTACCTGGTGTTTCAATTTTAATTACTTCAGCACCAAGATCTGCCATTAACATGTAGGGGACTGTTCCGGCTTGTGCTGTTGAACATGCAACTATTTTTAACCCAGAAAGAGCTCCATTTATTTCACTCATTTTGACCTCTAATTTCCTTCTAATTTTGGCATGTTATATCTATCTTCTGGTTTAAGCCAACCTTTGAAGTTTGGTTTTCTTTTTTCTGCAAAGGCTCTTCTACTTTCCATTCTATCCTCAGTATCGCCGTGAAGATGAAGTTTTTCAGCAAGATCAGCAATATTAGGGCTAATTTTTGGTGCCATATGCTTCATCATATAAAGTGTGTTTACTCTGGCAGCAGGAGGTAGTGATAGCAGATGTTCTGCCATTGAATAAGCTTCATTCATAAGATCTTTAGCTTCCACTAAACGATTAATGAAACCAACTTGATGCATCCTTTCAGCAGAAATTCTATATCCAAAAGCCATTTCAGTTGCAACTGGATGTGGGAGATTACCGTAGTGTCCATGATTATAACCACCAAGAAGCCATCTTTTTGCTTCTGACATTTCAAAAATTGCTTCTTTCACAGCAATCCTAAGATCTGTTCTCTCAACCAACATAAATCCACCACCCATAGCATATCCATTTACTGCTGCTATGACTGGCTTTTGAAGAACACCTGTCTGAAACGGGTCAACCAAATTTTCCTCTACAAATTCTTTTGGAGATCCTGGAATGCCTCTGTCAATAGACTCTTTCATATCTTCGCCTGCACAAAACCCTCTTCCAGTTCCTGTCAAAATTGCTACTTCTAGATCTTTATCCTCATGAAACCTATTGAACGCTTCAGCCATACCTTTTCTTATAACGGTGCTTAAAGCATTTAATCTTTCTGGACGATTTAATCTAATAGTAATTATTTGGCCATTAATTTCAGTTTCAACAAAACTCATAAAGATGCTCCTAATATTTAAGTTTTTGAAGTTTAATTTATATACTAAAAAATCTTGCAAGTCATGGATATTAAATCATAATAAAATTTATATTTTAGAAATTTTTGTTTGGGGGGGATTATGAAAACTAGAGCTGCAGTAGCTGTAGAGGCAGGAAAACCGCTTGAAATTATGGATGTGGATTTAGAAGGCCCTCGTTTTGGAGAAGTTCTAGTAGAAATAAAAGCAACAGGTATATGTCATACTGATGAATTTACACTTTCTGGTGAAGATCCTGAAGGACTTTTCCCAGCAATTTTAGGGCACGAAGGAGCAGGTTTGGTTAGAGAAGTTGGGAAGGGCGTAACATCTCTCAAAGAGGGTGATCATGTAATTCCTCTTTATACACCCGAATGTAGAGAGTGTGAGTATTGTTTACACCCAAAGACTAATTTATGTCAGGCAATAAGAGTTACCCAAGGTCAGGGGGTAATGCCTGATGGCACTAGTAGATTTTCTATTAATGGGAAACCAATATTGCATTATATGGGTACATCTACCTTTTCAAACTATACTGTAGTTCCTGAAATTGCACTTGCTAAAGTTAATAAAAAAGCCCCCTTTGATAAAATTTGTTATATTGGTTGTGGTGTAACTACTGGTATTGGAGCAGTAATCAATACAGCAAAAGCAACTGCAGGTTGTAATGCTGTGGTTTTTGGGTTAGGCGGTATCGGTCTCAACGTCATTCAAGGTTTGAGGATGATTGGAGCAAATATGATTGTTGGTGTCGATATGAACAACAAAAAAGAGTCTTGGGGTAAAAAGTTTGGTATGACTCATTTTGTAAATCCATCAGAGATAGAAGGTGACTTGGTTAATTACTTAGTGGATCTAACAGGTGGTGGTGCTGATTATTCTTTTGAATGTATTGGCAATGTGAATGTTATGAGACAAGCTTTAGAGTGCGCACATAAAGGTTGGGGAGAGAGCATAATAATTGGCGTTGCTGGAGCAGGCCAAGAAATTAAAACTAGACCCTTCCAATTAGTTACGGGAAGGAGCTGGAAAGGTACAGCTTTTGGAGGAGCAAGAGGAAGAACCGACGTTCCTAAAATTGTTGAATGGTATCTTCAAGGAAAAATTGATATTGATCCGATGATAACTCATAATTTAAAATTAGAAGATATTAACAAAGGTTTTGATTTAATGCATGCAGGTGAATCAATAAGATCAGTTGTGGTTTTTTAATGAAAAAAATATCTGAAGCATATTCATTTGAGGGTAAACAATTAGTCTGCAGTCATGAGTCATCAGTTAATAATTGTGAAATGATTTTTGCAGTTTTTATCCCACCAAAAATAATAAATCCTCCAGTTTTGTGGTACTTATCTGGTTTGACTTGTAGTCACTTAAACGTAATGGAAAAAGGTGAGTACAGAAAAAAGGCTGCTGAATTAGGCATGGCAATTATTTGTCCTGATACTAGTCCAAGAGGCAAAGATATACCCGACGAAAAAGATAATTGGCAATTTGGCAGTGGGGCTGGTTTTTATCTGGATGCAACAGAACCGCCATATAACAGAAATTATAATATGTACACTTATATAATTGAAGAACTTCCAAGTATTATTGAAAATAATTTCGAATTTGATATGTCTAGACAAAGTATTTTTGGTCACTCAATGGGTGGTCACGGAGCTATTGTAATGGCTTTAAGAAACCCAAAGAAATTTAAAAGTTGTTCCGCATTTGCTCCAATTGTCGAGCCATCGACAGCCAGCTGGTCTAGTGATGCCTTTAAAAAATATATTGGTTTAAATGAAAGTGATTGGCAAATGTATGATAGTGTAGCTTTAGTTAAAAATGGTTATCATTTTCCTGAAATTCTTGTTGATCAAGGAGATGCAGATAGTTTTTTGAAAGAAGGGTTAAGACCTTGGCTATTACAGGATGCATGTAAAGATAAAAATATTAATTTAAAACTTAGAATGCATCTAAATTATGATCATTCATATTATTTTATTTCAACTTTTATGTCAGATCATTTAATTTGGCATAGAGATAGAATCTGAATTTATTTTTGTGGAATTGAATATGTAAGAGAGGCATGGGCAACAGGCTCGTCAATATCTTCTGAATAAATCAAAACATCACCTACACTTAAAGTTTTTCCTAATTTTAAAATTCTGGCTTTACTAGTTAAGTTTTTCTCATTCGGTTTTCTCAAAAAATTTATTGAACAATTAGTTGTAACAGTAAGACTTTTAAGCCCTATAATACTTAAAGTTGCTAAATAAAAAGTTACATCTGCCAATAAAAACATCGTTGGGCCTGAAACTGTTGCCCCTGGTCTCAAATGTTCTTCAGAAATGTACATTAGCATTGAAAAAGACTGATCACTTACATTTAATATCTTGAAGTTTTTGCTTACTTGAGGAAATTCTTTATTTAAAAATTTATCAAGGCTTTCTATTGTCATCAGTTGTTGCATTATATTAAGGTAACTTTCTATTGTTTAAAAGTCTCTGTGCCATAGTTGGAGCCGCTCCTAAGTAATTAGATGGATCTATAATTTTTAACAAATCTTGCTGATTAAAAAAGTTAGAAATTTCTTTATTTTTTAACAACGTATCTATAAATGATATGTTGTTTTTAATTGATTCTCTACAACAGTCATAAACTAAGTCGTGTGCAATTTGTCTTCCCATCTTGGGTGCAAGGGCCATCATAACAGATTCTGCAACAATTAACCCATTGGTTTTATAAATATTTTCTTTCATTTTTTCAGGTGAAACTTCTAAACCTTCTAAAAGATATTTAGCTGAGTTGAAAGATGAAGAAGCAATCAAAAAAGCGTTAGGTATTGCATGCCATTCTACATGCCATTGACCTGTAGCTCTTTCATGATCAAGGACCATAGCATCTAACATAGAAGAATGATGTTCTCTTAGTAGTTTCGAACAAGCAAGCATCACCTCTGAAGAAATGGGATTTCTTTTTTGAGGCATTGTCGAAGAAGAACCTCGTCCGTGAAGATATGGTTCAGCCACTTCTTGTGTTTCTGTTTGCATCATTAACATCACATCATAAGCTATTTTACCAAGCGATGCGGCGACCATTGCAAGCCAACCAGTTACTTCACAAAAATTATCTCTAATAGAATGCCAACTTACGTCAGGTACATTCAGATCTAATTCTTCTGCAAGAGTTGACTGTGTCTTAAGACCATTATCTTCTCCCAAAGAAGCAAGTGTTCCTGCTGCTCCAAAAAATGAGACATTGAAAATACGTTTCTTTATTTCTTCTAGTCTTTTGTGATGCCTGTCTATACCAGATAACCAAGTAGATGCCTTGTAACCAAAAGATATAGGTAAAGCATGTTGCAAATGTGTTCTGCCAGCCATAGGTGTTTTAATGTGATATTCAACAATTTTTTCTAAAGCATCTGAAATTGACTTTAGGTCTTTAGATAATAATTCAAGACCCTTTCTAATTTGAAGGATATCTGCTGTGTCCATAATATCTTGTGTTGTAGCGCCCCAGTGACAAAATTGTCCAAAGTTGCCTTCAACTTTTTCACTTAGTTGTTCTACTAGTGGAAGAATTGGATACCCGACTATAGATGTCCTTTTTCCAAGTTTCTTCCAATCAATTATATCTATCTTTGCTGCTTTGGTTATTTTTTCTCCAGCTTCTTTTGGTATAATATTTAACTTTGACTGTGATCTTGCTAAAGCCGCTTCTACATCTAAATAAAGTTGTGTAGTACTCTCGTCAGAAAATAAGAAATGCATTTCTTTAGTACCAAACATTTCTCCCCATATTTTTGAATTTGTAACTAATGCAGGCATTTATATATCCTATGATTTAATTTTGATACCAAGACGCAGTTCTTTTCTCAAGAAAACTATTTAGACCCTCTTTTGCTTCATCAGTCATTCTTTTTTGAGAATGTTCAAAAACAAGTTCGTCAAATTTTTCATCTGACAACATTAAACCACTTTCAATTAAAGTTCTTCTTTTTGTAGCTTCCAATGCATCTGGAGCGCACATTAACAAGTTCTCAATAACAGGTTGAACAGCATTTTCAAGCTCACCCGTTTTACAAACTTGGTGAACTAGCCCCATTTCCTTGGCCTGACTAGCGCTAAAACGCTCACATGTAAGAGCATATCTTCTAACGTTTCTTACTCCAATACTGGCGTTTAAATGAGGTATTATTATTCCTGCCATTACACCCCATCTAGCTTCAGAAATAGAAAAAATAGCGTCTTCACTAGCTATTACTATATCTGCTGCTGCAGCAATTCCAGTTCCACCTCCAAAGCATCCTCCATGGATCAATGCTATTGTTGGCTTAGGGAACTTTGTAAGACCTTGTATCGCTGAAGCTGTTTTTCTTGAAACCTCTACATTTTCTTTTTGACTAAGTTTACCAATTTCTTTAAGCCATTGTAAGTCAGCTCCTGCTTGAAAATGTTTTCCATTGCCTTTAATGAGCACTATTCTTACAGAATTATTTATATATAAAGATTCAAAGCTTTTGATTAATTCAATAATCATATCTCCGTTATATGCATTATTTCTTTCTGGACGGTTTAAAATAACTTCAGCAATTCCTCTTTCATTTACGCTTGTTAATACAATATTTTCACTCATTACTGATCCTTCAATTTTTATCACTTGAAATACAATTTTAATTTACTAGATCCATTGCAGTTATTGATTCATCTTGAATTGAGAATGCCCTAAGTCTTATAAAAACATTAAATCTATTTTGTAAAATTTTACCAATTCTTTTTAAACATTTATCTCTTTTGTCAATATTTCTAGTCTCTTTATCTCTAAACTTCAACTCACCAAAAATTTTATAATTTGAGCAAATTATTTTACTCTTAACCCATATAACTTGACAGTTGTTTTTTTCAGCCTCTAACTCTTCTTGAATAATATCTATTATGCTTTTTTCTATTGCTTTAACTGCAGAAATTTCAAAAATATTTTCTAAGGCTTCATCTATATGTAAAATTAAAGAAGGCATATCAAAGTTCCTATCACATAAATATTTTATTAATTGATATTAATATAATTTTTATATTTAATAGTTACAAACATTCTTAAAAAATAAAGGTTCGACAAATGGAAAATGAAGCGCTTGATATTAATCATTTAAATAAATGGTTAGATAATATAGAGACTGTAACAGATTACCTTACACCAATTGTTGAACAGAGGTACAGAGCAACATTAAATATTGATCCAGGCGATCCCAAAATTGGTGAGGATGCAACTTCTGGTTTACATTGGATGTTAGGTTGGGATTTAAAAAAAAATGACGAACTTGGTGTGGATTCTCATCCAGCTAGAGGTGATTTTTTGCCTCCAGTCCCACTTCCAAGAAGAATGTGGGCAGGCAGTCAGATCAAAATAATTAAACCTCTAAGAGTAGGTGATAAGGTAATAAAAAAATCTAAGGTAGCTGACATAAAACTAAAGGAAGGTAGGACAGGACAGCTTTGTTTTGTTACTGCAGAGTATGAATTTTTAGTTAATGAAGAGGTAAGATTGCATGAACTTCATAATATTGTTTATAGAGATGTAACTAAAGCAGGTGGTGGTTCTGGTGTTTCAGATACAATACCTGATGATGCAGATTATACAGAAACTATTTTTATGCATCCAACAATTTTGTTCCGTTACTCAGCAATTGGTTTTGTAGGTCATAGGATACATTATGACTATCCATATACTAAAAATGAAGAGAACTATCCTGATTTAATTGTTCATGGTCCCTTGCAAGCTACTTTTTTATTAAGGGCAGCCGAAAAGCTTAAAGGCAAGACTGTAACATCATTTAGTCATAAAGTTATGGCTCCTGTTTTTGCAAATAGCGATTATATCATTGGTGCAAAGAAAAACACTGATGGAAGCGTTAGTTGTTGGGGTGCCGTAGAGGGTTCAGGAATGACCATGCAAGCTGAAGCACATTTTGAATAGTTTTAGGGAAAGGGTAGATTATGTCGATTACAAAATTATTTGGTAGTTATGGATTTAATAGTAAACTAGACAGTTTTAATGATGAAATGAAGTTTTTTGCAAAGATGTCTATACTAGACTGGTGTGGAGTAGCCTATGCAGCAAAACAAGAACCAGTTTCGAAAATTGTTTCTGAAATGGTTAAAGAAGAAAATGGCGTTAATCAAGCACGAGTGATTTCGACTGGATACAACGTTTCATCAAGAGGCGCAGCTTTAGCTAATGGAGCTACTGGTCATGCATTAGATTATGATGACACTCACTTTCTTTTTGTTGGCCATCCAACTTCAAGTGCATTACCAACTGCTTTAGCCTTAGGCGAAGAATTAGAATTATCTATAGAAGATTTATTACTTGCTTATATGTCTGGAGTTGAAGTCTCTACTAGAATTGGTCATATTTTAGGCTATTCTCATTATAATGCAGGGTTCCATCAAACTGCTACAAGTGGATCATTTGGTGCGACAATTGTTGCATCAAAATTACTAAATTTGAGCGAGGATGAGACAATAAATGCGCTTGGTTTGGTTTCAACGAGAGCATCTGGAATTAAATCTCAATTTGGTACTATGGGTAAACCGTATCACGCAGGAATGGCTGCATCAAATGGTATTGAGGCTGCCAAATTATCTAAACTTGGGTTTGTGTCAAGAGAAGATGGAATTGAGTGTGATCAAGGTTTTTTTCAAACTCATGGTTGGGATAAAAAAACTCCTATAAGGGCTGTAGAAAACTTAGGAACAGACTTTCTGTTTCCTGAAATTAAGTATAAATTTCATGCCTGTTGTCATGGTCTACATTCTTTCCTAGAAGCACTTGAGGAATTAAAACAAGAAAACAACTTTAATCCTGAATCAATTGAAGAGATTGCAATTGAAACTAATCCTTCTTGGTTAAAAGTGTGTAATATTCAAGAACCTAAAACTGGTTTGGAATCAAAATTTTCGTATAAATTAACAGCAGCCATGTCAATTTATGGCAAAGACACAGCCGACTTAGGGACGTACAACGATGATATTTGTTTTGATGAAAAAATAAATAATGTTAGGGACAAGGTAAGAGTAATACCTAATGACAAATTAACAAATACTCAGTCTTCAATTTCTATTAAAGATGGAACTAGAGATGTAAAAAATAAACATGATTTATCAGACAAGATTGATCAAAATATTTTGGAAAATAAAATTGTTAACAAATCTGCGTCATTACTATCAAAAAATAAATCTTATGAAATTTCTAAAATCTTAAACTCGCCCTCTGAAAGTAAAGTTGCTTCTTTAGTAGATTGTTTGGTTAGCTAATGGAAATACAAAATTCTGGAAAGGATTTAGAGGGTTTATTAGTCGTAACAGTTGAACAAGCTGTGGCAGCCCCCTATACATCGTGTAGACTGGCAGATGCAGGTGCCAGAGTTATAAAAGTTGAAAGACCTGAAGGTGATTTTGCCAGAAACTATGATAGCAATGCACTTGGAAATAGCGCTTATTTTGTTTGGTTGAATAGAGGGAAGGAGTCAATTGCTTTAGATCTTAAAAACAGTGAGGATTTTAAAATTTTTGAGAATATTATTTCAAAATCCGATATTTTAATCCAAAATTTAGCACCAGGTGCATTTGACCGTCTTGGTTTAAATTTAGATGAATTTCGAAAAAAATATCCATCTTTAATTACATGTTCTATTTCTGGATTTGGAAACGAAGGTCCATATAAAAACCAAAAAGCCTATGATATGTTAATTCAAGCTGAAACTGGTGTTATTGATATAACTGGTCTTCCAGATAAAGCTGGCGTTGATGGAAGAGCAAAGGTTGGCCCATCAGTCTGTGATATATCCGCAGGAATGACAGCTTATCAAGCAATTTTGCAAGCACTTATAAAGAGAAGTATAAGTGGAAAAGGCAGACATATATCAGTTTCTATGTTTAATTCGCTCGCAGATTGGATGAACCCTTTCTACCTTGGTTATGTTTATAATAAAAAAATTCCAAAAAGAAACGGTATGACCCACCCAATAATCGTTCCCTACGGTGCATATAATTGTAAAGATAATTTGACTATTTTAATTGCTATACAAAATGATAGAGAATGGGTGAACTTATGTAAAATCGTATTAAATGACGAAACCATGGTTAATGATGCTCGCTTTAAAACTAACTCAGATCGTGTCACTAATAGAGAATTAACAGAAAAAATTATTCAAGATAAATTTATTACTTATGAACGCGAGGAGTTAATTGAAAAACTTGAAGAAGCAAGCGTGGCTTACGGAAGAATATCTGACATGGAACAATTAAAAAACCATCCTCAAAACAATTTTTTAGAAATTGAAACTAAAAATGGAAAAGTTAAAGTCTTAGGTCCAGGTGCAATCCATGACAATTTTATACCAGAAGTAAATAAAATGCCTGAATTAGATGAGCATGGAAAAAAAATTAGAGCTGAATTTAATTCTTAAAAAAATAGGAGATAAATTTGAGAAGTATTTTATTTTTACCAACGGATAAAATTGAAAGGTTGCCTAAGGCTATAGGATCTGGAGCTGATAAAGTTATTTTCGATTTAGAAGATGGTTTGGCCCACGAAAATAAAGCTATTGGAAGATCCAATTTTGCTGATCTAGCAAATAGAAATTACGACGGTCAAGCAGATAAGCTTTTATTACGTATTAATGCCTTAGATACTGAAGAATACCAACACGATATGACAATGTTAAGGTCTTTACCTTCTCTTCCATATTCTATTGCCATTCCTAAAATAGAGTCTGCTGATGCATGTAGAACTTTCTTAAAGGACCTTGGAACCAATATATTAATTTTACCTCAAATTGAAACGCCGCTTGGTATCGCAACCATTGAAAGTTGGGATTGTTCAAACATAGAGTTTTCTGGAATTGGATTTGGGTCAGCTGACTATTGTGCATCGACCGGTGGTGATATGGGAAAAGCTAGTTTAGCGTATGGAAGGGGAAAAATAATTAATGCAGCTGCACTATACAACACTCTTGCTCTTGACGGTGTCTGGCTAGATTTCAGAGATCGTGATGGATGTAGAGAAGAGACATTATATATCAAATCTATGGGTTTCAAAGGTCGTTTTGCTATACATCCAGATCAGATTAAACCTATACATGATGCTTACAGACCTACTACAGAAGAATTGGAATGGGCAAAAGGAGTTTTAGAGGAAGCAAAAACAGCAGGTTCTGGTGCCTTTAAATATCAAGGTAAAATGGTTGATGCACCCGTGCTAGCGGTAGCAAGACTGATTATATCAAGGGAGGATTAAATGGATGAAAATTCTTATGGAATTAAAAAAATAGGACCTCAAAGGTATAGAGAAGATCCAGGTAGATATTTTGAAGATTTTCAAGTAGGAGACATATACGAGCATTGGCCTGGAAGAACGGTAAGTGAAGCTGATAATATATGGTTTACAAATTTAACAATGAATACGCACCCAATTCACTTTGATGCAAATTATGCCTCTAAATCTGAGTTTGGAAAATATTTGGTTAATTCGGCTTTTACTCTAGCCCTTGTAACAGGGATGTGTGTAAGTGGCACTAGCCAAAAAGCAATAGCTAATTTGGGATGGGAAGAAATAAAAATACCCGCACCTGTGTTTGTTGGTGATACTTTATATTCTGAAACTGAAGTTTTAGACAAAAGAGAATCAAAATCAAGACCCACACAAGGTATTGTGAAGGTAAGACACATTGGTAAAAATCAAGATAAAATTGTTATAATGGATATGGTAAGATCTTTCCTAGTTGCTAAGCGAGGGCATAGCGTAGTTGACGAAATTATTAAAGAAACAGCTAATTAGAGAATAATACTATGGATTTACCTCTATCAGGAGTTAGGGTAATTGCTTTTGAGCAATATGGAGCAGGGCCATTTGGTACTCAATACTTGGCTGATTTAGGAGCAGAGGTAATTAAAGTTGAACCAGCAGGTACAAGTGGTGATTATTTAAGAGCAATCGGTCCTTATTTTATTGACGGAGAAGATAGAAATTCTGCCTCTAGTATTTTTTTTCAAGCTTTGAATAGAAACAAAAAAAGTATAACTTTGGACATATTATCTAATGATGGAAAAAAAATTCTTCAAAAATTAGTTGAGAATGCTGATGCGGTTTCTAACAATTTAAGAGGAGATGTTCCTGAAAAACTTGGGATAACTTATGATCAGCTTAAGAAATATAACAAAGCAATTGTCTCAGCACATTGTTCTGCTTATGGCAGAGAGGGGCCAAGAAAAAATTGGCCAGGATATGATTATCTTATGCAAGCAGAGGCTGGTTATTTTTCACTTACAGGTGAGCCTGACGGTCCTCCAGCAAGATTCGGACTTTCAATTGTAGATTATATGTCTGGACTTACTATGTCATTTGGGCTCGTAAGTGCGATATTATTTGCCAGGGCTACAGGTGTTGGAAGAGATGTAGATGTCAATTTGTTTGATACGGCCATGTTTAATCAAAGTTATATGGCGGCTTGGACACTAAACACTGATTTTAAAAGTGAGAGATTAGACCGGTCTGCTCATCCAATTTTAGTTCCATGTCAATTGTATAAAACTAAAGATGGATGGATATTTTTGATGTGTAATAAAGAGAGCTTTTGGCCTGTATTATGTAAAAAACTAGATAGGGAAGATCTAATTGATAATTCAAAGTTTGTTAATTTTTCATCTAGGCAAAAACATAGAGACGAAATAACTAGAATTCTTGATGAAGAATTAATGAAAAAAAATACATCCGAATGGCTAGATGAGTTTGGTGGAATTGTTCCAGCTGCACCAATTTTAAATTTAAAGGAGTCCCTAGAAAACCCATTTTTAAAAGATAGAAAAAATATCCAAAAATTAAAAACAAAAAGGGGAGTTGATATCAGTTTATTGAAAACACCTGTACATGTGACAGATGTCAACTTTCAAGACAAAACTGCCCCAGAACTAGGTGAAGATACAGATGATGTACTCAAAGGGATCGGTTTTACTGGTGAACAAATAAGCACTTTCAGAAACAAAGGCATAATCTAAATAAAATTACATAACATATTAACTAATTAATAGGTTTTATTGCAATTAAGGGTTTACCTGAAAAGCATATCGTTATAGGTTGTGATTCTAAATATTTGGAGGAAATTTAATGAAATTAAATAAACTATCATTGTTAGGTGCGGCTAGCGCTGTTGCCCTAACTTTTGCAGCTGGAACAAATTTAGCTTTAGCTGATGGACATGCTGTAAAACCAATTAAAATGCGTTGGGCTTCTGACCATTCTGGTCCGCCACACCCTGCAGCTATTGCAGAAATGTTTTTTGCAGAGCAGGTTGAGAAAAAAATCCCTGGAAGTAAAGTTCAGATTTATTGGGCTAAGTCACTTTATAACGTTCCAAAAGGAACTCAAGCTCTTACAAAAGGTAATCTTGAGATGATGACTGGTCAATTTGGTAAAACTTCAAGTGTTGAGCCATATGCTAATACTATTGTTGGTGCTGGAAAATTAACATCTCCTGGTGCTATCAACGGAATTGATGGAACAAAAACTTTTGCTCAATTAAAGAAAGTTTTTAATGACAAGCATGGGATAACTATTTTTGGTTCTGGTCACTTAAGTATGTATATGGGTGCTGGTGCTGTTAAAAGTAGATTGTTAGTTCCTGGTGACTTTGCTGGTAAGAAGGTTAGAAGTATGGGACCTGCTGAAAATGCGTTGTTAGGAGCTTTAGGTGCAAACCCAACTACAATGGCTTTTGGTGATGTTCCACCGGCTCTTCAAACTGGAGTTATTGATGGACTGCTAACAAGTTTAGGTGGATTTAATGCTACTAAAGAACAAGCTCCATATTTCACAGTTGCTGGAATTAATGGTATTGTTGGTGACTATTACTGGATTGGTGCATCAAACAAATGGTGGGCTACTCTTGATAAAAAACAACAGGCTGCTTTAACAGACATTATTATGAATGATTTTATTCCTTACCAAAAGGCTATTAACTTTTGTAATGATAAAAGATTAGTTGATAAGTTCAAAACAACTGATAAAAGTGCTCCTGGAATTTATGTAATGAGCCCTGCTGAAGCTGGAGTTCTTCAAGCAAAAGAAGGCGGTGCTACAAATAATTGGATTAAATCTAAAGTTGATGCAACCGGAGACAAGATGGTTGACCAGTTCACAGCTGAAGCCAAAGCTTTAGTTGCGGCTAATCCAATGGGATCAAGTGCTTTAGAAAAGACAGACTGTACAGCATTCGCTTCAGACTTTGCTAAGTTCGCTAAAGGGACAGCTTTATACAAGAAAAAGTCTAGAAAATAATATTATTAAGAAGGCCTGGCTTATGTCAGGCCTTTTTATTTAGTTGATTATCATGGATAATTTTTACAAAATCTCAAACAAAATTCAGTCTTCCATCACTGCTATATTAGGTAGGTGTTCTGCTTTACTAATGATAGCTGTTACACTCTTTGCTTTAGCTGAAATTATAAGAAGATATATTTTTGGTGTTGTTTTTGAATGGGGTCAAGATGCTGTTATTTACATGATGGTTTCATCAGTTGCATTTTATATTTGTGTAACTCAGATTAACAGGAATCATCTTGTAATGAGTGCTGTTTTACAACTTTTAAATACAAAAGGATTCTATAGAACAGTAGGTTTTTGTAAGATTTTTGTTTCTTTATTCGTTTCTATATTTACTGGTTCTTTGACTTATACCGCCTATTCAACGGTTGAATACTCAATACAGATTGGTGAAAGAACTGAGAGCTTATTTTTCTTTATGTGGCCATTTTATTTTATACTAGCTCTGGGTATGGGATTAATGTCTTTAGTGGCCTTTCTTCAATTTATTGAAGATATTCATAGTTACATAAAAGGTGACCATTTTACTGCAGAGGTTGAAGCTGCGACAGATGTCTAATACTAAAAATACGGGAAACTCATTATGTGGGCTTTAGGAGGATCTTTATTCGGTTTATTATTTGCTGGTGCCCCAATAGGTATAGCTCTAGCAGGTGCCACAGCTCTTCTTGTACTCTTTGACGATTTTTTAACATATAGTACCTTATTTGAAGCTTTTTTTAGCTTTCTAACTAAATACACATTAGTAGCTATTCCATTTTTTATTTTTGCTGGTTTTTTAATGGAAAAAACAGGTTTAGTTGCAAGTCTTTTTAAATTTGCTGATTCAATAGTTGGATGGGTTCCAGGTGGTTTTGCTTATGCAACTTTGCTTGCAGCAGTTTTATTTGGAGCAATTTCTGGTTCATCCACAGCAATGGCTGCTGCAATGAGTGTGATAGCATATCCTGAGCTTGTAAAAAGGGGATATCCAGTATGGATGGCTGCAGGTGTTATTGCATCTGCAGGTGGTATAGCCCTTCTTATTCCACCAAGTATAACTCTAATTCTTTTTGGTGTCATAACAGAAATGTCGATAGTTGACTTATTTTTTGCAGGTATAATTCCTGGATTAATGTTGGCTATGAGTGACGCAGTTATAATTGTCAGTGTTTCACTTTTTATTAAATTACCTCGAGGAAAATTTGATTTATGTCAAGTTTGGAGGTGTTTTAAAGAAGCACTTCCTGCCTTATTTATGCCAGTTATCATTCTTGGAGGATTGTATGGCGGGTTATTTACTCCAACTGAAGCAGGTGCAGCTGCAGCTAGTTATGCTCTTTTTTATGGATTAATCTTTAAAAGAAAAACATTTACAAAAGAATTAATGCCAACAACTCTAAGAACTATGAACCTTACTGCAGTTGTGTTTTTCCTATTGGGTTGTGTTGGTATTTTCCAATTTTATCTTGCAAATATGGGTTGGCCTCAAATGATTGCTGAATGGGCTGGTGAGTTGGGTTTGAGTAAAACAGGATTTTTATTTGCACTTATGGCCTCGCTACTGTTCTTATCCATGTTTCTAACAGGTGTAGCTATTTTAGTCTTAACAGTACCTATATATTTCCCTGTTGCATTGGCTCTTGGAGTGGATCCAATTCATTTAGGGATTTTAACTGCATTGTGTATAGAAATAGGTAGTGTTATACCCCCTGTTGGTCTAAATTTATTTGCTGTCAGTGGGGTAACTGGTTTACCAGTTACAACCGTTATAAAAGGATCATTTCCTTTCTGTATTTCTGATACAGTTGTTTTAATTATAGTACTTCTATTTCCGGCTTTGGCACTCACCTTGCCAGAATTATTAGTTGAATCTCATTTTAATTAAAGTTCTAAGAAGGTTTTTGCATAATTTAGAAGTTGGTCGTCATTACCAAATCTAGAAACAAGTTGGCAGCCAATTGGTAAACCTTGTTTACCCTTAAATAGGGGGAGGGTTATACATGGATTTCCATTTAGAGACCACGTTGTATTAAATATTGGTGATCCTGTATATTCTAATCCTTTTAATGCTTCGCCAGGTGCACTAGGAGTAATTATTAAATCAGTCTCGTCAAATACAGTATCTATTTGATTTTTTAAAATTGACAAGTCTTTTAAAGCTAACTGGTAATTTTTATTACTTACTTGATATCCGTCATTAAGCCTACCGTTTCTTAACTGATCACTTAATTCATCATAATGATTAAATCTTTCATGAGATATTGATCTTTTAAATTCATATCCACTTATATCTAAATGAAGTGTATCAGATTTTGAAATCAGTTTATCAATCTCTAAATCAATTACATTTAATTTCTCTGAACGAAGTGAATTAACAAAATGCTCAAAAGCAACCTTTGTAGAATTATCAGTTTTATCCCAGTGAGGTGTTTTAACAAATCCAATTTTAATTTTGCTTAAATCAACTTTTTTTATTGAAACTAAGTCTTCTTCGAGAAGGATGGATCGAAAAAGTGATATATCTTCTACTGACCTAGACATCAGTCCTAAAGTGTCAATTGATGGAGAGTTTGGTAAAATGCCTGATTTATCAAAATCACCATAAGTTGGTTTATATCCAATAACACCACAGTAAGCGGCAGGTCTTATTACCGACCCAGTTGTTTGAGTGCCAAAACAAACTGGTGCCATCATAGATGCTACGGCAGCAGCTGAACCAGAACTTGAGCCCCCAGGTGTAAAATCTTTATTATGTGGGTTTGTTGTTAATCCAGGAGCTCTATGTCCTAATTCAGTAGATACAGTTTTGCCAATAAAAATACATCCTGATTGTTTTGCAATAGCTACTGAAGCAGCGTCTCTCATAGGGATATTATTTTGATAAAAATTAGTTCCAAATCCAGTGGGTGTGTTGCTTGCATCAATTATATCTTTAATTCCGAATGGAATTCCAAGTTGTGATTCATTATTTTTATTATCTAACTGCCTAGCTTTTTCTAGAGCTCTATCTTCATCTAAGTATATCCATGCTTTTACAAGATCTTCTTTTTCGCGAATTCTTTCGAAACAACTTTGTACCCACTCATACCTTGATAATTTATGGTCACAAATTAGTTTGATTGCATCCGTAGCAGTTAACTCAAAAGGATTTGTCATGGTGTTTTCTCATATGATTTTAATAACGATATCTTAATGATTATTTTTTAGTTTTGTAAAATGAAATTTTAGTTTAACCTTTTCAATATATTTTAGGAGAAGTAAATGGAAAATATGACCGAAAAGTTTGCTGAGTTTTGTGCTGAAATTAGATACGAAAATTTATCTCCAGACGTTATAAAAAGAACAAAATTGTTAATTCTTGATACTGTTGGAATAATAATTCGAGCAAGACACGATGCAGAATCAACTGCTAGTTTAGTCGCAGCAATCGATAGGTTGGAAATGAGTAATGGAAGTTGCCAAGTATTCTCAGATAAAAATAGTTACTCTCCCAGTGCAGCGGCTTTACTTAATGGAACTTTAGCTCATTCTCTTGATTTTGATGATACTCATGCAGAAGCCTCTTTACATTCCAGTGCTCCAATACTTTCAGCTGCTTTGGCTGCAGCACAAATGAATAAATCATCAGGACAAGAGTTAATAATAGCATGTGTGGCTGGCTATGAAATACAAATAAGACTTGGATTAGCTGGAGGCTCGTCAGCACATTATAAAAAAGGATTTCATCCAACTGCCACGTGTGGTGTGTTTGGTGCCGTAGCTTCAGCTGGCTATCTTATGGGCTTGACCAAAGATCAGTTTGTTTCTGCATTTGGAATAGCTCTAAGTCAATCAGCTGGCTCAATGCAATTTTTAACAGATGGTGCTTGGACAAAAAGATCGCATGTAGGACAAGCAGCTCAGAATGGACTAAATTGTGCGACAATGGCCGCGGAAGGTTTCAAAGGTCCTACTCAAGCATTTGAAGGTCAGTGGGGTTATTTACATGCATACGCTTCAGGAGGAGACATAAAAAAAGCATTAGACGGTTTAGGAAGTAAATTTGAAACACTTAACTTAGGAGTAAAACCTTACCCTTCTTGTAGATATAGTCATGCGGCAATTGATGGTATAGTAGATCTAAAAAAAGAATTAGATTTTTCCATTGATGATTTAGATGATATTGATATTGGTCTTTCCGAAACAGCATTGAATATAATTGGTTATCCATTAGAGGATAAACAAAATCCAAAAAGTATTGTTGATGGTCAATTTTCAATGCCTTTTTGTGCTGCTGTGGCTGCTAAAAGTGGTGGATTAAAGTGGGATGATTATAAAGATCACTTGAATAACAGTGATACACTAGCGCTGTGTAACAAAATAAAAGTAAATCCTGATAAAGATGCTGAAAAGTGCTGTCCAGAATTTATGAGTGCAAAGGTAAAATTGGTAGTAAAAGGAAAGGCTTATGAAAAGTTTGTAAAGATTCCAAAGGGAGAACCAGAAAACTTTATGAAAGACGAAGAATTTATATCAAAGTTTAAAGGTTTGACAGAACCATATTTATCAAATGAAAGAGTTAACCAGTTGACAGATTTAATGCTTAAAATTGATCAAGCAAATAATGTCAATTCAATATTTGAATATAGTCAGATAGATCTATAATCATTAATTTAGGAGATATTAATGAATGAGCATAAAATAATTGAAGTTGAAAATAAAAAATCAGAAACTGAAGATAATTTAATAATAGAATCTGTAAATAAATTCTTAGAAAAAGATGTAAAGCCTTATGTAAAAGAATTTGAGTCACAAGATAAATATCCACAAGATATTGCTGATAAAATGGCTGATTTAGGTCTCTTTGGTGCTACAATTTCTCCTGAGTATGGTGGTTTAGGTTTGTCAGCAGTTACTTACTCAAAAATAGTAGAAAATGTGTCTGCTGTATGGATGTCAGTTTCTGGAATCTTCAACTCTCATCTTATAATGTGTGCTGCTGTGGAAAGATTTGGCACTGAAGAGATGAAGAGATATTTTCTTCCTAAGTTTGCAACTGGAGAGATAAGAGGTGGTATAGCACTCACGGAACCAGATTGTGGTACTGACCTTCAATCAATAAAAACCAAAGCAAAAAAAGTTGGGAATGAATATATTATTGATGGTACAAAGACATGGATTACAAACTCAGTTCAAGGAACCATTTTAGCTGTTTTAGTAAAAACGAATACTGAAATTCAACCAGCCCACAAAGGTATGAGTTTAATTCTTGTTGAAAAGAAAGATGGATTTGTATCGAGAAAATTAAAAAAATTGGGTTATAGAGGTATTGATACAGGAGAAGTACAACTGGAAAATGTAAAAGTTCCAACTTCTAATTTGATTGGTGAAATAGAAGGCAAAGGGCTCAAACAAATTTTGGCGGGCCTTGAATTAGGAAGAATAAATGTGGCTGCTCGAGGTGTAGGCGTTGCTAGAGCCTCTCTCGAAGATTCAATAGAATATGCAAAAATAAGGAAGACCTTTGGAAAACCAATTAGTGAACATCAAGCAATTCAAATTAAATTAGCTGAGATGGCTACGAAACTTGAAGCTTCTAGATTATTAACTGAACAAGCTGCAAAGGCATATGATTCTGGTAATAGATCAGATTTACAAGCTGGAATGGCAAAGCTTTTTGCTACAGAGACAGCATTGTTTAACTCTACTGAAGCAATGAGAATTCATGGTGGATTTGGGTATTCACCGGAGTACAACATTGAGAGATATTATAGAGATGCTCCTTTGTTGGCTATTGGTGAGGGAACTAATGAGCTGCAGAAATTGATAATAGCTAAGCAACTTGTGTCTGAAGATTAAAATATTTAAGATAAAAATATTCCAACGCTAAAGAAGAGCACTCCTATTGCTAAACCAAAAATTGGTTTCTTTGGAAAAAATAAAAATATAATTATACCAATCAAAAAAGGTACTATTCTTTCAATCAATTCAGTTTCGGCCAATGCTCCTGTTGGGAAAATTATAATTCTAGTCATTAAAGCTGTCGTCATAGCAAATGCAATAGCATTGATCCATTTTGCAAAAAAACTATCTTTTTGGATTTTACTAGATAAAACTACTCCTAAAAATCTCCAAACAAAAATACCTGAACTAGCGACTAAAAGCATTATCCAAGGCATTATTTCAGGTATAATTATTGAATTCTCATACATTAATTTTATCCTTATTCAAAAGATAACTGACCATCAAACCAACGGAACCGCCAACTAATCCTGCAACAATCAAACTCCAATCACCAATATATGGAAATAAAAGGGGCCCGATAAGCCCTCCAGCAACAACTGCTAATCTGTAATAAATTTCAATTGCTCTTAGCATTAAGATGGTTAAATATAATGGCATTATAAATACAGGAATAGAAACAATATCATTAGGTAAAAAATCATATAATTTGTAACCAATAATTGTTGTAGTTGAATTAAATATTACCAATGCCAAACTAAGACCTTGAAAAAATTTAAATAAATCTTTTTCGTCTATTTCATTTTTTACTTTGGTTAATTCAGCCCAACCAGTGGGACTAATAAGGTGAGCCCAAAATAATTTTGTAATAAAAGATAATTTATGTTTGTGAATATTCATTAATGTAAGGCCAGATAAGACCAAAAAAAATTGTCTCATGTTAGCCAATAAAACAGTAGTAAATAGCAAGAAGATTGGTGTGCCTATTGAAAAAAGAGACACAAAAATAACCATACCAGGCATGCTCCATAATATTAAAACTGAACCTAAACACAGATATAGATCTAGTCCAGCTTCTGCAGCAAAAACACCATATCCAAACATTGCTGAGCTCATTCCTATGCCAGGGAAACCAAAGCCAGTAAAAATACCTTTTTTAAAAGGGGTATATTTTCTTTTCATAGACAAATTTTTCTTATTTAAACTTTTGCTACTAGATCAATCTCAACTGAAGCACCTACAGCAAGTCCCGTTACACCAATACATGTTCTAGCAGGAAGTTTGTCTTCATTGAAATAGGATTTATAAATTTTATTGACTTTGTCGAAGTCTTGGAAGTTAACTAGATACACTCTAACGAAAGTTACTCTCTCGAGTGAAGAGCCACAATTATCTAAAACACTAATTAGATTTTTCATAACTTGATGTGTTTGTTTTTCAACATCATTACTCACTAGTACGTCAGGATTTTCTGGCAATGTTGGCATTTGTCCAGTAATAAAAATAAATTCACCAGCTTTAACAGCATGACTAAAGGGACCAACTCTTTTAGGTCCATTTTCAAATACTAAATGTTCTATGTCCAATCGATTACTCCAATAAAGATTAATGTTGTCAAAAAGGCTAATTCAAATAAACTTTGCATTAACAGGGGGATTTTTCAATGAGATTTACAGACAAAACTGTTTTTATTACTGGAGCAGCAGGTGGAATTGGTCGTCAAACAGGTTTAAGTTTTGCAAAAGAAGGTGCAAATGTAGCTGTTTCAGATTTAGATTTTGATATGGCTAGCAGGGTGGCTAAAGAAATAAAATCTGCAGGTGGTAATGCTGAGCCATTTAAATTAGATGTAACAAATCAAAATGAAACTATTGAAAACATGAAAAATGCATATGAACATTTTGGCAGTTTAGATATTGCATTTTGTAATGCAGGTATAAGAGAAATTGTCTCTCCTTTAGAATTGTCTATTGAAGAATGGAGAAAGGTTATTGATATAAACGTTACTGGAGTTTTTATAACTGCACAAACATTTGCAAAGCACTGCATCGAAAAAAAAATAAAGGGTAATATTGTAATTACTTCTTCGACTTTAAGCGTAACTTCTGCGCCTAATAGGTGCGCTTATACTGCCTCTAAACATGCTACTGCGGGAATAACTAAGCAACTAGCAGTAGATCTAGCGAAGTATGATATTAGAGTAAATGCTATTGGACCAGGTGTTATTAGAACTCCATTAACAGAAAGATATTTTCAAGATGAAGAAGCTTCTCAAAAAGTAAGGAACTTGCACGCCATGAAACGTTGGGGGGAACCTAATGAAATTTCTAGTGCAGTATTATATCTTGCAAGTGACGAAGCAAGTTTTTGTACTGGAACAAATTTAATCGTAGATGGTGGATGGACAGCTGGAAAAGACTGGTAGCTAATTAATTTTATTTAAGACTGGATGTAGATATTTTAAAAATTCTTTTGGATTTTCACTCATTGGAAAGTGACCTACATTTTTCATTTTGATCATTTCTATACCTATAGTGTCAGCAAGTGATTTCGTTTCCTCTGGTGTTGCTGAGTAATCATATTCACCAGTTAATAAATAAATTGGACATTTTGAATTATCAATTTTTTTTATTTCATTGCCGATATTTCCATCGAATTTATAAAAAAATAAGTCGCCTTTAAAAATTCCAGGTCCACTCTGCATGTAATGCCACATTGTTTCAAACTTATGACTTTCAGGACTTGTTGGTGCCATTAGGCCATAGGCAATTCCTCCGCACACTTCTCCTCCATGTACATCTTGTCTATGTAACCAACTGATATCGTAATAAGGATCTAAATGACCAGCACTTTGTAGACCTATTAAAGCTCTAAATTTCTCTGGAAAATTTATAGCTAAATGAAGAATAATTCTTCCTCCTATAGAACAACCCATTACAACTGGTTTTATTAATTCAAGACCATCAATAAAACTCATGATTTGGGAAATATAAAAATCAGTAGATAATTTATAATTTTGAATTTGTGCATTTTCGGGTGGTGATGATTTCCCATGCCATGGCATATCAAATACAATTACCCTAAATCTTTCTAGGATCTTTTTATCATTTAAAAGAGCTCTATATTGTCTTCCATCTGAACCTGCCGTATGTAAACATACCAGAGGAATACCCTGGCCTGCTTCTTCCCAGTATATTCTATAGTCAATACCATCAATTTTAAATTTCCCATATTGACCAGAAATAGGTTCTTTTTCAATTTTCAATTTTATTCTCCACTGGTCTTAGGGAGGCTAGAAGTAATTTAAAGTATAACAAGTGAGACATTAAAGGATGTAGATCACCTTCAAATTTTAAAACTTTTCTTCGAAGCATTGCTATAATATCGTGTGATCCCGGTTGAGGAGTATTTTGTAAAAATTTTATCCACTCGTTCTTAGGTGCAGTTAATTTAAAAACATAGCTTGGCATTACAAAAGGTCCTTCTTCTACATTTTTTACAACACCTTTTTCAATATTTACTAAATACTCGTTCTCGATTGTACTAATCATAAAACATGTGTTTAGATATTGAGCCATAATAGAAAGTTGGCTTCGTTTTTCATTGTCATCGATTAAAGATTTAAACATAAAATTCTCAATATAATTTCTGTAAAGTTTTACATAAAATTAAATTATTACCAATTAGATTTTTAATTTGATATGTTAAATGAAAATAAGATTGGAGGGTCTTGTGAACGGAGCAGAAAGTTTAGTTGGTACTTTATTACAAGGTAATGTTGAAGTCTGTTTTACAAATCCTGGAACATCAGAAATGCATTTCGTTGCAGCTTTAGATAAATATCAAAATATGCGAAGTGTTTTATGTCTTTTTGAGGGTTGTGCTACTGGTGCTGCTGATGGTTACTTTAGAATGAAAAGATCACCAGCATCAACTTTACTACATTTAGGTCCTGGATTAGCAAATGGCCTTGCAAACTTGCATAACGCAAAAAAAGCTTATTCAGGAATTGTTAATATAGTAGGCGAGCACGCTCTTGATCATATAAAATTGAATGCTCCTTTAACTTCAGATATTGAAGGAATAGCAAGGCCAGTTTCACATTGGGTAAAAACAAGCAAATCTTCAAAAGATATTGCAAAGGACGGAGCTGAAGCAATTGGACAAGCAAATATAAAACCTGGGCAAATTGCAACTTTAATTTTGCCTGGTGATACTGCATGGAATGAAGGAAGCAAAATTGAGTCGATTGAATTAAATATGAAATCTAATATTGTTTCTTCTAAACTAATTGACGAAGCAATCTTACAACTTCAAGATGCAAAGAATCCTCTAATACTTGTTGGCGGTGAGGCTTTAGAAGAAAATAATCTTATCAAATTAGCAAAAGTAGCTGACAAAATAGGCTGTCCAATTAAAACTGACTGGTTTAATGCTCGATTAGATAAAGGTGCGGGGAGAATTAATTCTGTAAGAATACCATATGTTGTTGATAAAGCAGTTGAAGTTCTTAAAGACTTTGACACCATTATAATAATAGGGGCTAGACGACCAGTCGCTTTTTTTGCATATCCAAATAAGCCTGGAATCTTAACACAAGATTCTACTAAATTTTTTGAATTAGCTTCTATATCAGATGATATCACTACAGTTGTGGAAGAGTTATCAGATAGGATTGGAATATCAAATAATATTCCTAGTACCATTTCAAAACTTGATATCCCAGACATTCCTAAAGGTCCAATTAACCCAATGTCATTGGGAATGGTATTAGGTGCATTAATCCCAGAAAATGCAATCATAGTTGATGAATCTGTAACTACTGGAAGAGAATTTTTTTATCAAACTTCAGGATCACAACCACATACGTGGCTGAATAACTGTGGAGGGTCTATAGGATTTGGAATGCCTGTATCAATTGGAGCGGCAATATCATCTCCAGATCAAAAAGTTATTTCATTAGAAGGTGATGGAAGTGCCATGTATACTGTCCAGTCTTTATGGACTATGGCAAGAGAAAATTTAGATATAGTTGTATTTATTTTTGCAAACCAAAGCTACAAGATCCTTCAAGGAGAATTAACAAATGTAGGTGTTGATAACCCAGGAAAATCAGCAATGGAAATGTTGTCTTTAAAAGATCCAGCATTAGATTGGGTCTCTATATCAAAGGGCATGGGAGTTGACGCTGTTAAAGTTGATAATATTGAAGATTTAGTAAAATATTTTAAACATGGACTTAAAGAAAAAGGCCCATTTCTAATTGAAGTTTTGATTTAAATATTTTTAATGTAATAAATTTGAAATAAACATTATATACAAAGACATAGTTTTGAGAATTCATCTGGTTTGAATTGATGAGATTAAGTTAGATTTTACCAAATGAAACTCAAAACTTTTAGCTCTCATGTTCTATTTTTATTTAAAAAATTCTTTGCTACTGTAATTAGATTAGATTAGTAAAATTAATCTAATAGAGTAAAGGTATTTTATTATAGAAACATTCATTATTATTGCGGTTTTATTCGCTGCTTTTCTACACGCTACTTGGAATTTTGTTTTAAAGGGATCTGAAGATAAATTCTTAAGTATGACTTCAATGGTTCTAGGTCATATTCCATTTGCCATAATTGGTATTTTATTTTTTGGATTGCCTATATAGATGGTTTGAAATTCATATTAGCTAGCTCTTTATTACATTTTTTTTATCAAGTTTTCCTTTTAATGCATATAGATATGGAGAATTGTCAGAGATTTATCCTATAGCAAGAGGTTTGTCTCCATTAATTATTTTAATAGTAAGTTTTTTGTTTTTTCATGAAGAAATTTCAAAACAAGAAATCTTTGCTATTTTTTTAATTTCATTTTCTTTGATAATTTATGGGTTGAAACAATTTCTACTTAAGCAATCTGAGGTTAAAGGCTTTGTTTTGGCTGTTATTACAGGGTTTTTTATTGCTAGCTATTCTCTTGTAGATGGATATGGAGCAAGAGTTACACAAAATCCTGTAGGATTTTATAGTGTAACGACAATAGTCAATGGATTTATCTTTTATGTTTTTGCGCATTGGAAAGAAAAAGAAATTTTGAAAAGAATAATTCTTTCTGGGAAAATGTATTTTTTTATTGGTGGAACTGCATCTTATGTGGCTTATGGTATAGTTGTATGGGCATGTTTATATTTACCTATAGATGTGGTCTCATCTTTGAGAGAAACTTCTATCCTATTTGCTGTTTTATTGGGATTATTTTTCTTAAAGGAGAAGATAAATTTAACTAAAAGTTTATTAATATTAGGTTTATTTTTTGGTGTAATAATTTTAAGGCTGAACTGATTTTTTTTACAAAGAATTGAGTAAGTTAATTATGAAATACATGATATTAAAAATTTTATAGAATAACATTCATCAAGGTTTAATAATTGGATATATCAACTGACTCAAATGAAGTTGCTTTAATGATAAGTTTCGCTTTTCTTATGGCTGGAATTGTCAAAGGAGTGTTAGGAATTGGTCTTCCAACAACAGCAATTACTATAATGACATTTTTTGTTTCACCATTAATGGCTTTAGGACTAAACCTTATACCGATGACAGTTACTAACATTTGGCAGTTTAGTAAGGCAGATGATCCTCGAGACTTAATAAAAAATTATAAATATTTTGCTATTTCTCTTGTGGTATTTATCTTAATTACTTCTTTTTATGCAAATGAAATTGGAGACAATGTAGTTCGTCTCATTTTTGCGATTGCAGTTCTTTTATTTGTAAGTTTACAAATTTTTGGCTTCAGTTTTAAAATGAAGCCAAAACGTGATAGTTTGTGGCAAACTAGTCTGGGTACACTTGGAGGTATTTTTGGTGGGGCAGCATCGATATGGGCAGTTCCAGTAACTATGTATTTATTAATGAAAAATGTAAAACCTAAACAATTTGTTGATGTTAGTGGTTTTTTGATAATGATTGGTTGCATACCCGTTTCTATTGGATATATAGCAACAGGGGTATTTCAGCCTAATATGTTTATATATGGTGCTCTTGGATCAGTAATTGGCATAATAGGATTTCAAATAGGAGAAAAACTTAGAAATAAAATAAATGCTAAAACATTTAGAAATTTGTTACTTGTTTTTTTTAGTTTCTCGGCAATTAACATGATTATACAATCTATTTTAAATTTTGGGTTATTTAATATCGCTAATTTATTTTAATCTCCACCTGTGATAATTCCCCTACCTTATATATAATATGATCACCCTTTTGAGGAGCGCGTGTTTTAATTACACTTCCAGTAATTATAACACTATGTTTTGGGATGGTCCTTCCCAATGAAGTTAATAGGTTCGAAACCCAAGATAGTGACTCAAGTGGATTAGCGTCCTTTATCATTGCGTCTTGGGGAATTTCATCATTCCAAAGTAATTGTGATCTAACAATATCTAGGTTTAATTTTTCCCAATTTGGAAGTTCTTTGCCCATAACTATTCCTGAGCACCAAGCATTATCTGTTATCATTGATAGTGGATTTATGTTAGAATAATCTGCATTTCGATCTATAATTAACTCAAAAACTGGTGACAGGGATTTTATAAATTCTCTAATATTATCTTTATTAAATGGTCCCATTTCAGGTTTCAAATCATCTGATAATGTTACAGCTATTTCGAATTCCAATCCTAATCCATGAAAGTTTTCTAATTCAAAGGTAGAAGGACTTGACTTGATTTCATTTGCAAAAATACCACCAGCAACAGGATGGTCTATCCCACATAGTTGTTGTTGCACTTTAGAGGCTAAAGCAATTTTAAAACCACCCAAGCCACCTCTTCCAGAATTTTCTTGAAAGATTTCTTGTATTTTATAAGCTTCATCAAAATCTTTAGGCATCAATGTTTCTGGTAAGTTTTCATAGTTTTGTTTTGAATTATGTTGGTCCAACATAAATTGTGCAATTTGCTCTAATCTATTCATAATTAATCCTTTACAAAAATCATGTAGAAATATCTTATAAAAAATTTATATTATTACAAACTATAGTTTGATATTATAGAGATCTAAAATTACACTGAATTTATTGAGGCTTGCTGTGTTAGACAACCAAATTATTAATATCAGAAGTGAAGTGGATAATTGGTTGCAGAGTTTCAATCAAGCTATTTCTCAGCAAAAAAATAAAGATGAATCTATAAAAATTCTTTCCAATCTATTTTTTGAAGATAGTCATTGGAGAGACATTTTAGCCCTTACATGGAAGATACAAACTGTATCGGGAAAATCAAAAGTAATCGAAAATCTTTACAACAAAATAATGGACGTTTCCGCCAATAGTTTCCAAATTGACCAGCAAAGAACACTTCCTAGAGAAGTTATAAGAGCTGGGAAAAATGTTATTGAAGTTATTTTAAGATTCAAAACAAAATTTGGAAATTGTGAGGGAGTAGTTCGTCTATTTGAAGATCAAGAAAGAAAGGGTTATTTTAAAGCGTGGAGCCTCCTGACTGCTCTAAGTGATCTAAGTTCTTCTGACAAAAAAAATATTCAACAATATCAAAATATCCTAGAAGGACCTAATTGGTTAGATAAAAGAAATGAAGATAGGCTTTATAAAAACAGGGAACCAGAAGTGATTGTTGTTGGAGGTGGGCAGGCTGGTCTTTCAATTGCAGCAAGGCTCAAACAACACAATATAGACACACTTATTATAGATAAAAATGAAAGAATAGGAGATAACTGGAGAAATAGATATCATTCTTTGAAATTGCATAATCAGACACATGTTAATCATTTACCATATATGCCTTTTCCTTCAACTTGGCCAACATATATTCCAAAAGATAAGTTAGCAGGTTGGTTTGAGTATTATGTTGAAAGTATGGAATTAAATGCATGGACAAATACAAAATTCATTGGGGCGGAATATAATGAAAACAAAAAGCACTGGAAAGTTAAACTCAAGTTATCTAATGGCTCTATTAAGATTATGAAGCCAAAGCATATTGTGATGGCTATTGGTGTAAGTTCAGTTCCAAATCGCACCAAAATACCTGGCATAGATGATTATAAAGGTGAGGTTATTCATTCAGCAGATTATGATAATGGGAAACAGTATAATGGAAAAAATGTTCTAGTTTACGGGACTGGAACAAGTGCACATGATGTTGCACAAGATCTCTATGTGCATGGAGCAAATGTAAATATCGTACAACGCTCACCATCTATGGTAGTCAATGTTGAACCTAGTGCACAATTACCTTACCAATTATATAGTGAAGGTCCAAATACTGACGATTGTGATTTAATAACCATTTCAACACCTCTACAAGTACTTAAAAAGACACACCAGTTATTAACTGAAAAAACAAAGAGAATTGATAAACCGCTTTTGGATAAACTTACAAGAGTTGGCTTTAACCTTGAATATGGAGAAGAAAACTCTGGGTGGCAATTTAAATATTTAACAAGAGGTGGTGGTTATTATTTCAATGTAGGAGCATCAGATTTAATCGCAGATGGAAATATAAAAGTTTTACAATTTTCAAACATTGAAAATTTTTTATCCTCTGGCATTGAAATGAAATCAGGTGAAAAGCTTGATATAGATTTGATGGTTACGGCTACTGGGTATAAAGGCCAAGAATATGTTGTAGATGAATTATTTGGCAAATCAGTTGTAGACAAAATTGGCCCTATTTGGGGATTTGATGATGAAAGGCAAGAATTAAGAAATATGTGGATGCAAACCAAACAGCCAGGACTTTGGTTTCATGCAGGAAGTTTAGCTCAGTGCAGAATTTTTTCTAAGTTTTTAGCTTTACAAATTAAAGCAACACTGGATGGTATTATTTAGTAAGAGTATAAATTTTTATGGACGGATTTTAGCGCCAGTTAATTTTTCATAGGTAAGAGCAACATTGCTCATATCAGCGTTTTCACCAAATTCATCGATAGTGTTTTTTAAAAGTTCTTGAGACAATTTTCCTAGAGGAATTTCAACTTTATTTGAATCAGCTATTTTAGTTGCTACTCCTGCATCTTTTTTCATTAAGCCAGTACTAAAACCCTGAACCATTTTACCCGAAAGAATATTATCAGGTAGTGTGATTTCAGTAGCATAGTTTCTACCAGAGCTTTTTTGAATAATTTCAACTGCTTTTTTTGGATCAACACCATCTTTAACAAGTAGTGAGATAACTTCAAAAGTTGCCATCCTACAAATCAAATTAAGTAAGTTGTTTCCAGCTTTAATTGAGTGTCCTGATCCTATTTTACCTGCATAGAAAATATTTGAACTAATATCATCCATTATAGGTTTTATTTTAACGAATTGGCTTTCTGTTCCACCTACCATAACAGCTATATTTCCTTGATGAGCTCCTTTTGGACCTCCACTTACCGGGGCATCTAAAAAATTAATATTTTTTTCTTTAAGTTTATCAGATATTTTTCTTGTTATTTCTGGTTCTCCAGTAGTCATATCAATTATATAGGAACCTCTTTTCGCTGAGGTAGCCAATCCCTTATCTCCATTAATAACTGTTTCTACAATTGCGCTTGTAGGTAAACATAAGAGGACTTCGTTAACTTTAGATGCAACCTCGGAAGGAGATGAACAAGCTATAGCACCTTTATCAGTGAAATATTGAAGGTTGGTTTTTTTAAGGTCGTAAGCATAAAGTTTATATTTTTTAATTAATCTTTCTGCTAGTGGCCTACCCATATTTCCTAAGCCAATAAATCCAATTTTATCCATTAAAAAATCTCCTAAAGATCATGTTCTTCAATCTAGGAAAAAGTACCTAAAATATTCTTTTTAAAACAATCACGGTTGCTTATTTTATCGTACCAACTTTTTAAGTTTAAAAGATTTGGGCGTTCAATAGGTAAAGAAAGGTATCTATAAGAAGCAGCGCCCATTATAATATCTGACATACCAAATTTATTATTTAAAATATATTCATGATCTTCTAAAAATTTATCAAAAATTTCAAACTTTTTATTTAATAAAATAATATTTTTATCAATCAGTTCTTGATCACGATCTTCTGGTGGATTTCTAACTAATCCCCAAAATATCGGCGTCATATTTAGTTGCAAATCAGTTGTTTGAAATTCCATCCATGACTCAGCAATTGCAATATCCTCTTCTTTAGAAATTTCATATACATCTGTGTGTTTTCTATATAAGTATCTCACAATTGCGTTTGATTGCTTAATTATAGATCCGTTGTGATCTAAAGTTGGGACGATAAGTTGAGGATTTATTTTTTCATAATTTTCTACGTCAACTTTTCCAAACTTTCCATGTTCGTCATGCCATTTAAACTCAAGATTTAATTCGCAAAGAGCCCATGAGACCTTTTGAACGTTTATAGAATTCCTTCTACCAAATAATTGTATCAAAAAATTTATCCTTTTTATTTCATTACAGATAGTGGAGTGGAGCTTAAGTTCTGAACAAGTATAGAATTTCTATCTACAAGTTTTGCGACTGTTGGAGCAATATTTTCTAACCACTCTTTGCTTTCATAAACAGCCTTGTAAAGTTTTACTTTTTCATCTTGATTTTCAAATCTTCTAATCCAGACATATGTATTTCCTTTTTGTTCAGAATTCATTACACGTTCACCATTTTCTAAAGCGAATTGGTCTGAACTATCCATTACAAAACTGCCATGTATAACCATACCTTTTTCTACTTGAAAAGGCATTATAGTTTTCTCCATAAACGAAACCCATTCATTCATTTTTCCAGGAGCAATTTGATAAATTCTTAATTCAAAAAAAGCACTCATTACAACACCTCTTAAAAGTAAATAAAATTAAACATTATATAATTAAATTTAAATATTCAAATTTTCATTTATATTATCATCAGTAGTTTTTTAAGGAGAGCTGAATGGATTACTCAAAGGGATGTTTTATTGGACGAATATGGGACAATTCGAAAAATGGACCATGTTTAATTAGAATAAAAGATGGAAATGTATATGACATTACATCTAAAGATATCCCTACTATAAGAGATTTGCTTGAATTAGAAGATATAAAAAAATATTTAAATAACGTTCAAGGTATAAAATTAATTTCAGTTGAAGAATTGTTTGAATTAAGCTTTAAAAAAAATTCAGAATATCACCTACTTGCTCCCTGTGATTTTCAAGCAATTAAAGCATGCGGTGTAACATTTGCTAAATCAATGGTTGAAAGAGTAATTGAAGAAAGAGCAGCAGGTGATCCTAAAAAAGCAGAAAGTCTTAGAAATCATATTGGTGCATTGATTGGTGACAGTCTGCAAAATATTATTCCTGGGTCAGAAAAAGCTATTGAAGTTAAAAATGCACTTATTAAAGAAGGTTTATGGTCACAATACTTAGAAGTTGGAATTGGTAAAGATGCTGAAGTTTTTACTAAAGCTCAGACTTTATCATCAGTTGGTTTTGGATCAGAAGTAGGTCTAAATCCCATTTCAAATTGGAATAATCCTGAACCAGAAATCGTTTTAGCGGTTAACAGCAAAGGCATAATCAAAGGAGCTACTCTTGGTAACGATGTTAACTTAAGAGATGTTGAAGGGCGTTCGGCTCTTCTTTTGGGCAAAGCTAAAGACAATAACGCCTCTTGTTCAATTGGACCCTTTATAAGAATTTTTGATGATACTTATTCACTAGATGATATGAAATCAGCTCATATTACATTAAAAGTTGAAGGCCAAGAAGGATATATATTAAATGGTTCAAGCTCTATGTCAGAAATAAGCAGGGACCCAGAAGATTTGGTAAATCAAACAATTGGAAGACATCATCAATATCCAGATGGTTTTATGTTATTTTTAGGAACCTTATTTGCCCCAACTGAAGATAGAGACGTTGTAGGTGAGGGATTTACTCATAAAATTGGTGATAAGATAACCATTTCAGAGCCTAATTTGGGCGAATTAGTAAATTATGTGAATTTATCCACAGCTTGTCCACAGTGGGAGTTTGGCATATCTTCAATGATTAAAAATTTAAGTCAAAGAGGTTTGATATAAATTAAATTTTAGGAATTCATTATGAAAGAAGTATTAAAAGGATCCTTAGAGGGCATAAAAGTAATAGATTTTTCAACTCTCTTACCTGGACCACTTGCAAGCTTGTTTCTATCAGAAACAGGAGCAGAGGTAATTAAAATTGAAAAACCTGGTGTTGGTGATGAAATAAGATTGTCTAATCCTCAATGGGGTGAACAAAGTGTATCTTTTTCTTTGCTTAATAGAGGTAAAAAAAGTTTATCACTTGATTTAAAAGATCCTAAAAATCTTAAAATCTTGATACCAATTTTAAAAGAAGCTGACATTATAATTGAACAATTCAGGCCTGGCGTAATGAAAAGACTGGGATTAGATTACGAAAGTATAAAAAAAATTAACCAAGACATAATTTATGTCTCTATCACAGGTTATGGTCAATATGGACCAAAAAGTATGGTTGCCGGCCATGATCTTAACTATATAAGTAATGCAGGTCTTCTGAGTATAAGTATGGGTAGAGAAAATGATACCGTCGTACCGCCAGCACTTGTAGCAGATATAGCGGGCGGATCTTATCCGGCTGTAATTAATATCTTATTAGCATTAAGAAAAAGGGACTTAAATAAAGAAGGCTCATATATAGATCTATCTATGACAGAAAATCTTTTTCCTTTTATGTTTTGGGGTTTAGGTTCTGGGTTTGCCCATAACAAATGGCCAGGCAATAGTGATGGAGTTTTATCAGGAGGTTCTCCTAGATATAATATCTACAAAACAAGTGATGGAAGTTATGTAGCTGCAGCGCCTTTAGAGGATAGATTTTGGAATAAGTTTTGTGAGGCAATAGAACTCCCAAAAAAATTTATTAAAACGCAGAATGATCAAGAAAAGGTCATTAAAGAAATTAGAAAAATTATTGGACAAAAAGAAAAAAATTACTGGCTTGATGTATTTAACAAAGCAGATTGTTGCTGCTCAATTGTTAAATCAATTGAAGAAGCAATCAATGACAACCACTTTAAAGTTAGAAAGATTTTTGAAAAAAAAATCATAAATAATTTAGGTGAAGAAATCCCTGCTCTTCCTATACCTGTAGATATGCAATTTAGAAAAGACCAAAAAAGAGCTTCTGCTCCAAGTCTTGGAGATATTAATGATCAATTTTTCTAATTAAAAAATCATTAACTTGACGTTATTAATACATGTTGTCAAAATAGTTAAATAGCGAGTTGTAAGATTTAGCTCTCGGAGATTTATAATGAAAAGATTAAATAATTTAGAATCTTACTGGATGCCATTTACGGCTAATAGGGATTTCAAGAAAGATCCCAGAATGGTTGTTGCAGCTGATGGTATGTATTACAAAAGTGAAACTGGGCAAGATATTTTAGATAGTGCAGCCGGATTATGGTGTGTTAATGCAGGACATAATAGACCAGAAATAACATCTGCTATTTCTGAGCAAGCAGCAACTTTGGATTTTGCTCCAAGTTTTCAATATGGTCATCCAAAATCTTTTGAACTTGCAAGTCGTGTCGCTGATATATTTCCAAAAGGTTTAGACCATGTTTTTTTTACAAATTCTGGTTCTGAAGCTGTTGATAGTACTCTTAAAATAGCTTTAGCTTATCATCGTGCTAGAGGTAAAGGAACTAAGACAAGATTAATTGGTCGTGAAAGAGGCTACCATGGCGTCGGATTTGGTGGAATTTCAGTTGGTGGAATGCCAAGAAACAGACAATATTTTGGATCATTGCTAACGGGCGTAGATCATATATCCCATACATTTCTTCCAGAAAAGAATAGATTTTCTAAAGGTTCACCTGAACATGGTGACTATTTGGCAGATACATTAGAAGACGTTATTGCACTTCATGATGCATCCAATATTGCTTCTGTGATTGTTGAGCCTGTAGCAGGTTCTACTGGAGTTTTACCGCCTCCAAAAAATTATTTAAAAAGACTAAGAGAAATATGTGATAAACACGATATTTTATTAATTTTTGATGAAGTTATAACTGGTTTTGGGCGCCTTGGAAAAGCAACAGCTTCTGAGTATTTTGGCGTTACTCCTGATATTATTTCGTGTGCGAAGGCAATCACTAATGGAATTATTCCTATGGGTGCTGCTGTAGTGTCTAAAGAAATATATGATACCATGATGGACGAAGCAGATATGCCCATAGAACTTTTTCATGGATATACATATTCAGGACATCCTATTGCATCTGCCGCTGGTCTTGCTGCACTAGATATTTATAGAGATGAGGACTTGTTCAATAAGGCTGGTAAAACAGCTAAATATTTAGAGAATATCGTTCACCAGCTTAAAAATGATAAAAATGTAGTTGATATAAGAAATTTAGGTTTAGTAGCTGCAATAGAAGTTGCTCCAAGGCCAGGAGCTGTAGGCGCTAGAGGATATGAAGCTATGAAAAAAGCTTGGCATAAGGGTTTAATGCTAAGAGTGACAGGAGATACACTTGCATTTTCTCCCCCTTTAATTGCAGAAAATCATGATATAGACAAAATTTTTGAAATTGTTCAATCTGTTTTAAAAGAATTAGACTAAATTTTTCATGCTATTAATTGGCACCTTGATAAAGACATCTCCACTGTCCTCTGCGGGCGGTAGATTACCAGCTCTCATATTTACTTGAATTGATGGTATTATGAGTTTAGGCATATTTAATGTTTTGTCTCTTGCCTCTCTTACTTTAACAAACTCATCTTCTCCAATTGAAGTCTTTACATGAATATTCTTTTTTTTCTGCTCACCTACCGTTGTAACCCACTCAACTTTTCGTGAAGTCGGTGGATAATCATGGCAAACAAAAATTAAGGTATCGTCTGGATAGCTCAATATTTTTTGAATCGATCTATAAAGTTCACGAGCGTCCCCACCAGGAAAATCAGCTCTGGCACTACCAAGATCTGGCATAAATAAGGTGTCTCCTACAAAAATAGAATTTCCAATCACATGTGCGGTACAAGCTGGTGTATGGCCTGGTGTATTGATTACTTTACATTTTGTACTTCCAATTTTGTATTCATCATTATCTTTAAATAATCTATCAAACTGACTACCATCCCTTTGAAATTCAGTCCCAGCATTAAATGTTTTGCCAAAAATATTTTGTATATCGGAGATTTTTTCAGATATACCAATTTTTCCACCTAGTTTTTTCTGGATATAGGGAGATGCAGACAAGTGATCTGCGTGAACGTGTGTTTCGATAAGCCACTCAAGATCTAATTTCATCTTTTCAATAAAAGAAATAATTTTTTCTGCATTATGATAATCTATTGTACCTGATGAAAAATCAAAATCTAAAACACTATCTATTACGGCACATTTTTTTGAGGTCATGTCATAAACGACATAACTGATAGTGGATGTTTCCTCATCAAAAAAACCTTTAATTTTGAAATTTTTATCTAATCTTGTCTCAATCATTTTTAAACCTTAAACAATTTGTGGAACTGGTCTTTTAGTAGCTTCATTTTTAATTAAAATTGACTCCAAACTTTTTGCAATCTCAGATAATTCTATATCTTTTCCAGCGGGCGCAATTAATTGAATTCCGAAGGGCATTTGTTGATGATCTAATCCACATGGCAATGCCCAAACACAAGGGATTGCCATTGTAGTTGCATAGCTAAGTGATAACCACCTCATATAAGTTGGCATTTTCTCTCCATTAATTTCATCAACAAATAATTGTTCATGCGGATATGGAGAAACTGATGCAGCAGGACAAATCAGAACATCATATTCATTAAAAAAATTACGAAAGTTTTTGTAAATTTTTGTTTGCATGACGTGAGCCCATGATACATCTGAAAGAGAGTACTTTAATCCTCTTTCAACATTATCAATTACATTTGGCCCCAACAAATCTTTTGAATTATCAAATCTTTCTTTATGTGATGCAACATAGTTAAATCCTCGTATGACTTCAAAGCAATTATGTACATCTAAAAAATCTGGTTCAGCTTGCTCTGACTTTCGAAAATTACTTTTAAAAGTACTTACCTTATCAAGAAAAATTGATGCAATCTCATTGTCTACTGGAGCACATCCAAGATCAGCCGAGTATGCCATTTTTATATTTGACAGGTCTGCCCCAATTAATTCTTGAGGCATTGAAATACTGTCAAAACTTGAGAACGGATCCATTCTATTTAAATTTGCTTGAGCTTGTAATAGTAAATAAGTGTCCGACACACTTCTGCCCATTGGGCCTTGAACTGAAAAAGGGTTCAAACCTACAGCAGCTTCAGTTGCTGGTACCAAACCCGGAGAAGGTCTAAAACCATTAACACCACAAAACCCAGCAGGGGTCCTGAGGCTTCCTCCATAATCACTACCATTAGCCAATGGCATCATGTTACAGGCTAAAGCTGCAGCGCTTCCACCAGAAGAACCTGCAGGAGTTTTTGTTAGATCAAATGGATTAGAAGTAGCACCATAAACAAAATTTTTTGTATTACCACCTGCACCAAATTCAGGTGTGTTTGTCTTACAAAAAATTATTGCACCTTCACTTCTTATATCCTCAACTATAGTGTCATCACTTTCAGGAATTCTATTTTCATAGATTTTAGACCCAGATGTTGAGCGGAGATTTTTAACAATATTTAAATCTTTTATGCCAACGGGTAAACCATGAAGTAAACCTAGTTCTGATCCAGACATTACATCATCTTCAGCTTTTTTTGCCTGTTTTAGAACATCTGCATTATTAATTGCTACAACTGCATTTATAGAAGGGTTTAATTTTTCTATTTGCTCAATACAACTCTTTGTTAGCTCTAATGGTGAAAGTTTTTTGTTTCCAATTAACCTTCTTGCTTCATTAGCATCTAGATCACATGGCCTTGACATATTTTCTCCTCTTAATATCAAGAAGATCACATTTTATTTGACTTACGTAAAGCTTGAATGAACAAAAAGGCTCAATAACACAATAAATTAATTGTTTATTGAGAATTACTATCAATTAGTGTAATAATTATCTCATGAATAATAAAGAAAAATTAAGAAAAGCTGGTTTAAGACCTACTAAACAGAGGATGATAATTGCAGACATCCTTTTAGATGGTATTAATAGACATTTTACTGCTGAAAATCTACAGAACGAAATAAATTCTTCGGGTAATTCAATGTCTATAGCTACAATTTATAATTGCCTTAAAAAATTCAGAAATTGTGGTCTTATTAAACAGGTCGAATCTTCAAAAGACACAGCTATTTTTGATACAAATATAAATCAGCATCATCATTTTTTAGACGAAGAAACAGGTGAATTAATTGACATCGAAAATGATGAAGTTAACTTACACAAGCTTCCAAAAATTCCTCAAGGTTATCTTAATAACGGTGTTGAGGTCTTAATAAAAATTAAAAAGCAAGTTTGATTTTTTTACTTTAAAATCGTTCTAAACTACTTGACATAAATAAGCACACTTCATATTTTTAATAATATACAATTTAATAAGATTTCAGAAAGGATTCCTAATGGATGATATCGGCAAATGTCCAGTAATGCACGGTTCCGTCACAACAAACAGTGGTGTAAGCACAACTAATCGTGACTGGTGGCCTAACCAACTTAACCTAAGTATACTTCATCAAAACGATAAGAGATCAAATCCAATGAGTTTGGATTTTGATTATAGAGAAGAATTTAAAAAACTTGATTATCAGGCTTTAAAAAAAGATTTACATGATTTGATGACAGACTCTCAGGAATGGTGGCCGGCTGATTATGGTCATTATGGTCCTTTCTTTATTAGAATGACATGGCATGCCGCTGGAACATACAGAACTAGTGATGGCCGTGGAGGCGGGGGTACCGGTGATCAAAGATTTGCCCCACTAAATAGCTGGCCTGACAATGGAAACCTTGATAAGGCAAGAAGGCTATTGTGGCCAATCAAGCAAAAATATGGAAATAAAATTAGTTGGGCTGATCTTTTTATTTTAACTGGAAATGTTGCCATTGAGTCTATGGGCGGAAAAACATTTGGTTTTAGTGGAGGACGAGCTGATATCTGGTCTCCACCCGAGGATATTTACTGGGGACAAGAAAACGAATGGTTAGAAAACAAAAGATATACAGGCGATCGTGAACTAGAAATGCCTCTTGGCGCGGTTCAGATGGGATTAATTTATGTTAATCCTCAAGGTCCAGATGGAAATCCTGATCCTTTAGCAAGTGCAAGGGATATTCGTGAGACATTTGCAAGAATGGCAATGAATGACGAAGAAACAGTTGCTCTGACTGCTGGTGGTCACACATTTGGAAAAGCACATGGCGCATCTGATCCAGATAAGTATGTTGGTGCTGAGCCAGAAGGTGCACCAATAGAACAAATGGGTTTTGGGTGGCAGAACTCTTATGGTACAGGATTTGGTAGTGACACTATAACAAGTGGAATTGAAGGTGCTTGGACTGCTAACCCTACAAAATGGGATAATGGTTATTTTGACTTGCTTTTTGGTTACGAGTGGGAATTAGTAAAAAGTCCTGCAGGAGCCTTTCAATGGCATCCAATAAATCCTAAAGAAGAAGACATGGCGCCAGATGCTCATGATGGGTCAAAAAAAGTTACAACAATGATGACAACTGCTGACATGGCTATGAGGGAAGATCCTGCTTACAAAGTTATTTCAAAGAGATTTCATGAAAATCCAGATCAATTCCAGGACGCATTTGCTAGAGCATGGTTTAAATTACTACATCGTGATATGGGACCAAAGTCTCGTTATCTTGGACCTGAAGTTCCCGAAGAAGAGTTGATCTGGCAAGACCCAGTCCCTGCTGGGAACAAAAGCTATGATATCAGCGCAGTAAAATCTCTAATTTCAGATAGTGGATTGTCTACAAAGCAAATGGTTGAGACAGCATGGGCAAGTGCTTCTACTTTTAGAGGGACAGATATGCGTGGCGGAGCTAATGGTGCTCGTATTCGTCTGGAACCTCAAAAAAGTTGGGAGGTAAATAAACCAAACGAACTATCCAAAGTTCTAAATGTATATACATCAATATCTGAAAAAACTGGTGCATCTATTGCTGATGTAATTGTTCTTGCTGGAAATGTCGGAATTGAAAAAGCATCAGGACAAAGCCTAGATTTCACACCAGGAAGAGGAGATGCAACCCAAGAAAAAACAGACGTTGACTCATTTGCGGTTCTTGAGCCAGTTGTTGATGGATTTAGAAATTATCAAAAAGAAGACTATGGTATTAGTCCTGAAGAAATGTTGCTTGATAAAGCTCAGATAATGGGTTTAACTGCACCAGAAATGACTGTTCTTATTGGTGGACTAAGATCTCTTGGTATTAGTGCAGATGGTCATGGCGTTTTCTCAAAAGATACAAGTAAATTATCTAATGATTATTTTGTAAACCTTCTTGATATGGGTATTGAGTGGAAACCAATAAACAGCAATACCTATCAAGGTGTAAGCAGATCAACTTCAGAAAAAGTTAATACTGCTACTCGTGTGGATTTAGCTTTTGGTTCAAACTCTCAACTAAGAGCTATTTCTGAAGTATACGCATGTAGTGACTCTCATGAGAAGTTCATTAATGACTTTATTGCAGCTTGGAATAAGGTTATGAATATGGATAGGTTTGATTTGTTATAATCAGATATATAATGATTTTTCAAGAAGGCGATTTGTTTATGTTAAATCGCCTTTTTTTATGAGCGTGGATGTATTGCTTTATGTAATCTCAAAAGTTCTGCTTCGTTTACATCTGTATATCTTTGGGTGGTTGAAAGGCTGGAGTGGCCTAACAATTGTTGTATAGCTCTTAAATCTGCCCCACCAGATAACAAATGAGTGGCGAATGCATGCCGTAAAGCATGAGGAGTAGTATGGGATGGTAAGCCCAATTCATACCTCAGATTTTCTACTCTTCTTTGAATAATTCTTGGAGATAATTCTCCTCCTCGTTTTCCCAAAAAAAGCGGCTTATCACCATTAGTATCAAATGGACAATGATCTATATATTCCTTAACTCCTTCACAAATAATTGGTAAAAGAGGTACATCTCGATATTTGTTACCTTTACCTTTTACTCTTAACCACTCTCCATTGGGTGCGTCTTTTCTTTTTAGGGATAACGCCTCACTTATTCTTAAACCTGAGCCATACAAAAGAAGTAAAACTGCCCTGTCACGCAGATTAATCCAATGATCAGATTCATTATTCATAATTGATTCTAAAGCCTGTGCTACTAGATTTGACTCTATGGACTTTGGAAATGATCTTTTAAGTTTTGGACTTTTTAAGATGGACATATCGAGTGAAGAAATAATTTTATCTCGTATAAGGAATTTGTAAAAATTTTTTAAACTAGATACTTTTCTAGCGATTGTTGGTCTAGATAATTGTCTTTCAGATAAAACTGACAAAAATTCTCTAAAAATATATTTATTTGGTGATAAAAATTCATAATTTTTGTCAGTACAAAAATTTGAAAATTCTAACACATCTCTTTTATATGCATCTAAGGTATGTTCCCCATAACCACGAATTGTTTCTAGATATTTTATCCAGGACAAAATTGTATCATTTTCGTTTTTAGAAATACTATTTTTACTCAATTCTTCCATATGTATTACAAAATTGATTGTCCTGTTTTTTTCCAATCGGATAGAAAATCTGATAAGCCTTTATCAGTTAGAGGATGGTTATACATAGATTTTAAAAATTTTGGTGGTACTGTAGCAACATCTGCACCTAACTTTGCAGAATCTACAATGTCTTGAACACTTCTTATTGATGCTGCAAGAACTTTAGTATCAAATCCATGAATATCGTAGATTTCAGTAATTTCAGAGATTAAATTCATGCCATCAGCACCAATATCGTCTAATCTACCTATAAAAGGAGATATAAAAGTTGCGCCTGCTTTTGCGGCTAATAGGGCCTGAGCCGCACTAAAACATAAGGTAACATTAACCATAATACCGTCGTCAGAAAATGCTTTGCACGCTCTTAAGCCGTCAAATGTTAAAGGAACTTTAATTGCAACATTTTGAGCAATTGAAGAGAGTTTTTTACCTTCTAAAATCATATTATCAAAATCGGTTGCAGTGACTTCTGCGCTTACTGGTCCTGACACTTCATTGCAAATTTCTTCAATAGTACTAATTATATTTCTTCCAGATTTGGCTATTAAAGACGGGTTAGTAGTAACACCATCAATTAACCCAGTAATATTCAACGATTTAATTTCCTCAATCTCAGCGGTGTCTATAAATAATTGCATCTCGTATCCTTTTAACTTTTTTGAAGTATAAATATTTCATTAATTATTATTTATAATACACTATTTAAAAATTATAACTATATTTAGCTTAAAACTTATTTCATAAAGATAGTAAATGAAAAATGTAAATTCAAAAGAAGTGTCTGTCTTAGTTAGTGGGCCTTTCAACGAACCGTTTGACTACGTTTTAGAAGATAAAAATACCAATTTTAGTGTTGGTCAAGTAGTTTTAGTACCTTTCGGAAAAAGAAAAATAGTAGGTATAATCATTGGTGATGGTACTAAAACCATACCTGAAACAAAATTGAAAACAGTTCTTCAAGTTTATGATCTTGAACCAATACCAAAACCTTCAATTGAATTAATGAATTTTTTAGCAAGTTGGTATTGTGTCTTTAAAGGTTTGGTTTTGAAAATGATATTATCTCCAATAGAAGCTATTACTTCTCCTGATTATGAAAAAGTTTATAAAAGTAATTATCCAAATGAAAATGAGATAAACGAATTTGAAAAAATAAAAATTACATACAAACGAAAGTTAGTCTTAGATTTTCTATTAAATTTTGATATAGGAAAATCACAAAATGATATCATAAAACATACAGGCGTTTCAAAAGCAATTTTGAGAGATATGGTCCAAAAAAATATAATACAAGAAAAGAAAGTCTTCAAAAACCGAAATTTAGACTCTAATTTTTTAACAAACTCCAAAGAAAATAAAAAAAATTATGACTTTTTAAATTTAGAACAAAAATTTGCAGTAGACAGAATTAATGATTCAATTGTTAACACAAAATCAGATTGTTTTTTGCTTGATGGAGTCACAGGTTCTGGTAAAACTGAAACATACTTTGAAACAGTTAGGACATGTTTAGATCAAGGAAAGCAAGTATTAATTTTACTGCCAGAAATAGTTTTGACGCCAGATTGGGAAAAAAGATTTTTTCAAAAATTCTCTTTTGCTCCATTAGTTTGGAACTCTGAAATCACAAAGAAAAAAAAGAAAAAAATTTGGTTATCTGCATTAAATGGTACAGCTGGAGTTATCGTAGGAGCAAGATCAGCACTAATGATTCCTATTTCAAATTTAGGTTTAATTATTGTTGATGAAGAACATGAGCAAGCTTTTAAACAAGAAGAAAATGTCAGGTACAATGCTAGAGATATGGCTATCTACAGATCTAAAAGATCTTTTGCTCCAATAGTTTTAGCCTCTGCAACACCATCATTAGAAACATTTTACAATGCAAAAAAAGGTAAATATGTTCATTTAACTTTACCAAAAAGAGCAACGGGGGCAACCTTACCTCATATTAAACTAATTGATTTAAGTGTCCATCCAGCAGATAAAGGAAAATGGTTGTCTCCCCTACTATTAGATGAAATAGAAAGCAAATTAAAAAACAAAGATCAAACCTTATTATTTTTAAACAGAAGAGGTTATGCCCCATTATCAATTTGCAATTCATGTGGGAATAAAATCAAGTGTGTTAATTGTGATACATGGTTAGTTGAACACAGATCTAAAAATATATTAGTTTGTCACCATTGTGGATACTCAACAATATTTGAAAATATTTGTAAAAAATGCGGTGCTGAAGGTCAGATTAAGGCGTATGGTCCTGGAATTGAGCGTATCGAAGAAGAAATTAATGAAACTTTTCCTCAGGCAAGATCAATAGTTTTATCGAGCGATACTATGAATAATCATAAAATACTTAGTGAAACCCTTAGTAAAATAAAAAATAACAAAGTAGATATAGTTATAGGAACACAAATGATTGCCAAAGGGCACGATTTTCCAAATTTAAAATTGGTTGGCATTGTTGATAGTGATGTTGGTTTATCTGGGGGTGATTTGAGAGCATCAGAGAGGACTTTCCAAGTTTTACAACAAGTTTCTGGAAGATCAGGGAGGCATTCAGAAAAAGAAGAAGATAAAGGTATTGTTCTGATTCAGACATATGATAGTAAAAATCCAATTATTAATGCTATTGCTAGAAACAATCGAAATGAATTTTTTGATAAAGAGTTAATGTCAAGACAATACGCTAAAATGCCGCCTTATAGTAGGCTAGCGTCTATAATATTATCATCTAGATTAGAGAGAAAATTAGAAACTTTTTCATCAGATTTGTTGAAATTAGCTCCATTATTCAAAAATGTAAAGATTTTTGGGCCCGCTCCAGCACCAATATATTTTTTGAGAGGAAGATATAGAAGAAGGTTTTTAATAAAATCTGATAAAAATGTGAATATTCAAGATGTAATTTTGAATTGGATAAAAAAAATCAAAACACCAAACAATGTTAAATTAACTATAGATATTGACCCATTTTCTTTTATGTAAAATTAATTCAATTTGATGCCCTTGTCACTTGCAATGATATTAATGCTGTGGTAGCAATCCATATTGTTTTATTTACTTAAAAAGGAAGTATTAAGATGAGCGTTTCATCTGGTTTGTCAGGTAGATATGCTAAAGCTATATACGAATTAGCCAAAGAAAAAAAGATTTTAACAAAAATAGTTGATGACTTTATAAGAGTTAAGAAGTTGCTAGAAGAAAGTGATTCCTTATCTAATTTAATTAAGTCACCCGCTATATCTAAATCTGATAAACAAAATTCAATAATTAAGATTTTAAATAAAGCTAAAGCCCAAAAATTAACCACTAAATTTTTTGGAACTTTGGCAAATAATGGAAGATTAATATTAATTAACGAAGTAATAGATGACTTTTTATCAGAAGTATCTAGGATCAATAATGAGGTAAAAGCTGAAGTCACATCATCATTTACACTTGAACAAGATCAACAAAAAAAAGTTGTAGCAGCAATATCTGAAGCAACAGGCATAAAAAAAATAATATTATCAACTAGCGTTGATGAAAGTTTAATTGGAGGCCTTATTGTTAAAATAGGTTCCAAAATGATAGATAACTCATTAAAAACTAAATTAAATAGACTTGAAATAGCTATGAGAGGTACAAAGTAATGGATATTCGTGCAGCAGAAATATCAACAATATTAAAAGATCAAATTGAAAATTTTGGCGCAGACGCTGAAGTTACAGAAGTTGGTAAAGTGTTATCAGTAGGTGATGGAATTGCTCGTGTTTATGGGCTTGATCAGATACAAGCGGGTGAAATGGTAGAGTTTCCTGGTGGTATTGCTGGTATGGCTTTGAACCTAGAAAGAGATAATGTTGGTGTAGTTATATTTGGTAGCGACAAGACAATAAAGGAAGGTGACGTAGTCAAAAGAACAGGTTCTATCGTTGACGTTCCAATAGGTAAAGGTCTCTTAGGAAGGGTTGTTGATGCACTTGGTAACCCTATAGATGGAAAGGGTGCTCTTAAAAATGTAAAAAGATCAAGAGTTGAGACTAAAGCTCCAGGTATTATGCCTAGAGAATCAGTTAGTGAACCTATGCAAACTGGATTGAAGGCAATCGATTCGCTTATTCCTGTGGGAAGGGGGCAAAGAGAGCTTATAATCGGAGACAGACAAACTGGTAAAACAGCTATTGCAATAGATACCTTTTTAAATCAAAAAAGTACTAATGATAAAGCTGGTAAAGATGATACTAAGAAACTGTTTTGTATTTATGTTGCTGTGGGTCAGAAAAGATCTACCGTAGCGCAAATTGTTAAAACTCTAGAAGAAAGAGGAGCACTAGAGTACTCTATTATAGTAGCAGCTACAGCCTCCGATCCAGCTCCTATGCAATTTCTAGCACCATATTCAGCTGCGGCTATGGGAGAATTTTTTAGAGATAATGGCATGCATGCTGTCGTTGTTTATGATGATTTGTCAAAACAAGCTGTTGCCTACAGACAAATGTCTCTCCTTCTAAGGAGGCCCCCAGGAAGAGAAGCTTATCCTGGTGATGTGTTTTATTTACACTCTCGCTTGCTTGAAAGAGCTGCAAAATTAAATGGAGACAATGGATCTGGATCTTTAACAGCTCTTCCAATAATTGAAACACAAGGTGGTGACGTTTCCGCATTTATTCCAACAAATGTTATTTCAATTACAGATGGTCAAATTTTCCTGGAAACAGAACTCTTCTATAAAGGTATTAGACCAGCTGTTAATGTCGGTTTATCGGTTTCCAGGGTTGGATCAGCCGCTCAAATTAAAGCTATGAAACAAGTTGCTGGTACTATTAAGTTAGACTTAGCACAATATCGAGAAATGGCTGCTTTCGCACAATTTGCCTCTGATATGGATGCATCAACAAGACAACTCTTATCAAGAGGAGAAAGATTAACTGAATTACTTAAACAACCTCAATATTCTCCAATGGATGTTGAAGAGCAAGTAGCTGTTATTTTTGCTGGTGTGAAAGGATATTTAGATCAAATCCCAACACAAAAAATTAGTGAGTTTGAACAATCACTTATCCAAAAACTAAATGCAAAGGGCTCTAATATTTTAGAATCAATAAGAAAAGATAAATCTATTTCAGATGATACTGAGAAAGCTCTTAAAGACACACTAGACGAGCTAGTAAAGAATTTTGCTTAGTTAACTTGAATTAGTAAGGATTAGGTTAATGCCTTCATTAAAAGACCTTAAAAATAGAATTGGTTCAGTCAAGTCTACACAAAAAATTACATCAGCAATGAAGATGGTTGCGGCTGCTAAACTACGTAAAGCTCAAGAGCAAGCTTTAGCCTCAAGACCATACACATCTCTTATGGACAGTGTTGTATCAAAAATTTCTTCTAAAACAATTGGAAGCTCTATAGATCTACTAAGTGGTAAAGAAGAAATTAAAACTCAATTATTAGTTGTTTTTTCTGCAGATAGAGGATTATGCGGTGGTTTCAATGGATCAATTACAAGAGCAGTTAGGTCTGAAATTAAAAAACTAAAAGACGATGGTATAAATGTTAAATTACTTATGGTAGGAAAAAAATCTGCTGATGCACTCAATAGAGAGTTTAGTGACTTTTTTGTTGAAAAAATAGATGGGAATTCAGCAAAACCTAATTACACAGATGCCGAAGTTTTAGCAAAAAAAATAATTGATTTGTTTGAAAATAATGAATTTGGTGTATGCAGAGTAATATTTAATAAATTTGTTTCTGCAATTACTCAAGAAGTTACTTTTAAATCTCTTATCCCAGTAGAAGTTAAAAATGATGAGATTGATGAAAATGACTCCAGTTCACTATATGAATTTGAACCTAGCGAAGAAGAAATATTGAATGACCTATTACCTCGTAATTTAGCTACACAATTATATAGTTCTCAAATTGAAAGTACAGCAAGTGAACTAGCTGCTAGAATGACTGCAATGGATAATGCTACTAGGAATGCTGGTGAGATGATAGATAATTTAACTCTTCAATATAATAGAACAAGACAAGCTGTCATTACAAAAGAATTAATTGAAATTATATCAGGTGCAGAAGCTTTATAATATAAATATGGAGAAACATAATGGCGAAAAAACCGTCCACTAAACTAAATGGCAAAATATCTCAAGTGATTGGAGCTGTGGTTGATGTTGAGTTTGATACAGATCTTCCTCAAATACTAGATGCTCTTCAAGTAGATAATAATGGACAAAAACTAATACTAGAAGTAGCTCAACATCTTGGTGAAAACGAAGTAAGGACTATAGCTATGGATAGTACGGACGGTCTAATTCGAGGTATGGACGTTTTTCAAACAGGTGCTCCAATTACAGTTCCTGTTGGACCAGAAACATTAGGTAGAATTCTCAATGTCATTGGTGATCCAGTTGATGATGGTAAGCCGGTTAAGTCCAAAATAACCTTGCCTATTCATAGAGATGCTCCAGAGTATGTTGATCAATCCACTTCTGCTGATATTTTAGTAACAGGAATAAAAGTGGTTGACCTTTTAGCACCTTATGCAAAAGGAGGTAAAATTGGACTCTTTGGTGGTGCTGGTGTTGGTAAAACAGTTTTAATTATGGAGCTTATAAATAACGTAGCTAAAGCACATGGTGGATATTCTGTTTTTGCAGGTGTTGGCGAGAGAACTAGAGAAGGTAATGATCTTTTCCATGAAATGGTAGAATCTGGTGTTATCGTTCCAGATGGTCCAGGCTCTAAAGCAGCACTTGTGTATGGCCAAATGAATGAGCCTCCTGGAGCTAGAGCAAGAGTGGCTTTAACAGGATTAACGTTAGCCGAATATTTTAGAGATCAAGAAGGTCAAGATGTTTTGTTTTTCGTTGATAATATTTTTAGATTTACTCAAGCTGGATCTGAAGTTTCAGCTTTATTAGGAAGAATACCATCTGCAGTAGGATATCAACCTACTTTGGCAACAGATATGGGAGCACTTCAAGAAAGAATTACAACTACGACAAAAGGATCTATTACTTCTGTACAAGCAATATATGTTCCTGCTGATGACTTAACTGATCCCGCTCCTGCCACATCATTTGCTCACTTAGACGCCACAACTGTTTTATCAAGGCAGATAGCAGAAATAGGAATATATCCTGCAGTTGATCCTTTAGACTCAACTTCTAGAATGCTAGATCCTAGAATCGTTGGTGAAGAGCATTATGAAGTTGCGAGAAAAGTTCAAGAAGTTCTTCAACAATACAAATCGTTACAAGATATCATTGCGATTTTAGGTATGGATGAATTATCTGAAGAAGATAAACTGGTAGTTAGTAGAGCTAGAAAAATTCAAAGATTTTTATCTCAACCATTCCACGTTGCTGAAGTGTTCACTGGATCACCAGGTGTTTTAGTTCCTTTAGAAGATACTATAAAAGGGTTTAAAGGAATTGCCGATGGTGACTATGATGATTTACCAGAAGCTTCTTTTTATATGGTAGGCACTATTGAAGAAGCAATAGAAAAAGCAAAGAAATTAGCAAAAGATGCTGCATAGTCTTTTGAACGTTTTGAGAAGAGGTAAAAATGGCAGACACAACTAATTTAGAGGTGGTAACGCCCTCAGCTATAATTGTATCTGAACCTGTCGAAATGGTTGTTGTACCAGGATCAGATGGACAAATTGGTGCCCTTCCAAGACATTCTAAAGTTATATCCACACTAGATAGAGGTTTGGTTGATATTTTTAATGATAATAAAATTTCATCGCAAATAATGATAGATGGTGGCATAGCTGAAATAAATGAAACATCAGTTACAATATTAGCAGAAAGAGCTGAAAAAATTGACAAAGCTAATAAACATGTTCTTGAAGAAAAACTGCTAGCTTTTCAATCTCAAGAAAATCATACCGATCAAAATATTGCAGATCTTGCGATTAAAAATTCAACTTTTATTAAGGCTGTTTTAGATAAAATAGGTTGATTTATTTCTTTATTTCTGTAACACCTTTTCTATTTCAGAGCTTACACTCAAGAGATAATCATCTTCATTTGTGGTCGCGTTTAACATGATCCCTATAGGTTTTTTATTTTTAAAGTAAGGTATAGAAATACTACAACCATTCATATAGTTAGCTAAAGTTGTGTTTCTTAATGATATTAAATTTGCTTCATCATAAAAGTCATTATCTTTACATTTTTCTATTAAAGGTGGTTTTACTGTTACAGTTGGCATAAGTAAAAAATTATTTTTCAAAAATTTGTTAAATTCTTCAATTAAATTTTCTCTTATTTTTTGTAATAAATTATATTCAACAGCCGTAACTTCATTTGCTCGTTCTATTCGTCTTAATACATTTGGATCAATTAAATATTTTTTTTGATCATATAAATAAAAGTACTCTGTTGCACACTCTACTGATGCAAATTGCCATATTGGTACTTTTTTGTATAAATCTAAAATTGGCACATTCATATTAATGACTTTGAATCCACTTTCAGTAATTTTTTTCCTTGCTAAATCAAAAGCAACTTTAATTTCAGTATCTATATTTTCAAATCCAAAATTAGAAGGAATTATTAATTTTGGATTTTTATTTTGTAATTTCTCTTGTTTAGATTTTATTTTTCTTCTCATGGCATGGTAGCCAAGTTTACAAAGTTCAACATTTTTTGCCATTAATCCAACACTATCTAGACTATAGGAAAGGGCAAGAACACCATCTCTTGAAATACTATCTTGCGTAGGTTTAAAGCCTGTAATGCCAGAAAAAGCAGCTGGTATCCTCGTTGAACCTCCAGTATCTGTTCCTATGGCAATGTCAGACAAATCTAAAGCAACTGAAACGGCTCCACCAGATGTTGACCCACCTGGGACTGCGCCAGGATATAAAGGGTTATCTGGAGTTCCATAATGAGGATTTATTCCCAAACCTGAGTAGGCAAGTTCAGTCATATTTGTATGTCCAAGAAGTAAACCACCAGCTTTTCTTATATTAAAGATACATTTTGCATCCCTTAGAGAAATATCTGGTTCTAGAAACTTAGTTCCTCCTCTTGTATAATATCCTTTAACATCAAATAAATCTTTTACAGATATTATTAAACCTTTTAATAATCCCATTTTTAGTTTACTTATCTCGCTCAGCTGGGCTTCAAAATCTTTTTCAAAAAGTTCAGTAAAAATATTTTCAAATTTTTTGGGATTATTTTTAAATTTTGTTAGAATTTTAAAAACTTTGTTAACAAGCTTTTCATTATTAGAGTTAATCTTTTTTTTCATTATAATTAATTAGAGTTTGAAGCGTTAAAGTTATTAATTATGGGAATAAATATTTTATTAATTTTTCTATAAACATCTTGCTTAAATGAAATTGCTTTTTCAGGTAATAATTCTGGATCAAGCCAAATCCAGTCTTTAAATTCTGGATGATTAGTATTTATATCTATTTCTTTATCCTCACCCATAAAATGAAATAAGAGCCATCTTTGAGTTTGTCCTCTATACTTTCCATCCCAAAGATTGTCTGCTAATGGCAAAGGAATATCATAATTTAACCATTCTGGATATTCGCTAACAAACTCAACATTAATTATACTGGTCTCTTCTTTTAATTCTCGATATCCCGCTTCAATAGGTAGTTCCTCTTTGTCTATACCTCCTTGTGGTAATTGCCATGCTTCAACTTTGTTATCAAGTCTTTGTCCACAAAACACGTTTCCATCCTTATTGAAAACCATTAACCCAACACAAGATCGGTATGGTCTTTTCAAAAGAGGAATATTATTTTTTAGTATATTCAATTGCTAAAACTACTTACTTTATTTTGAATCGGATTTTTTATAACTTTGGCTGTAGAAGTTGTTTTTTTCTTATTACTAAATAGATTTATTCCTCTTATAAGGTCAACTGCTCTCGATATTTGATTATCTTGTAAAAGTTTTTCTACTGGAGTTAATTCTGTTTTATCAGTGCTGTCTTTTTTTGTCTCTTTCTCTTTTTTATCCAAGGCTCCTCTTAAGTTTTCTTCTCGCCGATTTTTTGGAATTTCTTTAGCTAATTCAGTTATACCAGCTTCTACAACAATATCAGGTTCAATACCTTTGGCTTGTATTGATATCCCACTTGGTGTGTAATATCTTGCTGTTGTAAGTCTCATTGCACCATTACCTGCCAGAGGAATGATTGATTGAACTGATCCTTTACCAAAACTGCGAGTACCAACTATTATTGCTCTTGAATGATCTTTAAGTGCTCCTGCAACAATTTCGCTAGCGGATGCGGATCCACTATTGATAAGTACTATCATTGGTTTGCCATTAATTATATCGCCTTTTTTTGCAAAAATTCTTGAAGTATCGTCATTTTTTCTTCCTTGAGTTGATACTATTTCTCCTTGGTTTAAGAAAGAGTCAGTAACTGAAATTGATTGGTTTAAAAGACCACCTGGATTATTTCTTAAATCTAGAATGAGCCCTTGAAATTTCTCTCCAAGTTCCTTTTTTATTTTTTCTACAGATTTTTCTAGACCAGAAGTTGTTGTATCTGAAAAGGTAGTTAAACGTACATAACCTATTTTTTTAATAATGTTGTGTCTAACAGATCTTATTTTTATAACGTCTCTAATTATTTCAATTTCAAAAGGATCTTTTTTATCGCGAACAACAGTTATGACAACTTTGCTTCCAACAGGCCCTCGAAGTTGCGACACAGCTTCATTTATCGAAAGTCCTCTAATTGATTCTCCGTTTATACCAATAATCAAATCACCAGATTTCATGCCTGCATTAGCAGCAGGAGTGTCATCTATAGGTGAGACAACTTTAACAACACTATCTTCCATAGTTATTTCAATACCTAAGCCACCAAATTTTCCTTTGGTCTTTACCTGCATATCTTTATATGATTCTGGGCTTAAATAAGAGGAATGTGGATCCAGAGATTGAAGCATGCCTGAAATTGCAGCTTCAATAAGTTTCTTGTCAGTAACTTCCTCGACGTATTGTTCCTGCACCCTTTGAAAAACATCCCCAAAAAGATTAAGTTGTTTGTAGGTTTCTTGACGGTTTTCAGCTTTAGCTAAATTATGAGCTAACAAGGAGATATTAAAAAACAAAAAAAACGTTAAAAAAATATTCATTTTATAATTTGTATTATGAATAGAGGTTTTTTTAATCATTTGAGTAGACCTAATTCAAGTTATGTTCTGTAATAATAATATAGAATATATTTAGTACAGCAACTATAGAAAAATCTAATAATATTTTTTATTTTACTATAAGCGATTTCCCACTCATATTTTTAGGTGACTTGATAGACATGAGTTCTAGAATTGTAGGAGCAATGTCGGCTAATCTTCCATCTCTTAATTTGGAATCTTTATTTTTAGAAACAAGTATAAGAGGAACTTTATTACATGTATGTGAGGTATGTGGTAAGTTCGCTATTTCATCGAACATAATTTCACAATTTCCATGGTCTGCGGTCAATAACATGTGTCCATCATATTTAATTATTGTATCTTTTATATTTCCAATTGCTTTATCAACAGTTTCCACTGCTTTAATAGCTGCTTTTAAATCACCTGTATGTCCAACCATATCAGGATTTGCAAAATTAATTACAATTAGATCATAAGTTCTATTTGTTATGGAGGATATTAATTTAGTCTCAATTTTCTTAGCTGACATTTCAGGTTGTAAATCATATGTAGATATTTTTGGTGAAGGTATCATTACCCTAGTTTCACCAGGGTAAACCGTCTCCTCTCCTCCATTAAAAAAGAAAGTAACATGAGGATATTTTTCTGTTTCAGCTAGTCTTAATTGTTTTAAATTAGCTTTTGAAATGACCTCCCCAAGTGTGTCCTTAATATTTTCTTTTACGAAAATAGAATTCATAAATTTTGATAATTTTGTTGAATATTCTATCATTCCAAGATTATTTGATAAAATTGGAGTATTAAAATCTTTTTCAAATTGTCTAAATGTAGGATCTAGTAATGCTGTTAATAACTCTCTAACTCGGTCCGCTCGAAAGTTTATCATAATTAAACTATCACCATCTTCAAATCCTTTATAATTTCCAATCAGAGTTGGTGAAATAAATTCGTCAGTTTCATTATTTTTATAAGCTTCTTCTATTCCTTCTGATACATTAGAAAACTTTCTGTCATATTTTCCGAATACAATAAGATCAAAAGCCTTTTTTACTCTCTCCCATCTATTATCTCTATCCATTGAGAAGTATCTACCTACAAGTGAGGCTATCTTAATATTTTTTGGGAGTGACATTTCAAATTTTTTAATATCTTGGCCTAATTGTTTTGGAGAACAATCTCTCCCATCTGAAAAAATGTGTATCCAACTTTTACACTTATTTTTTTTTAAAAGTTTTGACATTTCAATCATGTGACATGAGTGTGAATGCACTCCACCATCACTACACAAACCGAGCAGATGAACAGTCTTATTTTTATTATGATTTGAGATGAAATTCTGAAAATTTTTATTTTTTTCTATTTCATTATTGTCAAAAGCTTTGTTTATTTTTGGTAGAGTTTGTAGTACCACTCTTCCAGAACCAAGGTTCATATGTCCAACCTCAGAGTTTCCTACTTGACCTATAGGCAACCCAACATCTTGACCAGAAGCATCTAGGGTTGAATATGGAAATGTTTTAGTTAAAAAATCTACATTTGGAGTTTTTGCTAATGCTACAGCATTATTTGCTGTATTTTCATTAATTCCCCAGCCATCCATTATACATAAAACTATTGGTTTTTTTTGTTTGTTTTCCATCAATTAAATCCATTAAGAAAATTTTATTTATGGTAAGGATGCCCTTGAATTATAGTTTCTATTCTGTAAATTTGTTCAGCAATCATCATTTTAACCATTTGATGTGGCCAAGTAAGTTTACCAAAAGCAATAATTTTATCTGCTGTTTTTTTTATTTTCAGTCCATTTCCAAATGCACCACCAATCGCAAAATTCACACTTGTTATATTATTATTGCTCCAATTTAATATTAATTTTGCTAGGTCTGAACTAGATAAATTTTCTCCTTCTTCATCAAGTAAGATCAATTTACCGTATTTAGGTGTTGAATTAATTAACTTATCAGCTTCTTTGTCTAATTGTTTTTCTTTATTTTTTATTTTAACTTCATATTGTTTTAATTCAATATTTTTAATTCTTTTAAGATATTTTCTAGTAATCAAGTCTTCATCATTACTTTTAATTTTACCAATTGTTGAAATTCTATATTTCATTTTATTTTTTTACTGCGTCACTTGATATATTATCTTGTTTTTTTTCCCACATTTTTTCTAGGCTATAAAAATCTCTTACTTCTGGTCGAAAAATATGAACTAAAATATCATTCGCATCAATTAAAACCCAATCTCCATTCGACATACCTTCTGGAGAAGATAAGCGAAGGCCTATTTCTTTATATTTTTTTACTAAGTTATTTGCCATAGCAGTTACTTGTCTGGCAGTGTTTCCACTTACAACTATCATATAATCTGCAATGCTACTTCTACCAACTAGATCAATACTGACAATGTCTATTCCTTTATCATTTTCCAATGATTTTAATGTAAATTTTAACAATTCTTTAGAAGATAAACTTTTTGTTTTTATCATTACATAATCCCATTAAGTGTAAGTTTTAATTTTTCTTATCTCTGATGATGAGATAGATAATAATTTATTCTTTAAAAAAACCCAGACTGGTTTTTTTTTATGAAATATAATTCTACTTTTGAATGTTTTAAGTTTCTTCCCAAAATTTGGAATTCTTGATGTGTTTAAAAAAGAATTTAAATAGCCTGGCCTTGAAATAACAGCAATATGAATATTTTGAGCTATTAAATTTGGATAAAGCCATTTATTTAAATTGTCTAAAATATCACTTCCCATTAGCCAGATAAATTTTACCTTTCGGGTTCTCTGATTTAAAAAATTAACAGTTTTGTATGTGGCATAAAGCTGATTTTTTTTTTCAAGGTCTAAGACTTTTATATAAGAAATATTTCTTGTTAATAGCCTAGCATAACTCAGTCTTTTGTCAAAATTCTCCATATCTAAACTTGATTTTAATCTATTTTGAGGGGCAACTAGCCACCAAATTTCATCCAGTCCAAGATTTATAAGTGCAGTATTAGTAATGTGAATATGGCCAATATGTGCTGGATTAAAAGAACCTCCTAAAATACCGATTTTTCTGTTTCTAGAGTAAGAATAACATATTGGAATACTATTTTTAAAATTGACTTTCAGATCTTTATCCACGTATTTGGTCATATCCTCTAACAATATATTTAAAACTTGTTAATTGAGCAGCTCCTACTGGACCTCTAGCATGTATTCTACCAGTAGATATTCCTATTTCTGCACCCATTCCAAACTCTCCTCCATCCGCAAATTGAGTTGAAGTATTATGCATAACAATTGCACTATCAACATTGGTTAGAAAAGTTTCAGCTACTCTGGTATTTTCTGTGATTATAGACTCTGTATGATTTGATGAATATTTACTAATGTGGTCTAAAGCTCCTGATACTCCATCAACTAACTTGATGGATAAAATAGAGTCAAGATATTCAGTATGCCAATCTTTTTCAGAAGCTAACTCAATTTCATTTACAATTTTTTTTGTTTCAATATCTCCTTTTATATGACATCCCGATTCAATTAAGTTTTTAACTATAATTGGCACAGCTTTTTCAGAGATATGTCTATCTACAAGTAATGTTTCTAAGGCGCCACATATCCCTGTTCTTCTCATTTTTGAGTTTACTATGAGTTTTACTGCTTTATTTATATCTGCATCTTTATCTACATATACATGGCATATCCCTTCCAAGTGAGCGAAGACTGGAACTCTTGCTTCATCTTGAATTTTTTTAACGAGAGATTTTCCTCCACGAGGTATGATTATATCAATTTCTCCAGTTGAAGTAAGCATTGCCGAAACAGCCTCTCTATCAGTATTTTCAACTAATTGTACAGTGTTACTAGGTAAATTTGCACTTTCTAGGCCTTTTTGCATACATCTAGCTAATATTTTAGAAGAATTAATAGAGTCAGATCCACCTCTAAGTATTGCACTGTTACCAGATTTAATGCATAGGCTACCAGCATCTATAGTTACATTAGGTCTCGATTCGTAAATAATACCAATTATACCCAGTGGAACTGAAATTCTTGAAATATTTAAACCATTTGGTTGTGTCCATTTTGATAACTCAACGCCAATTGGATCACTCATTTCTGAAATTTGCTTTAAGCCCTCCACAATATTATCAATTCTTTTATCATCTAGCAAAAGCCTATCAACAAAAGCATTGTTAAGTTGTTTTCTTTTAGCATTTTCAATATCAATCTTGTTTGCTTTGAGGATCTCTTCTTGTTCTTGTTTTATGATTATAGATGTATTTAATATTGCTAAATTTCTATCTTTTGAACTACTTCTAGAGATGACATTAAAAGCTTCTTTGGATTTTTTATTTATATTTTTTATATATTCAAAAATGTTGTTGTCACTCATTTTTTTTCCAGTACTAGATCATCTCTGTGAACTACTTCGTCCTTACCTCTGTAGCCTAAGATAGTTTCAATATCATTGCTTTTTGACCCTTTAATTAAATCTACTTCAGAATTATTAAAGTGTATTAAGCCTTTTCCTACAAAGTTTTGTTGTTCATCTACTATTTGTATCAAATCACCTTTTTCATAATTCCCTTCAGTACTAACTATACCAGCGGACAGCATAGAAAAACCTTTTTTCATAGCCTCGACCGCACCCTTGTCTATAGTTATTTTCCCTTTAACTTGTAATGCACCAGAAATCCATTGTTTTCTTGAACTCAACGGTTTTTCGATTGCACTAAACCAACTAAATTGCGTTCCATCAATTTCTAACTTTGATAAAGGACCATTAAAATGTCCATTACAAATGATCATATGACAACCTGCTTTGGTTGCTATTTTAGCAGCTGCAATTTTGGTGACCATACCCCCAGATGAAATACTTGTGATTGGTGGACCTGCCATTCTTTCAATTTCATCGGTAATTTCAGGAATTTCTTCTATAAAAACTGTGCCCTTATTCTTATTAGGATCAGAAGAATAAAGCCCATTTATATCAGACAATAATATAAGTAAATCCGCACTACACATTTGTGCAACTCTTGCTGCCAGCCTGTCATTATCTCCAAATTTAATTTCTTCAGTAGAGACTGTGTCGTTTTCATTAATTACAGGAATAACTTGTAACTCAATAAGTTTTAATAACGTTGCTCTTGCATTTAGATGTTTTCTTCTTGTCTCCGTATCGTCAGGTGCAAGTAAAATTTGTGCAATATTAAGACCAAATTTTTCCATAATCTCTTTCCAAGCATGAGCTAGGCTTACTTGGCCTGTTGCAGCAGCGGCTTGTTTTTCATCTAAAGACAAATTACCTGTTAGTTTCAATTGTTTTTGACCAAGTGCAATAGACCCTGAGGAAACGATTATAATTTCTTTTTTTTGTTTTATAAGTTGATTTATTTCTTGAGCTAAAGACCTTAACCACTCACTTTTAAGATTACTCTCATTTTTGTCTATCAAAAGTGAGGAACCTATTTTTATTATAATTCTTTTTGAGTCTTTTATTAAATTTTCTTTTTTCATTTTTGTCATTCTTTATGGAGACCAAGATATAATTTTTTTTCTTTGATTTTTACTGTTTTCTTTATTTTTCATCTTTACTATAAAGTTTTGTAATTCTCTAATAAGGTAAATAATATTTTCTCCTGAAACTGAAGAAATATTAATAACATTATCTACATTGAGTTTTTTTAAAATTTCTTTAGCAGACTTAATTTTTTTATCATCAACAGCATCGCATTTTGTTAAGACTAAGATTTGTTTCTTCTTCGACAAATTACTATCATATGCTTCAATTTCACGAATAATAGTAAGGAAATCTTTTGTAATATCTTTAGAAGTAACGTCTATTAGATGCAATAATCCTTGGCAACGTTCAACATGACCTAAAAATCTATGGCCTAAGCCAGATCCTTCATGAGCACCCTCTATTAATCCAGGAATATCCGCTATCACAAATTCCATATTATCTTGGTTTACCACTCCAAGATTTGGATGCAGTGTTGTAAAAGGGTAGTCGGCTATTTTAGGTTTGGCTGCCGTAATTCTAGAAAGTAACGTGCTTTTACCTGCATTAGGTAGTCCAATCAAGCCTATATCTGCTATTAATTTTAGTCGAAGCCAAATCCATTTTTCTTCTAATGGACCTCCAGGTTGTGCTTTTCTTGGTGCTTGATTAACAGACGTTTTAAAAAAAGCGTTACCTTTACCTCCTTCACCTCCTCTAGCTAAAACAATTTTTTGCCCAATTTCTGTCATATCAGCTAATATAAAATTATTTGTTTCGTCTAATATTTGTGTTCCAATAGGAAGCTTTAGAACAACATCCTTGCCACTCGTTCCACTTCTATCTCTTCCTTTGCCACCCTCTCCAGGTCTGGCTTTGAAATGTTGTTGATAACGAAAATCAATTAGTGTATTTAGACCATCGGAACATAAAGCAATAACATCGCCCCCTCGGCCACCATTACCGCCATCTGGTCCACCAAAAGGAACATGAGCTTCTCTTCTAAAAGAAATAGATCCAGGTCCACCATGCCCACTAGCTATATAGATTTTAGCTTGATCTAAGAACTTCATTATAAAACCCTAATGTATAGTATTCTAGATGAAAAGAGTTAAAATAATTAAGGAATAGCTAACAAAGCTATTCCAGATACAAATAATAAGGGTTTGATTATTCAGCTGCTTGTTTAGTTGGTTCTACAGATACAAACATTTTTTTTCCTTTATGTTCTTTAAACTTAACATGACCATCTATAAGTGAAAAAATTGTATGATCCTTTCCCATTCCAACGTTTAATCCTGGGTGATACTTAGTACCACGTTGTCTAATTATAATGTTGCCAGCAACGACAGCTTCACTGCCAAATTTTTTAACACCTAATCTTCTTCCAGCTGAGTCTCTGCCATTTCTAGAACTACCGCCTGCCTTTTTATGTGCCATTTGTTAATCCTTTACTATTTTTTTGTAGTTGTTTTTTTTGTTTTAGTAGTTGTTTTTGTTTTAGCTTTTGTTTCAGTATTAGTAGAAGCTGATTTTGTTTTTGTTTCTGCTTTTTTGCTTGTAGTTGACTTGGCTTTAACTTCTTTTTTAACTTTTTCTTCAACTACTTTAGGCTGGGTTTCATTTTTTGTTTTAGCCTCAACTTTAATCTTTTTTTCTGTTGATTTAGCCGTAGCTTTTTTTGGAGATAATTTAGATCCACCAGTTTCAGCTATATCAACTATTTTTAGGAGTGTTAGATCTTGTTTATGACCTTGCTTTCTTCTACTATTCTTTCTTCTTCTCTTATATATTATTGATATTTTTGGTCCACGTGTTTGTCTAATAACTTGTGCCATTACTGCAGCGTCATTAACAAGTGGAGTTCCCAATGTTACTTTTTTACCATCACCAATCATTAACACATCACCAAGCACTAGCTGATCACCATCATTAGCGTTAAGTTTTTCAACTAAAACAACGTCTTCTTTTTCAACACGATATTGTTTTCCACCGGTTTTAACTACAGCATACATTTTTTTAATCCGATAATTAGTTAATATATCGATTATTAAAATACTAAATATTTAAATAATCATAATTAAATTGTCTTGGGAATATATCTTGATACTGTGATCTGTCAAGTTTTAAGATCACGTAAATTACATTCGATTAAACATTTTTTTATTTATTTATTTTTTATAAATAGTGCTGGATCTAAGCGTTCAGAAAACCAATTGATTCTCCAATCTAAGTGAGGCCCTGTCGATCTTCCTGTTGATCCAACTTCACCAATTTTTTGATCTTTATTTATTTTGTCGCCAACTTTTACAGTTATAGAAGACAAATGAGAATATACTGAAGTTACCCCGTGCCCATGATCTAACATGACAGTTCCGCCTGTATAATATAAGTCTTTTTCTGCCATTCTAACTATAGCTTCTGTGGGAGCAAGTATATCAGTTCCTTCTGGAGCAGCTATGTCAACACCATAATGTGGACGTTTCGGTTTTCCATTAAGTATTCTTTGACTACCAAAAACTCCAGAAATTATACCTTTAGTAGGCCAATCAAACTTTTGAAATATAAAATCTACAGCACTATCTAAACTTCTAACTTCTTTAATTACTTTATTTTCTTTTTTAATTCTATCCCAAAAAGACTCGGGTGGGGTTACCATTTTTTTTTCAAGGCCATTAATAACTTGAGTTTTATATTTTCTTTGTTTTATATCTAATTTTTTCAAAATCCAATTTTGATTGATAAAAAAATATAAATTAGCTTCTTTAGGATGATCTCTTCCAAAACCTATCACAAAACTTCCATCGGACGTTTTTCTTAAAACTTTTTCTTTAAATTTTATATCTAAATCCTTATTGACCTTTCCTTTTACCAGGCCTCCTTGAATAAAATTACCTTCGAGTATGATTTTGGTATCTTTAATATTTATAATTAAATTATTTGTTGCAAAGCAAGGGGATGTTTTCAGTAATAAAAAGATTAATATCAATTTAATATAGTTAAAATTTACTTTTTCAATCAAATTTAGAAAAGTTTTAATTTTCGACATAATTAACGTTTCACCTCAGGTATTAGGCCTTTAGGGGCAAACCTTAATGTGATCAATAAGATCATTCCCATAAACATTAACCTTATATGAGCAGCATTTTCTAATAAGTGACTCTTGATTATGTTTGTATCAGATATATGAGCAGTAATTTGAGATATAAACCACAAACCGAGTGGTTCAGACTGTACCCAAAAAAACCAAATTAAAAATCCACCAATTATTGAACCAAAATTATTTCCAGAACCTCCTATAATTACCATTATCCATATTAAAAAAGTAAATCTTAAAGGTTGATAAGTAACAGGTGTGAACTGTCCATCTAGAGTGGTTAACATTGCCCCTGCTATTCCAATAATTGCAGATCCAATTACAAAAACTTGTAAATGTCTTGTTTTTATATCTTTACCCATTGCATTAGCAGAAACTTCATTGTCTCTAATTGCTCTCATCATTCTGCCCCAGGGAGACTTTTGGGCAATTTCTAACAAGAGCAAAATTCCAATTAAAATCAAAAGAAAGATACAAGAATATGAGAGCTTCACTATAATGGAAGAAATTTCAGAAACAGGGATGTTGAAAAACTTTGTTAACTCTAAAACCCATAGTTCAGATTGAAGGTCAATCTCATAAGGAACTGGTCTTGGCAGTCCATTTACATTCTTAACACCTCTTGAAAGCCAATCTTCATTTTTAAGTATATATATAATAATCTCAGAAATGCCTAAGGTAGCAATTGCAAGGTAATCAGATCTTAGACCTAATGAAATTTTACCAATAACGTATGCTATCAAAGCAGCTAACATACCACCTATTGGCCAAGATATAATTACGGGTAAATCAAGTCCTCCTAAATATCCAGTTTTTGCTGGCTCTATTGCCTCTATTGCTTTTATAGGAGAGTCAATAATATATCTCATTAAAAAATAACCAAGTATTATTAAAAAGAAATTTATAATGTATTTCTTTTTTTTGCTTAGTTCAGATTTCAACCAAACTAAAATTGAAAAAATAATTGATAGTATAAATATAATTATTCCAATAATAATATAAATAGCACCTGCATCCCATGCTTTCGCAGTTGGCGGCATTGATACTATAATATTTGCTAGTCCCCCTAAAGCAGCAAAACCCATCACACCAAAATTGACTATTCCTGCGTTTCCCCACTGAATATTAATTCCTAATGACATTACGGAAGAAATTATACATAAATTAAAAATAGTAAGAGCTAGATTCCAGCTTTGAAAAAATCCTACAAATGCAATTAAAATAAACATACTTAAAAAAAGTAAAATAATATGTTGTTTATCTTGCATTTGACTTTCCTATTATTACTTTTTTATTCTATAATTTTACCTTTATAGATACCAGTTGGCTTAATTAACAAAACCAATACAAGTATAATAAATGAAACTGCAATTTTGTAATCAGTAGAAAGGATTTGTAATAATCCATCGGGCAAAAAATTATCTGGAAGAATGTAAAAGAAGAATTTTTTATATGCAAATGTGATGAGTAGTTCAGAAAAAGAAATTACAAATCCCCCTATAATTGCACCTATAGGATTGCCAACGCCACCAACTATAGCTGCTGCAAATATTGGTAACACTAGATGTAAATAAGTAAATGGTTTGTAACTTTTATCGAGGCCATACAAAGTTCCAGCAACACAAGCTAATGTGCCAGTAATTATCCACGTAATTAAAACTATTCTTTCAGGATTAATACCTGACAAAAGTGCAAGTTCTTGATTGTCTGAGTAAGCTCTCATTGACTTGCCTGTTTTTGTTTTATTTAAAAACCAAAAAAGAAGAATTACTAATAAGATTGTTAAAATTATTGTTACACCTTGTGTGGATTTTATAGTAAGTCCTTCATCTAAACCAGTTAACATTTTAAAATCTTTTGCTTTTAAAATAAATCTTTCTCCGTCCATGAAATTTTTATCACCTGGCCCAATGATGAATCTTATTAAGCCACCAGTAAAAAACATGACTCCTATAGAAACTATTAATGCAATTACACTTTTGGATTTTTGTTGCCGATAAAATTTAAAAACAAATTTATCAACTAATAAACAATAAATTATTGTGAAAATTATACTTAATGGCAAAACTATTATTGCTGTAGGAAAAGTGCCAAATTTAATTTTACTATCTATGAATACCCACGTTAGGAGTATAGTGCTCATTGTGCCAAAAGACATAAATTCGCCATGTGCAAAGTTAGAGAATCTTAGAACAGTATAAACAATTGTTATTCCTAGAGCTCCAAGAGCTAATTGGCTACCATAAGTTAAACCTGGAATGATTATATAGTTAGTAATTAAAATAAAACTGTTTAAAAATTCCATTAAAATTACCCTCCTAAGAAAGCTTGTCTTACTTCTTTATTTGAAAGAAGTGCTTTCCCAGTGTCAGTGTAAAGGTTTTTACCTTGATTTAATACAAAGCCTATGTCAGATATTTCTAAAGCTTGTTTGGCATTTTGTTCTACCATAAGAACAGCTGTACCTTGTCGTGCTATTTCTATAATTTTTTGAAATAAGCTTTCCATCACTATAGGAGATACTCCAGCAGATGGTTCATCAAGCATCAAGACTTTTGGTTTTGTCATTAGGGCTCTACCAACCGCAACTTGCTGTCGTTGCCCTCCAGATAATTCACCAGCTTGTTGATTTCTCTTTTCTTTCAAAATAGGGAAAAGGTTATAAACATAATCCAAAATATCTGAAAAATCTTCGTGTTGAATAAATGCACCCATTTCTAAGTTTTCTTGAACTGATAATGTTGGGAATATGTTATTAGTCTGGGGAACATAACCCATTCCCTTTAGAACTCTTTCTTGAGGAGGAAGCTTAGTAATATCTTCATTATCTAGAAATATTGTACCCAACCTTATTTTGAGTAATCCAAATATTGACTTCATAGCAGTTGATTTGCCTGCACCATTAGGGCCAACTATAGAGGCTATCTCACCTTTCTTAACACCAACTGTAAATTTTGATAAGATATCAACGGTGTCATAGCCACATGTAATGTTTTTCCCATGTAATAAATACATTTAAAGACCTTTTATCTAGCTTCTACCAAGATATACTTCGATTACTTTTTCATTTTCTCTAACATTTGAAATAGAGTCCTCCATCAAAATTGCACCTTCAGCCATCACAATTACAGGGTTACATAATTTACTGATGAATTCTATGTCATGCTCAATCATACAAAAAGTATAATTTAATTCTTTGTTAAGCCTTAAAATAGCATCACCAATGTTGTTTAGTAAGGTTCTGTTAACACCTGCACCTACCTCATCTAATAAAACAATTTTTGGTTGAACCATCATTGTTCTACCTAGTTCTAATAATTTTTTTTGTCCTCCTGATAAATTTCCTGCATATTCATTGGATAGATGTTTTAACTGCAAAAAATCCATAACCTCATCTGCTTTTTTAGATATTTCATTTTCTTCTATCTTTATTTTTTTAGGAGATATCCAAGTTTGCAAAATTGACTCTCCAATTTGGTTAGGAGGGACCATCATGAGATTATCTTTCACAGTTAAAGAAGAAAATTCATGCGCAATTTGAAAGGTTCTTAGGATTCCAAGATTAAATAGTTGATGAGGTTCATGATCAGTTATATTAATATTATCTAATGTTATTTCACCGGCATCAGGTTTAATTGATCCGTTTATAACATTAAATAAAGTAGTCTTACCAGCACCATTAGGTCCTATTAATGCAGTTATAGATCCCTGTTTAACATCAATAGAAACGTTATTAATGGCTTGTATGCCACCAAAACTTTTGTATAGATTTTTGATACTTAGCATCTTAGATTTAATAAAATAGGCTTAAGGTTAAACCTTAAGCCCATTATGTTTTATCTATAACCAACTTTATTAGTTTTTTGGTTATCAATTAAGATTTCTGCAAAACTACCAGCGGATTCTCCTGAACCTACCAGCTCTAAAGCTGTAGCACCTACGTAGTCAATATCTTTACCTTCTTTTATCAACTTAATAGCCTTATCAAGTTCTCCAGGAAAAATTTTCTCTCCAGGAGCATTGGCTATATCCATAATATTATTTTTGAATACATTACTATCAGTCGAATTTGCGGCTTGCATTGCTAGCATTATCAAAGCAGCAGCATCATATGACTCTGGGCCATAAGGTCCTGACTCAAAACCTGCTACTTTAGCTAATTCAGCATATTTTGCATTACCTGGACTATCAGTTCCAGGAACTGATCCGATAGAACCATTTAAAGCTGGTCCAATTGCTTTAGGAAGGGAATCACCAATCATACCATCTGGTAAGAAAAACTTGTTAAAAGCATCAGCATCAAGAGATGCTTGAATAATACCTTTACCACCTTGATCTAAATAACCAGCAACAATTAGTATATCTCCTGAAGCTTGAGCTAAAGCAGCAACCTCAGAACTATAATCACCTTTTCCATCTTCATGAGATGCAGTTATTGTTATTTTACCACCTTTAGCTTCATAATTTTTCTTAATACTAGCTGCTAAACCTTTACCATAATCATTATTGGTATGAGTTAGGGCTGCAGATTTGAACCCTTTTTCCATTAGTAGGTCAGCAATAACTTCACCTTGTCTAGCATCAGAAGGAGCTGTTCTAAAAAACAAGTCATTATCAGGTTCTGTTGAAAGTGCAGGTGATGTAGCCGACGGAGAAATCATAAGAACCCCATTAGGCATTGCCACGTTCTTAAGAACAGCTGTTGTAACACCAGAGCAATCTGCTCCCATTATGGCATTGATTTTATCTGAAGTTATTAATCTTTCTGCGGCGGCCTGAGCAGCTGCAGCATCAACACAAGTTGAGTCAGCTCTTACAGCAGTTACTTGGCTAGATCCATCAAACAACTCGCCTGATTTATTGACTTCATCAATTGCCAATTCAGCACTTTTAGCCATAACTGGAGCTAAAGACTCTATGGGACCTGTGAAGCCAAGTATAATTCCAATTTTGATATTTTTGTCAGCTACCTTATCGGTTTTAGTACTATCTTGAATATATAGAAATATTCCCACAACTATTAAACCAGCTATCAAAACTACTGGCAGTAAATTTTTCTTCATTGTACCCCCCTTATATTAATTGGATAAAGATAAATATATATATAGAAATAAATTAGTATAGGCGAATCAAATTTTATGACATCATTAAGTCGGGAAGCCATGTGATTACTTGTGGAAACAATACAAGACCTAAAATTGTTAAAATATCTGCAATAAAAAATAACGTTACACCCTTAAACACGTCGGTAACGGGTATATCTTTTCTTACGCCTGCAACGACAAAACAATTCAATCCAATAGGTGGTGTAATCAGGCAGACCTCTGCCATTTTAACTACTATTATCCCAAACCACACACTCACCTGATTAAAAGTCATTCCAAATGGACTTTCTGCAGCGGTAACATCTGGACCACCATTCAACAACATTACAGCGGGATAAACAACAGGTAGTGTTAATAATAATAGTCCAATTGCATCAATAAACATTCCAAGAATGACGTATCCAAGTAAAATTAGCAAAAGGGTTACATATGGATCTAATGGTAATGAAATAATCCAATTGGCAAAATCCTCAGGAAGTCCTGAAAATCCTAAGAATCTTACAAATATTAGAACACCCCATATAATAGAAAAAATCATCGCAACTAATTTTGCGGTTTCAATCAAGGCTGCTTTAAGTGCTGAAACTTTTACTTTATTATAAATAGCCATTAATAATACAACGAAAGCACCCAGTGAGCCAGCTTCAGTTGGGGTTGCCCAACCGGCATATATGGCGCTAATGATAACAGAGATGACTACAGCAATAGGAATTATTCCTGGTAATGTTCTTAATTTTTCATTAAGAGAATATCTCCTTGATGGTGGTCCTAATTTGGGATTCTTTTTGGCCCAAAGAATTATTATTAATGCGTAAACAAGTGCTGAAAAAATACCTGGTAAAAATCCAGCTAATAATAAGGCACCAACTGATTCTTCAACAATTATAGCGTAAATAATTAAAATTGCAGATGGAGGAATCAATGAAGCTAGAGTTCCACCTGCTGCAACAACACCAGCAGCAAGCTTTTTATCATATCCTTCCTTTAACATTTCAGGAATTGCAATTCGAGAAAAAACAGCGGCGGTAGCTGTAGACGCTCCTGATACAGCCGCAAAACCTGCAGTAGCAAAAACGGTTGCAACTGCAAGACCGCCTGGAACAAAACCCACCCAAGCTTTTGCAGCTTCAAATAACTGTCTAGTTATACCTGCTTGGTAAGCTAAAAATCCGATTAAAATGAATATAGGCAGTAATCCAAGTACAAAAGTAACTGATTTTGAATATGGTATGGCGCCAATATTACCTAAGGCTGGACCAATACCAATTAATTCAACAAGTCCAATCATGCCAGCAATACTAGCTGCAATTACAACTCTCACTCCACAGATAACTAAGATTAACAAAATTACTGTACAAATTATACCAACTGTTGATGGATCATTATAGCCAATTCCAAATATTCCTTCTGGCTGTCCCTGAAGTAATTTTTCAAAAATCATATTATTCTCTTATTGATTTAATTTCTTCATTTGCTAATTCTTCTGCCGTTTTAATAATTGGTACATACATTGGTTCAGCATTAACATTTATAGCTAATCTTAAATAGCCAATTAATTCTAAAAACAGTCTTAAAAACCAAATGGTAAAACCTATTGGAACCAAAATTTTTGCTGGCCACGTAGGAAATAAGTAATCCATTGTACTATCACCAATCACATAAGAGTCTATCGCAAATAAACTACTATAATATATTAGGATACCTATTACTATGAATGCACAAAATGTTGCAATAAACTCAATTATCCATTTAATTCTTCCTTTTAAATTTGCAACAAGAAGTTCCATACGAATGTGAGCATCCATTCTTTGAGCAAATGCAACACCTAGAAAAGCAAAAATTGAAATTGCTAATTCTGATAATTCTAAAAATGCAGGCCAAGGATAGCCAACAACTCTAGATATAATTTGGATGGATGTTAAAATCATCACAATGAAAATCGAAATTCCAACAAATAAAACAAGAAAGTTTTCGATTTTACTTAGTTTTTTATTTAATAAATCTAACAATTTAAAGCCTAAGATAAAACATGTGTGTAAAGAATCACACACATGTTTCTATTAGTATATTAATTTACATTTGAATATTTAAAGTTTAAAATGACGTCTAATACTGCTTGAGCATCAAATTGATCCTTGTTAGCAGCAACCCATTCAGCCCAAATCGGCTTACCTACTTTTGCTTTAAATTCAGCGAGGGTTTCTCTATCATATCTAATCTCTGTGAATTTTTTCTTCCAAACAGGTAAATTTTTATCATCAGCTTTCTTATATGCAGCTTTAAGAGATTCTAAAGCTTCACCGCGAAGACTGTTTAACAAATTTTGGTATTGTTTTGGAAGTTTATTGTAAGCTTGCATATTCATTACATATGGACAATCTGATGTCCCTGGAGACAAGTTTGCAGTATACCAATCAGCTACTTCATCAATTTTGTAAGCAGCATGAGCATAAGTGAATGGAAATGATACGGCATCAACTGCACCTCTAGCAATAAGTGTATATGTTTCTGGTGCAGGAACTGACATCTTTGTAGCTCCTAATCTTACCATTGCTGTTCCAACACCACCACCAGCTCTAACTCTTAATCCTTTAAAGTCAGAAAGTTTTAATGGTGGCTTTCCTTTACCCATAAATTCATATTGTGGTAAATTTGAAGTCATAAAATATATACCATTAAATTTTGATGCTTCTTTTTTTAATATTGGATGATCGTAGACTGCTTGTCTCAATTTTGCATCTCTGTCAAAACTTTGTCCAAGTGGTAAAAATGGAAGTGTTAACGCCATTAAACCTGGGTTTTTCTTTGGATGATAAAAGTTACAAACAGTTGCCATTTCAAAAGAATTAGCTTTCAAACCATCCCAATTTTCTCTTGATTTTGCCAATTGGCCACCATAGAAAATTTTTAGTTTAAATTTACCACCGGTTTCCTCTGCAAGTCTTTTGGATAAAGTTTCTGCACCCTCAGTAAATGCACGTCTTTTTCCCCATAGACTATACTTCCAAAAAACACTAGGGCCGTCTACACTAGCAAGAACAAGGTTCGCCAAAAAATTTGACATAAGAACCATTAGGAAAACGGCAAACATTCTTTTTAAATTTTTCATATATTTTCCCCATGTAATAGATTAAAAGTTTAGATAAGCTTATTAAGTAAGATTAGTCAAACTTTAATGATTAACAAATTAAGAATTAAAATTTAGCTAGAAGAAATTTATCAAAAATTAGATGCGATTAATGTAAGTTTTTTGAATTTCCCTCAGTTTGTTTTAATATATTTAAATAATTAATGACTTCATGAACTTTCTCGTCAGGAAGATCTTTATAACTTTTTCCAAACCTGTTTTTTACTTTTAATGCAACGTGAGCATAGGGGTTTCTTCCATTAGGATGATTTGGATGATCTGGTAATTTATTAATTAAACTATCTCCAGTTAGTTGGATTAACTTCCATAAATATTTTTTGTTATCTTGATTCATCTTAAAATACTTTTAATAAGAATAATGTGATGCCTGGAAATGAAAACAATAGTATTACTCTTAAAATATCACTAAATAAAAATGGTAAGACTCCCTTGAAAGTTTCAGCAATACTAACATCTCCTGCCATCTTGTTTATAATAAAAACATTTAATCCAACAGGAGGTGTAATTAATCCTACTTCTACGACGATAAGTGTTAATATTCCAAACCATATTGCTGTTTCTTCAGCTGACATTCCAAAATTCAATGTCATTATCAAGGGAAAAAAAACTGGTATTGTGAGTAAAATCATTGCTAAGCTATCCATCAAACAGCCTAAGAACAGATATAATACAAGAATACATGCTACAATCATATAAGGTGATAGATTGTTTTCTAATGCAATCTCGCCTAATTTGTTAGGAAGTTGTGTTAATGCTATAAATGAGTTGAAAAATTCTGCGCCTAAAAGCACTAAAAATATCATAGCAGAGGTAATTGCAGTACTCTCAATTACTTCAACCAAATCTTTAAACTTAAAATTCTTGCTAGAAATTGCAATCAGACCAGCCCCACCTGCACCGATAGCACCACCTTCTGTAGGGGTAAACCAACCTAAATAAATACCTCCAATCATCACTAAAAAAATTAGAATTATCTGCCATATATTCTTAAATAAAGACAATCTTTTTTTCCAGCCAATTCTATCTTTAGTTGGCCCAGAATCCTTTACAAACCTAACATATAAAGCAATTGCAAGTATGTATCCTAAAGCAGCTAGAATACCGGGAATGAAAGCAGCTAAAAACATTTTAGCAATATTTTGTTCTGTTAAAATTGAGTAGATGATGAGTATTACAGATGGTGGTATTAATATTCCTAAAGTTCCACCAGCAGCCAGAGTTCCTGTACTTAGAGCTCCAGAATACCCTAATCGTCTTAGTTCAGGAAGTGCAACTTTGCCCATAGTGGCTGCGGTTGCCAGTGATGATCCACAAATAGCTCCAAATCCTGCACAAGCACCAATTGCTGCCATTGCAACCCCACCCTTTCTGTGGCCAAGACAAGCCCCAGTAAATTTAAAAAGTGCCTCGCTCATACCAGCTTTACCAGCAAAATTTCCCATTAATAAAAATAGTGGAATGACAGATAAAGAATAATTAGAAAACAAATGCCATGCACTAGTTTTAACTTGAGATAAAATTGGAAGCCATCCAGCTATTATAATCGTTCCCGAACAACCAACTATTAACATAGCCAAACCAATTGGCATTCTGAGTGCAAGCATGGAAAATAATATAGGAAAAGCAATTATGCCAAGCGTAAATTTATCCATAAAATTATTTTCCTATAATGAGGTTAATTTTAATTATGAAGGTATAAAAACAGCAAATTGTAAGAAGAAAAAAAGAAGCTATAACTGGAATAAAAGGTACCCAAATTGGAAACGCAAGAAGCATAGTTTCTTCTTGATAAACATACATGTCCTTAGCTCCTAAAATCATACGAGAACTAAAGAACGAAGCAACCAATCCAAATATGAGGGAGCTGACAGAGTCTAAAAAATTAATTTTATTTTTTGATAATTTAGCTGTTATGAAGTCCACTATAACATTTCCCTCTTTGAGATGGCATAATGGTAAAAAGGATCCAATTGCAACCGCACAAGCTATTTCAACTAATTCAAAATCACCTAGAATAGGAGATGAAAAGACTACTCTTCCAAAAATAGAAAAAATACTAATTAAAGCAGCTGTTAAAAGTATAAAGCCACCAAAGATTGCAAAATATTTAGAGATCAAATGTAAAATACGTCCAAATTTATTATTTGGACGTATTTTAAACGTAAAGATTTTTTTCCCAAAACTCATATTTAGGATAATTACATCATTTTTTCATATTTTGAAATTAAAGACTTTGCAGTATCATACAGTTTTTGTCCATCAAGACCTTTACTGTTAGCATCTTTAATCCAATCTTTAATAACTTGATCTGCTGCTTTTTTAATCTCAGCTAAAGGTTCTCCTGTTAAAGTGTGAAATTCTCCACCAGCTTTAACTGCTAATGCACGAGCAGGTCCTTCAAAGTCATCCCATAATACACCTGCTTGTCTAGCTAATGACATGCCTGAATTATTATCTATAACTTTTTTATGGGCTGGTGATAAGGAATCGTATTTTGCTTTGTTCATAACAAAAAGAAATGGAGTTGTATAAAGACCTCTATTTCCTGCAACGTTGGTATGCGACTTAGTTAATTCTTGAAGTTTAAAAGATGGCATAATTTCCCAAGGAACAACCATCCCTGTAATTACTCCTTTTGATAAGGAAGGTGCAACTTTTGGTATCGGCATCCCTACAGGTGTAGCCCCTAATTTTTTCAAAAGACTAGTTGCTGAACGTGTTGGACCTCTTAGCTTAAGACCTTTAAAGTCACTTACTGACTTAATTAATGTTTTTTTTGTGTGTATCATTCCTGGAGCATGAACGTGGACTGCAAGAATTTTATAATCTTTAAGATCTTCTGCTCCAGCAGTTTCAACAAATTCTTGAACAGCCTGAGCAGTTATTTTTGCGCTTGTAGGCATGAAAGGTAATTCAAATACTGATAATCTTGGAAATCTTCCAGGAGTATAACCTGCTACTGTCCAAACAATATCCACAACCCCTTCACGAGCTTGATCAACTAGTTGTGGTGGTTTTCCTCCTAGTTGCATTGAAGGATACATTTCAGTAATTATTTCTCCATTACTTTCTTTTTTTACCTTGTCAGCCCATGGTTTAACAAATTTAGCATTTGAATTTGCTGGCATTGGTACCATAGTGTGAAATTTTAGAGTAACCTTATCAGCTAATGCTGAAAATGATAATCCAGCACTGATAATTGTAGTCGCTACTACGCCAATCAATTTATTCATTAATATTCCTCCATTTAAAATTTTAAATAATTTTAATTTGTGTAATTTAAATCATTAACTAGATATTAATATAAATCAAATTTTATTTTTTAAAAATTACTATAAATTATCATTATATAAGAATTTTATTATAAATTTATTGATTTTTTATCAATATAATGTATTATTAAGTTAAATTTTTACTGGGATTTTTTTATGTCCATCAATGCGCTTAGTTATATTGGAGTTAATTCAGACAAAATTGAAGATTGGCAAGACTTTGCTACTAAGTATCTAGGAATGCAAATAACTGATCATTCTAAAAAATCTTTATCTTTTCGTATGGATGATCAAAAGCAAAGATTCACAATCTCCGGTGAACCTGGTGATAAACTTGCGTTCCTTGGATGGGAAATAGAAGAAAAATCAGATTTTCAAAAATATGCGAAAAGGTTGGAAGATAATGGAGTAGATGTTTTCATAGGAAATAAAAACCTTGCTGATATGAGGTATGTTGACGAATTAATATATTTTGACGATCCAGCAGGTAATAGAATTGAACTCGTTTATAAGCCTCATTTAGATAATAGTCAATTTGTCCCAGGAAGACCAATTTCTGGATTTAAGACTGACGTTTGTGGACTAGGTCATGCAGTTTTACATGTATCTAATGTTGATGCATTAATTCCTTTTTACAGAGATATATTAGATTTTAAAATAAGTGATTATACTTTTGATCCTATTGCATTATGTTTTTTCCATGTGAATGGACGCCATCACAGCTTTGCTCTAATTGGAAGTGGTCAACAAGGATTTCATCATTTTATGGTAGAATATAAAAATTTAGACGATGTTGGGCAAGGATATGATTTACTACAATATAACCATAAAAATGGGATAGCTTACACCTTGGGTCGACACACAAACGATTATATGACTTCTTTTTATGCACATACCCCTTCAGGATTTTTTATTGAAAATGGATGGGGTGGCAGAATTATTGATCCTACTACATGGGTTCCTCATGAAACAAGCGAAGGTCCAAGTTTCTGGGGGCATGAAAGATTATATTTGCCTAATGATGAAAGATTAAAGTTTAGAAAAAAGCGTATTGAAACGGCCCAGCAAGGTAAAAGATCACCAATGATAATTGATTGCCCTTGGTTATATCAAAATATTCGAAAAAAATGAGCAACATAGATTTTGATGTAGTTATAATTGGATTAGGTCCTGCAGGAGGAACATTAGCTAATCTTTTAGCTATGAACAATTTATCTATTCTAGTTTTAGAAAAAGAAGCAAGTATATATAATCTACCTCGAGCAGTTCATTTTGATGATGAAGTTATGAGAGTATTTAATACTATTGGCATAACTAAGAGTTTAACAAAAAAATTAATAATTAATAAAGGTACTAAATTCGTTAATGAAAAAGGCCAGCTTCTTCTTGATTGGCCAAGACCAAAAGTAATTACAGAAAATGGATGGTATCCTAGTTATCGCTTTCATCAACCTGATTTAGAAAGAAGTCTTCGTCATAAATTAAAAAGATTTGAAAAAGTACTTATTTCTCAAAATTCTGAAGTATACAAAACTATTAACCATAAAAATCATTCAATTATTCAATACAAAAATATAAAAACTAAACAGATTTTTTCTGTAAAGTCTAAATATGTGATTGGCTGTGATGGTGCTAACTCTTTTCTAAGAAAGCAAATAAATAGTGAAATGGAACATTTAGGTTTCGAACAACGTTGGGCAGTTATTGATGTAATTTTAAAAACTAAAAAAACAAATTTGCCAGACAGAACAATACAATACTGTAATTCCAGAAGGCCGGCCACTTACTGTAGAAATGTTGGAAAAAGAAGAAGATGGGAAATAGCTCTAAAAAAAGAAGAAAGTGAAGAAAAATTTTTCGATAGTAAAACACTCTGGAAATTTTTAAGTCAATGGATATCGAAAGATGAAGCAATGATTGAAAGAAAAACCGTTTACACATTTCAATCAGCAATTGCAAAAAAATGGAGACGAGGCCGTCAATTTTTAGTTGGAGATGCGGCTCATTTAACACCGCCATTTATGGGGCAAGGGATGTGTGCTGGAATCAGAGATGCATCCAATTTAGCGTGGAAAATTAGCATATGTTGCAAAAAAGGTCATAATGAAAGATTACTTAATACTTATCAAAGTGAGAGATCTTCAAATGTGAGAGATTATATAAACACTGCAATGAAAATGGGTGAACTACTTAATTCAATTGGTGGATCTAAAGTATCAGACACTGTTTATGTAGAAAAAGATGGTACAATAAAAATGAATAGTATAAAGCCTCAACTTGGAAAAGGATTAGGTAATCTGCATGATAAAAATAGAGGTAAAATTTTTCCATCCCTAAAAATTAATTCTAGTAAAGAATTTGACGATTTATTTTCATGTTATCCAATCTTAATTACAAATAAGAAGGAGTGTGAAAAGAAATTAAAAATTAGAACTTACAGTACAATTGATATACCGGAAATAGAAAAAATTTTAAAGAAATTCAATTCAAACACCTTAATAATTCGACCCGATCGGTTCGTTCTTGCTAGTACAGATAAAAACGATTTAAAAGAATTTTCTCGTTTTTATCTTAATCAAATTCTTGCTTCATAGGGATAAAGGTGTCTGGTTTCCAAAGGTATAAAAAAATCTTAGATCTATTCTCCGAGGAGAGAAGTTCTTGGACTGTCTTGGAAATTTCAAAATCACTTAAAACACCATCTAGTACAATATATAGAATTGTGCGAGAAATGGTCACAGCAGAATTTCTTGAAAGTGCGTCAGGATCTTATTTTAGATTGGGTCCGGCATTCATTAAATTTAATAGAATAATTAATTTTTCTGATCCTTTGGTTAGAGCAGGACAACCATTTCTAAAAAAACTAGCCAATGAAAATCCTATAACAAGTGTTAACGTTTTAGCAAGACTTTACGGAAATAATGTGATGTGTGTTGCTGATTACAAAAATCCAACTTTTAAAAAAAATACAAGTTATCAAAGAGGTAAATTAATGCCTTTAATATACGGTGCAACTTCCAGGGCAATAATTATGCAAATTACTGGCAAAAGGTTAGAAAATTTAATTAATTTAGAAAATTTTAAATCAGATGAAAATAAAACTAATTTTTTGAGAGATTTAAAAAGTGACAGAAAAAAAGGATATTGTTTTACAGAAGGTCAAGTAGATAAAGGTCTCATTGGTTTTGCAGTTTCAATCAGCAACAAAAAATTGGGCATTATAGCGTCTCTAAGTTCAATATTCAATTTAGATGATTTTCTTTTAGAGCATGAGCCCATAATTTATGCTAATCTTACGACTTACGGTTTATTAGTAGAAAAATATATTAATGAAATTTTTGACGATATTCAAAAGTATCATCATGAAACAAATTCAATAAGGTAAATAGATGTCTCTAGATGCTGTACAAGCTAACATTTCATTAAATCATCTTGAAATTGAAAGTCGTGATCCAAAAAGGTTAGCTGAATTTTATTCAAATGTAATGCATATGAAGATAAATAGGCTGACAAATCAAAAGTTTTTGTGCGAGGGACCTGGTCGTAAAATAATAATAAAAACAGGAAAAAATAATACACTTGGCTATGCAGGAATGGTTTGTAAAAATGAAGAAAATTTGGATAGGTATAAAGAATTTTTAAAAATAAATAAATGTGAAATCAACAACTTTGTTTCAGAGTTTTATCAATCAGGATCTTTTTCATTGCAAGATCCTGACAATAATATGATCTGTTTTGGTGTTCAAAAAAAAGAAAATGATTTTTTTACAAAAGGTATTCATGCACCATTACAGCATCTTACTTTTGCATCTAAAGACGTTGAGAAATTTCAAAATTTCTATCAGAGAAAACTTGGGTTTCAAGTAACTGATAGAGTAGTAAAAAGTACTGGTGAACTTGCAACTTGTTTTACAACATCAAATCACGAACATCATACAATTGCGTGTTTCAAGTCTTTACAAAATGGAATGGATCATCACTCATATGAAGCTGGTGAATGGAATAATATAAAAATATGGTGTGATCATTTTGCTCAAAATAATGTAAAATTGATGTGGGGACCTGGTAGACATGGTCCAGGAAATAATTTATTCGTATTTATCGAAGATATTGATGGAAATTGGATAGAAATATCAGCTGAATTGGAAACGGTAGTTGGTCGACCGCCAAAAAACTGGCCTCAAGAAGAAAGAACCCTCAATTTATGGGGAAAAGCAATTATGAGATCATAAGAGAGGAAATTAAATGAAATTACTAAGTTTTACTAGATTAGGAAAAACAGGTTTTGGAGCAGTTGTTAAAGATGGAATTATTGATCTTACTGGCAAATTAGATCCAGAAATTAATTCTATTAAAGAATTAATTTCACTTAATATGGAAAGTGAAGCAGAAGAGTATATTGCAGGTAAAACAAAAGACTTATCTTTTTCAGATTTTACTTTTTTACCTGTAATTCCAAATCCAGAAAAAATTATGTGCATTGGACTAAATTATTTAGAACATAAAAAAGAAACTGGTAGACCTGATGTTGATAACCCAACAATTTTTACAAGATTTGCGGATTCTCAAGTTGCTCACTTGCAACCCTTAATCAAACCCGACAATTCTGATCGTTTTGATTATGAGGCTGAAATGGCAATTGTTATCGGTAAAGGTGGTAGGTTTATATCTGAAGAAGAGGCACTAGATCATATTGCTGGATACACATGTTATAATGATGGAAGTGTAAGAAATTATCAAAGACACACTTCTCAATTTACCCCAGGTAAAACTTTTCCAGGAACAGGTGGGTTTGGACCTTATTTAGTTACACCAAGTGAAGTGGATGATTATAGAAAGCTACCAATTGAATTAAGGTTAAATGGAAATGTAATGCAGAAAGCTACATTAGCTGATCTTATTTTTCCAATTCCAAGACTAATTAGTTACATATCAGAATTTACAGCATTATCATCTGGGGATGTTATTGTTACTGGCACCCCTGGTGGTGTTGGAGATAAGAGAAATCCACCTGTATACATGGTTCCAGGGGACATTGTTGAAGTTGATATCGGGTTACTAGGTGTGTTAAAAAATCCAGTGATTGCTGCACCAAAGTTATAAAATAAATTTATGAGAATTTATAAATAATGAATAAATCTTTAATAACAAATTTATTATCGATATTAATTATAATTGTAGGTTATTTTTATCAAGATAAATATTCATTCATTATAGTCACAGGAGTATTTGCTTTATCGGGTAGTATAACCAATTGGCTAGCTATACACATGTTATTTGAAAAAGTACCCCTTTTATACGGATCTGGAGTTATTCTAGATAAATTCGAAGATATTAAACTAGGAATAAAAAACCTTATTCTACAAGAGTTATTTACTGAAACCCAAATAAATAATTTTTTATTAGATAATAAAGTTAGTACTTCTGAAACAATCATTAATAAAATTGATTTTGATAAGGTTTTTATAGGTTTAGTTGAAGCAATAGAAGGTTCGCAATTAGGAGGTATGCTTACAATGGTTGGTGGCAGAAAGGCTCTTGAACCTCTTAAAGATCCTTTTACTAAAAAATTAAAAATAATTATTGAAGACTTTGTAACTGAAAATAATTCTAATGATAATGGTTCTGATACTACTGCGTCTTTATTATTAAAGATTGAAAATATATTAGACGCTAGATTAGCTGATTTGTCCCCTGAAGATATAAAAATCATTATTCAAAAAATGATTAAGGAGCATCTTGGCTGGCTGGTGGTTTGGGGTGGAATTTTTGGTGGTTTTTTAGGTTTGGTACTTAGTCCTATTGGATTTAATATTTTGTAAAATAGATGAGGGAGAGTATAAAAATATACTCTCCTTTAATTTTTTATGAAATTAGCCAGCCACCATCAATGTCAATTGTTGTTCCAGTTATGAACTCATTTTCAATCGCAAAAATTATTCCAGTTGCAACTTCATCTGGAGTTCCTGCTCTAGGAATTAAATTGTTGTTAGTTGTGTTTTTATAATAATCTTCTCTTTCTTTGCCTTGAAGAGGACTCATAGGGGTATCAATAATTCCAGGTGAAACTATATTAATTCTTTTTGGAGCTATCTCAGGAGCTATACCTCTTGCAAATGCTTCTACAGCACCACCTACTGATGAAATGGCGATTTGCCCAGGTCTACATTTTCTAGCAGGAGAGCCACTAACTAAGACAATGTTTCCATTATCCTTAAGAAATTTAGTACCATACCTAACTACATTAGTATATCCCCACAATTTATCAAATGACGCTTTATAACCATCTAAATCCATAGATAAAAATGGACCAACTGCTCTGGCGCCACCTGTTGCAGAATTAATTAAAATATCATATTCGCCCACTTCTTGAAAAAACTTTTCTAACGCATCTCTATCTAAAACATTCATTTTTTTGGTTGTAACATTTTTGGGAACATTTTTTAATTTATCAGGGTTTCGGCTAAGTGCTATTACGTGAGCACCTTTATCAGATAACATTTGAGTTGCTGAGAGACCTATTCCAGATGTGCCACCAAAAACAATAGCCTTCTTACCATTAATATCCATTTTATTTATCCTTCAAATTTATTTACAATTTAGCAAATTTTTATAACATTCTATTTTGAGATTTGTTAGTAAAGTCTAAGATATATTAAAGGTAACAAAATGACAATTGAGTTATTCAGAAACGATTCATATTTGAAAGAGCATAATACAATTATATCAGAAATTGTATCTGAAGGTTTAGTTCTAAATGAAACTATTTTTTATCCAGAAGGTGGTGGACAGCCTGGAGATGATGGTACAATTACAGTAGACAATCAGGTTCTTAAAATTAATGGAACTAGATATATTGACAATAAATTAGTTCATTTGATTGAAAATATTGATGGTTTAAACAAAGATGAACAGGTCAAATTAAATTTAAATTGGGTTAAAAGATATAGTCACATGAAAGTGCATACTTCACTTCACCTGTTATGTTCAATAATACCTTTTCCTGTTACTGGAGGATCTATAGGTGACGGAAGAGGTCGTCTAGACTTTGATCTTGAAAGCAAGCCTGATAAAGAAGAAGTATTAGATAAAATTAATAAATTAATTGATGAAGACTATTCAATTTATATTTCAAGCATAACAGATAAAGAGTTAGATGAAAATCCAGAACTGGTCAGAACTATGGCTGTAAAACCGCCAAGAGGATCTGGACAAATAAGAATGATTAAAATTGGAGATAATATTGACTTTCAGCCATGTGGTGGAACACATGTATATAAAACATCTGAGATTGATCACGTTAAATCTGTAAAAATAGAAAATAAAGGTAAAATGAATAAAAGGATAATTTTAAATTTTTAAAAATTATTTTTTACAAACAATCTCAAATGGTAATGTACGCTTTTCTTTAATAGACTTCATTGAGTTAATAGATCTTTGTTTCATTGTAGTTCCACCAATCACATGAATTCCAAGAATAGGGTTTTCATTATTAGATTTAGAATTAATCATTTTTTCATAGCCTGAAATATATTTTTCAGATGTTTCAATAATTTGAATATCACAAAATCCAACTTCTTCTAATAAGGCTATTGTACTTTTAGGAGAGAACAAAAAACTCATCTCCGCTGTGTCTGCCCATGGTAATGGGAAAATTGGATTTCCTTCCGGACCTAAGCCATGTTCTGAAAAAGCAAAAAAAGTCCCTCTTTTTAAAACTCTAAATGCTTCCAAAAAAAATTCTTTTCTATTTTTGATATTCATAGTTACATGTTGCGAATATCCACCATCAAAAGTTTCATCTTCAAAATCTAGAGTTTCACCATTTCCTATTTGAAGAGATACTTGTTTAGACATTGAGGTAAGATTGTTAAACTTATTACCAATTTCTATAAAGCTAGGTGTTATGTCTATTCCTGTTATGAAACATTTAAATTGTTTTGCAAAATATCTTGCAGGTCCTCCAAGTCCACATCCAATATCTATGATTCTTTGATTATCAGATATTGGCATCCTTTTCCCAAGATCTATAGTAGCTGCAATCCCTCGAGCATGATACTGATCAATAGGAAATAAATCTTCAATCTCTAATTTTTTATCATTTAAACCAGCCTCTAACAAAGCTTTATGGATTCTTGAATGAATATCACCTCGAGTCCAAAAAGTTTCTATATCAGATCTATTTACCATTGTTAGTTATTCAATATAAAGTCAGCACAACGTTCACCAATCATCATACAAACTGCATTTGTATTGCCGGAGACTAGTGTTGGCATTATTGAAGCATCAGCAATACGAAGACCTTTAATTCCATGCACTTTTAAATTTTTGTCAACAACTGATTCTTGGTCAAATCCCATTTTACATGTCCCTGAAGGATGATAAAGCGTCTCAGCTTTGTTTCTGATAAATTGCATTATGTCTTCATCTGAAGAAAAATCATAACCAGGTTGAGTTTCGGTATCACAAAATTCTTTCATTGCATCTGATTGCATTAGTTTTCTTATTAATTTAACTCCTGCTACTAGAGTATCTCTATCTAACTGGCTCGATAAAAAATTATATTTTATACTAGGATATTCTTCTGGATTGTCTGATTTAATATGAATAGTTCCCTTGCTTTCAGGTAAGTTTTGATTAACAGTGCAGGTAATACCTGGTTCCTTTCCTAAGGTTCTTTTCCCATTATTTAACACAACCTTATACGGAATAAAATGTACTTGAATGTCTGGGGCAACTAATTCTTTTCTAGTTTTGAAAAATCCAAGAACTGGAGCTGATGGCAAGGTTAAGAAACCTTCTCTTTTAAAAGCATAAGTCAGAACTTGTTTGATTAAATTTATACCTCTAGCCTTATCATTGTATGAGATACCTCTCTTAATAATATTATATACTAATCTTGGACCTAGATGATCTCTTAAATTTTCTCCAACTCCTTTTAACTCATGAACTAAAGATATTCCTTTTTCTTCCAAAATAGATCGATTTCCAATTCCAGATAACTCTAATATTTGTGGTGAATTTATAGCTCCACCACATAAAATAACTTCGTTCTGAGAAAAATAATCTTGAATTTTATTTTTGTTTTTAACTTTTACTCCAACACACGTCTTACCTTCAAACAACAACTTTGTAACAAGTGAATTAGTAATTATTTTAAGATTTTTTCTTGATCTAATCGGCTTTAAATAAGCTACTTCTGCGCTCATTCTTTCGCCTTTAAAAATTGTCGTTTGGGTATAACTTATACCTTCTTGTTCATCGCCATTATAGTCTTTATTGGTTGGTATACCTATTTCATCTGCCCCTTTGAATAACCCGTCATAAATAGGATTTCTATCAACTACTTCAGAAATCTTTAATGGACCTTCAGAACTTCTAAGTTCTGTTATTTCACCTTGGTAATTCTCAATTTTTTTAAAAAAAGGCAATACATCATCATAAGACCACCCAGTATTACCCATTTGAGCCCAGGTGTCATAATCGAGTTTATTGCCTCTGACATACACAAGCCCATTAATTGAACTAGAGCCACCAAGTAATTTTCCACGTGGTATAGGGATTTGTCTATTAGAAGTATTTTCTTCAGGTTCAGATCTATATCTCCAATTAGCTTTAGGATTATCAATTAAAAGTGCAAAACTTGCTGGAAGCCTTGATACAGGATGGGACGATCTACCAGCTTCTATTAATAACACATTATTATTTGGATTTTCTGATAATCTATTTGCAACAGCACAACCAGCAGAGCCAGCTCCAACTATGATATAATTGTAATCCTTATTCATCATTTTTCCCTTTGTTTCAGGAGATACTAGTCAATTATATTTGCATATCAATATTAAAATATAAAAATTGGTTTAAATTAAATTTAGGACTTCATTGATAAAAAATTTAAACAATGTTACTTATCCGAAAATTTGGAGATTTAGATTTGCTTGAGTGGATTTTAGATGTAACTCAAATAATTATAGCTGATATTGTACTATCTGGGGATAATGCTTTAATAATTGGAATGGCAGCAGCAGCAGTTCCAGAAGAAAGTCGTAAAAAAGTAATTTTTATTGGCTTGATGGCTGCTGCGGTCCTTAGAATTTTATTTGCTCTTATAGCTTCTTATTTAATAAGCATTCCTGGATTACTTTTATTAGGTGGATTATTACTTTTTTGGGTTTGTTGGAAATTTTACAATGACATAAAAGAATTCTCATCATCAGACGAAGATAAAGAAAAACTTCAAAAAGATGTTTCTGGAAAAGGATTAAAAGGTGCACTTATAACTATAATCATTGCTGATATCTCGATGTCTCTTGATAATGTTATAGCCATAACTGCAATAGCTAGGGACAATAAGACATTGTTGGTCCTAGGAATTGCCTTTGCCATTTTAATCATGGCTCTATTTGCAACTGCAATAGTTAAATTGTTAACCAAGTTTAAATGGCTGTCATATTTAGGTCTTGCTTTTTTAATTTACCTATCATCTAAAATGACTTTAGATGGTTGGTTGCAAATCTATCCTTACATTAATGATTATCTATGATCCAAGCCACTTTGGAAACCAAAGAGCAATATCGGGATAAAACATTACTAATAACATACCCGTTATTTGTAGGGCTATGAATGGAAGAACAGATACAAAAATTTCTTGTAAGGTAATATCTGCTGGTGCAACGGATTTCAACCAAAAACATGCAGGTCCAAATGGTGGTGATAGGAAATAAATTTGGATATTCATAACAAATAACACACCAAACCACACAGCAGCCCACTCAGGTTCTAAACCTAGTTCTGGTGCCATTCCAACTACAACGGGAGCAAACACAGGAACAGTTATAAATGCTATTGCAATCCACTCCATAAACGTTCCAAGGATAACTAAAATCCCCATCATAACAAAAACTATTCCTATAGCAGGCAATCCTAATCCTGAAAATAAGGACCTCATAAAATCTGCCCCACCTATAAGATTGTAAATTCCTACAAATGCTACAGCCCCTAAAATTAACCATATAATTGTTCCAACAGTAGACATTGTTCCAGCAAGAGCTACTTGTAGTAGGTTCCAACTATAAGCATTTCTAAACCATGCAACAAAAATAGCTCCTAAAACACCTACTGCTGCAGCTTCGGTTACTGAGGCAATCCCGCCATAAATTGATCCCATTACACAGAAAATTAAGAAGATACTCAAAAATACAGCATAAAGCTTATCTTTAGACATTTTCATTTCTTTTTGTCTTGCTTTTGCTACTTCTTCTGCAGTTGGCGCCATTGAAGGATTTATATTACATCTTGCAAGTACGTAAATGGCATAAAGACCAGCTAGCATTAAACCAGGAACAGCTCCAGCCATAAATAAATCACCTATGGCAACTTGGGCAGATAATCCATAAATAATCATTATGATGCTTGGCGGAATAAGAGTTGCTAATGCCCCAGATGCACAAATTAGTCCAATAGACATTTTTCTGTCGTAACCTAATCTAAGTAATTGAGGTAATGCAACTAAGCCAAGCATAACAATTTCTCCACCCATAACACCTGACATTGCAGCTAAAACAACTGCCACAGCGATTGTTTGAATGGCAACACCACCACGTAACTTACCTGCAAAAATTGACATGGCGTCGAATAAATCTTCGGCAACGCCAGCTCTTTCTAAAATAGATGCCATCAATACAAATAATGGAACAGCAATTAATGGATATTTTTCTAATAAACCAAAAGCGTTAGTAGAAACTAAATAAAGTCCTCCATAACCAAAATAACAAAGAGCACTAAGAACTGATACAAATAAAGTAACGACGCCCAAAGGCATACCCGTCATCATCAAAACTAGCATCAATACAACAATTAATATGCTTGCAGTGCCTATATTCATATCCTGCATATTAAGGTAATCTTGTGGATTAATATAACTTCCAACTGCAGCATAGATAGAGTTTATGTATCCAGCGAAACTCTCTTCTCCTATAAAATGTACTATAATAACACAAGTGATTCTCAAAATTATCAAACCACAAATTGCTAAAACTATTTTTTTTGCAATATTTGAGCTAAAATGCCGATAAAGATTAATCATTAGTTGAATTATGTAAGTCGTTGCACCGATGGTAAGCATAGACTTCAGTATCATTGGTTGTGGCGAATTCCATGCACTACCTGCTTTTTCTAGCATCATTACTGAATCTAGTGCGCGAATAACTGAGTCATCTATAAGTAGCCACAAGGCTATGATACCTACAACATAAGCAATGAAATCGAGCCACCATTTACCCCTGTCAGATGCCATTATATAAAAGACCGTAATACCAATATGCCGTTTGTGAAGTGTTACATATGCAGCTGATAACATCCATGCCGTAGCAGCTAAAACCATAACAACTTCAAATACCCATTGGGTTGGATTGTTAAAAACATATCTAGAAATAACTTCGTATCCAGTTACTGCAGCACATATCAAATAAAGTTGCGCTACAGCTAGCCCAGAAAACTTGCTGAAGTGGTCAAAGAAGGCAAAACGATCTTTTCCAGTCTCAAAATTTTCCATGTTATCCAAATCTAAATTTTGTTTTTGGAGTGTTTCTGCCATTAAATTTCCCCTACATGAATTTTTAACTTGCAATTGTCTTAGAATTAAGACCTATAATAGTATCTATTAGAGACATTAATTTTAGTATGTCAAGAACCAAGGAGGAAATTTTGGCTAAACCTGTTAGAAGCGATCATGTAGATACTTACGGTCCCTGGGCGTGGATTGCTGGATTTGCTTTCGCGGTTTTAATTACATGGATGATGTTTTACATAGCTGATGGTTTCAGCTAATTTTCACAAAAGGAGGAATATAGTGAAAAAATATTTATTAAGTGCTTTAATCGTAGCTGGCCTAACCTTTACAGGGGCTGCTAGTGCGAAAAAGCTTAAGTTTCAAATGAGTTCTAAAGCTGGTGACTGGGCTCATACTTACATGGGTGAAAAAGCAAAAATATTATCAGACCTTACTGATGGCAAATTACAAATTGAAGGATTACCAACAAAGTCTGTTGTACCTCACAGAGAAACAATTGATGCAGTTGCAAACGGTATTCTAGACGGTGATTTCAATGCTATTGCGTATTTTGCAGGAAGAGATCCAGCTTTTGCAATTATGGGAGACTTGATTGCAGGTTACGATACACCGAAACAATATCAAGAATATTGTATGCACGGCGGTGGAAAAGAAATGTTACAAAAAATATATGATAGCGTTCTACCGGGTAAAATTCTTGTTCTAGGTTGTGGTCCTTACGGAAAAGAAGCTCTTGTATCAAAAGTGCCAATCAATGGAGTCGCTGATCTAAAAGGTGTAAAAATTAGATCACCTGAAGGTTTAGCTGCGGATGTTTTCAGAAGAGCAGGTGCTTCGCCTTCTTCAATACCTTTCTCTGAGGTTTATACTTCTCTAGAAAAAGGTATTGTTGATGCTGCTGATGCTTCTGTTTATATCAATAATCACGCAAGTGGTTTCCATAAAATTGCTAAGTATCCATTGTATCCGGGTATTCACTCAATGGCTAACCTACAGACAATTATTAACAAGAAAGTTTTTAATAAGTTAAGTAAACAACATCAAACTGCCTTAACAGTTTGGACCTACATGACTTGGACAGCTAAACTAAGAGATGCTGGCCTTGATGGTAGAGCTCAGGTTGCAAAAGATAAGGCAGCTGGTGACTTAACAATTATTGACTGGCCAGTTAGTGAAAGAGCAAAGTTCAGACAAATCGCTGTTGAGGCATGGAACTCTGCTGCTTCAAAAAGCCCACTTGCTAAAGAGGCTCTAGAGTCAAATCTATCTTATATGAAGAAGATAGGTTTACTTTAAAATCTAATTAATTCAGCTTGCTGACTGTTCTAGTCAGCAAGCTTTTCTTTTTTTAAGACTTCCTTACAAATTTCCAATAATTTTAAATCTTCATTCCAATTTGCAATAAATTGAATGCCAATTGGTAAATTGTCTCTACCTTTTAAAAAAGGAAGGCTGATTGCTGGAACGCCCATCATAGTCCAATATCCGTTAAAAATTGCATTTCCAGTATTCATGAGATCACGAGGAGCTTGTCCTGGTGATGCAGGGGTAATAATAGTATCGTATTTAAGAAACAATTGTCTTAAAATTTGTTCCATTTTCTTTGCTTTTTCTATTGCTGACACGTAATCACTTGCAGATACTGGTATTCCTGCTTCTACTCTTGTGACTGTAAAGGGATGAAGCTTAGATTTATCAGCTTGATAATAATTAATAAGAGAATTGGCTATAGAGCCGTTCATTATAATTTCGTGCGCTCTAGCTGCATCTTCAAAATCTTTTCCAAGGTCTAACTCTTCAATATCAAGTTGTGAATTTTTTACAAACTCTTCAATTCCATTTTTCATATCTTCATCACCAAAATTCCAAACAGGTCCTCTAACAAATCCAAATTTAAGTGATTTGTTTAAATTGAGATCGTTTCTATATTGGTAATTTTGGATCATATCTAAATCTTCACTGTCATATGATAAAATTACTGAGGCAACTAAGTCTATGTCTTCCACACAATTTGCATAAATACCAGGGTGGTCTAATCTTTGAGAAATTGGTGACATTCCAGATCTTGATATTGTACCAAAGGTTGGTTTAAATCCTAATATACCTGTAAATGATGCAGGTCTTAAAACAGATCCACCCGTTTGTGAACCAATTGCTAGCGGTACCATATAGTCTGAAACGGCAGCAGCAGAACCCGATGAAGAGCCACCTGGTGTACATTCTAAATCTTTTGGGTTTTTTGTTTTGCCAGGTCCTGATAATGCAAACTCAGTTGTAACACATTTACCCATAATAACAGCGCCCTCATTTCTCAGTAATTTAACTAAATGAGCATCTTTAGATGGTTTTCTGTCTTTACATAATTGAGATCCATTTTCTGTAGGCATATCCTTTGTATCGATGATGTCTTTAATACCAATTGGGAGGCCGTTTAATTTACCTGCAGTTTTATCTTTCCATCTTTTATCAGCTTTTCTTGCTTGGTCTAATGCAAGTTTAGGATCTAAAAAAATCCAAGCGCCAACTTCATTTTCTCGTAATTCTATTTGTTTTAAAAATGCTCTAACATACTCTTCAGAAGAAAGACTGCCTTCTTCCATCATTTTTAATGCCTCATTAGCGCTTAGTTTAATTAAGTCCATCTAAATTTCTCTCTTATTATGATTTTGTAACAATTGCTTCAGCTTCAATTTCAACTTTCATTCTTGGGTCTACAAGAGCAGATACTTCTAATAAAGTAGATGCAGGTTTATGTTCTCCAAAATATTCAATTCTTTTTGGATTAATAATAGATCTATCTTTAATATCAGTTAAAAAAACTCTCACTTTAACTACATCATTTGACGAGCTTCCAGCTGCAATAAGACAAGTATTCAGGTCTCTCATGGCAATATCAAACTGATCCTTTGTACTCTCTGGAATTGTTCCATCAAAATTCATGCCTACTAATCCTGAAACCCAAACCACACCATTTGCTTCAACTACATGACAATAGTGACTTACTGGCTGGAGTATATCTGGTATCAATATTCTATTAATCATTTTAATCCTCATAAATATAAATTAAACCGACATGTTATTATTCTACAATAGTATCTTATAAAATATACTCTAAAAAATAGTTTCATTTACTTTGCATGAATTTGGAAAATGAATATCATATAGGAGTGTTTTTGTTATGAGGATAATATGCCTACAATAGTTTACCTAGATACCTTGCCTGCCAAGAATGGTTTAGATATTTTACATTCTCAATCTAAGGTAAAAATTTTAAAGATTAATAGTTCTGATAATGAAGAAAAGTGTATGTCAATTTTGCAAAAAGCAGACGCATATCAAGTAGGGGCAGCTCGAGATGAGGTCCCAAAATATTTACAAGTTGATAAACAATTTTTAAATAAAGTACCTAACTTAATTGTTGTCTCATCTTCTGGTGCAGGCTATGACACTATTGATGTTGAGGCATGTACAGATGCAGGTGTATTAGTAGTTAATCAAACTGGTGGAAATGCTGAAGGTGTCGCAGAGCATGCTGTAGGCATGATCTTAAATTTATTTAAAAGAATTGGTGAATGTGACCATGCTCTTAGGAGAGGTTGGAACGAGCCAAGAGTGAGTTTAATGGGAAAAGATCTTTTAAATAAAAATGTTGGAATTATAGGCCTTGGAAATACAGGTGGTAGAGTTGCAGAAATATGTAAAGTTGCATTTAACTGTAATATTTTGGCTTTTGACCCTTACTTATCTGATGAAGCTTTTAAGAAGAAAAATGCAAATAAAACTGAATTAGATATTTTACTAGCAGAAAGTGATGTGGTTTCTGTACATATACCATTAAATAAAGAAACAAATAACATGATCAATAAAAATTGGTTTAAGAAAATGAAAAAAGGTAGTTACTTTGTTACTACATCCAGAGGATCAATCCATAATGAAGATGATTTATATGATATACTCGCAGAAGGGCATTTAGCAGGGGCTGGTTTAGATGTATGGGAGTTTGAACCTCCTCCATCAACACATAAACTTTTAAAACTTGAAAATGTCATAGCTAGCCCACACACAGCTGGAATTACTAGAGACAGTCGCAACAAAATGTCCGAATTTGTTGCAACACAACTTTTGGATATATTTGATGGGAAGGATCCAATAAGGCCAGTCAATCCAGTTATATTAGATATTTTTCGAGAAAAATTTAAAAAAATTTAAAATAAAAAATAATATAGGAAATGAAAATGAAAAATATTTTAATTACAGGAGCAAGCCAAGGAATAGGAAAGTCTACTGCGATTGAAGCTGCAAAAGCAAAAATGTTTGTGGGAATTAACTATAATCAAAATTCAAAGGCAGCAGAAGAATGTCTAAAACTTGTCCGTGATTCAGGTGGTGATGGAATTATATTACAGTGTGACGTAGCTAATAATAAATCTGTTAAAGTTATGTTTAATGATTTTTTAGATAAAGCTGGAACAATTGATGGTGTTTTTAACAATGCAGGAATAACAGGACCAATTTCACCAATACAAGATCTTAGCCCAGATGACTTGAAGATGGTAATAGATACAAATATATCAGGTGCTTTTTATGTGGCTCAAGAGTCAGCAAGAGTTATGATTTCTCAGAAATCAGGAACAATAGTTAATATGTCTTCAATAGCCGCAGATATTGGTGGTGGTGGAGAGTTTGTCCACTATGCAATGTCTAAGGGTGCTATTCATTCCCTTACTTATGGAATGGCAAAAGAGCTTGGAAAATTTGGAATAAGAGTTAACGCTGTTGCTCCAGGTTTAATTGATACTGAAATTCATGCCAAGGCAGGGGATGCCTCTCGAGTAGATAGATTAATGCCATCAGTTCCACTTGGAAGGATAGGTGGAGCAGAAGAAGTTGCAAAAACTGTAATGTGGTTATTAAGTGAAGACGCAAGTTATATTTCAGGTTCAGTTGTGCCTGTCACCGGAGGACGTTAAGTTTATATATTAACATTTGTATTAATATTTACTTGTTCTCTCTTTTTTGCTTGTCTTATACCTATATATGTCGAAGCTCCAAGTATTAGAGCAGACCCAAGCCATAAGCCAACATGAGGTATTTCGTTAAAAAATATAAAACCTAGTGATACTGACCAAATTAATCTTAAATAGTCTAGTGGAAGAAGTGCAGTAATATCAGCTCTCTTAAGAGCCTCATTTAAAAACCAGTGAACCAAAGTTCCGGCTATAGCAATAAACAAAAACATTATTAGTTGTTCAAAGGTAGGCCATACCCAAACTTGTATGGCAAGAATAAATGTTGCTGGTATAAGACCTGCAGCTTGCCAAAATGTTATACTCACTGTGGTATCTGTTTGTGTAAGTTTTTTTGCCATTAACATTGAAGAAGACCACATTAATGAAGCGCATAAAATAAGTAATGGCCCAAACCCTAATTCGATATCTGGTCTTAAAACAATTAATGCTCCTGTAAATCCCACACACATTGCAAGCCATCTTCTTATTCCAACAATCTCTTTGAGAAAAATTATTGCAAGTATTGTTGCAAATATAGGAACAGTAAACATAAGTGCAGTTGCTTTTGCCAACTCTGTTATACTAAGTCCATAAAACATACATAACATGGCTACGCTTCCAACAACTGCTCTAAATGATTGTAATTTTACATTATTAGATTTTAGTGATGCTAAACCATTTTTTGTAACTACAGGCAAAAAAATGAGGAGAACAAATATTGTTCTAAAAAAAGCAACTTCAAATGGATGACTATCCTCAGTTGCAAATCTTATTAAACAATGCATAGTCGTGGCAAAAATACCTGATAAAACCATGAAGAGTACAGCTAAAAGTGCAGGAGATAATGTTTTTTTTTCTTTTGATTTATCTTTATTCATGAAACTGAAAAGATCTGTAATTAAAATCCTAAGACTTGTTATTTATTTTTTAAGTAGATTAAATTTGAGTTTTAAGAATACTTATCAGATATATTTAACATATTAATTGATTGGAGGCAAAATGTTAAAAGTTAAAGCCCTTCTGTTTGATGTTTTTGGAACAGTTGTTGATTGGAGGACTGGTATAGCAAAAGAAGTAGAGAGTATCGCTGACAAAAATGATGTTTCATTAGATCCTTTTGATTTTGCCGATGCGTGGAGAGCAGAATATCAACCAGCTATGGAAGAAATAAGGAAGGGTAGAAGATCATTTACTATACTTGACATTTTACACATGGAAAATTTGAAAAAAATTGCTCCTAAATTTAATTTGCATAATATTTCAGATGAAGATTTTAAATTGCTTGTAACTGCTTGGCATAGACTTCCAGGTTGGCCAGATAGCAGTGAAGGTATCAATTTACTCAAGAAAAAATATATTTTAGCCACTCAATCTAATGGGAATATAGCTTTAATTGTTAACATGGCAAAATTTTCAAATCTTAATTGGGATGTTGTTTTAGGAGCAGAAGTAATTGGTCATTATAAACCTGAGCCAGAAGCTTACTTAAAGGCTTGTAATGCTCTAAATTTTAAAACAGAAGAATGTTTGATGGTTGCTGCACACGAAGACGATCTTAAAGCAGCAAGACAACAAGGGATGAAAACTGCTTATGTTCATAGACCTTTTGAGTATGGCAAGGATAAGTTGTTTGATATTGCTGAAGTAAATGACTATAAAACTGATAGAGAATGGGATATAGTTTCAACAGATTTAAAAAACTTAGCAAAACAACTAGGTTGTTAATATAAAATTTAAAATAATAGGAAGTTTCAAATAAATCATGTCTTCAACCAAACCAATAATTGGTATATCAACTAATGAAATTATTAATTTTGGTGGCAGGCAAGTCTCTCATTCGACAGGTTTAAGGTATGTTAATGCAGTATCTAAGTTTAGTAACGCAATACCAATCTTAATTCCCTCATATATAAAAGGTAAAGATCTAGATCTACTCCTAAAAAAAATCGATGGTATAGTTTTAACTGGGGGTAGAGCAAATGTTGAACCTCATCATTTTGGAGGTAATCCATTCCCTCCAGATGAGCCCATTGATGTTGGAAGAGATGAGATTGTTTTAGAAATGATACCTAAATGTGTTAGCTTAGGTATTCCAATTTTTGGAATTTGTAGAGGTATTCAAGAAATGAATGTGGCCTATGGTGGAACATTACATTATCGGGTGCATATGTTGGATGACAAAAATGATCATCGTATGCCCAGAGGAGATGATGTAACGGTTGAGCAAATCTTTAAATTAAAACACAGAATTGATTTTGTAAAAAATGGCTATTTTTCAAAATTACTAAAAAAGAATTCTTGTTTAGTTAATTCACTTCATGGTCAGGCTATCGATAATATTGCTAATAATTTAAAAATAGAAGCTTTATCAGATGACGGTATTATTGAAGCAGTAAGTATTCCTGATCATCCTTCATTTGCAGTAGGCGTTCAGTGGCATGCTGAATATGAACCTGAAAAAAACGAATTAAATAGATGTTTATTTGCTGAGTTTGGATCAGCATGTTCAATTTATTCAAAAAATTAATACAATAATTTAAATTGGTGAGTTTGGACCTAAAGGTATAATTCTATATGGATTTATATGTTCATGAGAAAAATAATAATGTCTTTTAATATGATCAAAATTTGTAGTTGTATTTATAGCTGGATTATTAAACATTCTTTTTACATAAGAACTGATATTCTTAAATTCACTTATTTTTTTCAAATTACATTTGAAATGAACATAATAAACGCTGTCAAATCTTAATAATGTAGGAATTAATCTTATATCTGCTTCAGTTAGTACATTTCCAACTAAATATTCTTTATCTTCTAGGATTTCATCAATCATTTCTAATGATGAAAATAACTTTGTTACTGCATCTTCATACGCTTCTTGAGTTCTTGAAAAACCAGATTTGTAAACACCATTATTAATGTTTTCGTAAATTACTTTGTTAATTTTATCAATTTCAATTCTTAAACTTGATGGATAGTAATCATCATAATTTTTTGTAATATCATTGAATGCACTGTTCATTATACGGATTATTTCAGCAGACTCATTATTTACAATTGTATCAGTTTTTTTATCCCATAAAATAGGAACTGTTGCTTTCGAAGATACTTTTTTATCTGAAATTTGATAGATTTCATGTATGTACTTTTTATCATGAAGACTATCTCCTGTCGTTTTTGGAAAGGTTTTTAAAAATGACCAACCATTTTCAAGCATATCTGGATGCACATAATCCACAGAGATATGGTTCTCAAGTTTTTTTAAATGTCTAAATATTAACGTTCTATGAGCCCATGGACACGCATAACTTACATATAAGTGATATCTATTTGTTTCAGGTTTATAAACTTGGTCATTAAAACTTATTACATTTCTGAAAACACTATCTACTCTTTTAAAACTTCCATCTTTTTGATTGTTTGAAACTGAGCCTTTTGTCCAAACGCCATTGACTAATTGTCCCATAAATTAATCCCAAAAATTAAATTTAGTGATAAACTATCATGATTTTCAAAATATAAATAAATAATTTAAGTTATTGATTTGTTGAATTATAAATAACGTAAGAATTAATAGAAATTAAGTTTAAAGGAATTTACATGAAAAATATTGGTATAATTGGTGGTGGATTAATTGGTTCAAGTTGGGCGGCAATATTTTCTAAAAGTGGTTTTAATGTTTTTGTTTATGACCCATATCCTGAAGTTTTTAATGGTTATGAAGAAAGAGTAACTTTGTTTCTTGAAGAATTAAAAGCTATAGATGACAAAGTTGATGTTAAAAAATGTTTAAATAAAATTTCTCAAAATGTAACACTCGAAGAATTGTGTATTAAAGTCGAATACATTCAAGAAAGTGCACCTGAAATTTTATCTGTTAAACAAGAATTATTTGCAAGGTTAGATAATTTGTCACCTCAAAATGTAGTGATAGGATCTTCATCTTCAGCGATACCAATTTCAAAAATAACACAAAATCTTAGAGGACAAGATAGATGCCTGATAGCACACCCTGCTAATCCACCACATCTTATACCATGTGTAGAAATCTGCCCTGGTGAGAACACATCAACAAAAGCGATTGAAAAAGCTAAAGAAATTTTTAAACTATCAGGCTCATCTATTGTTACCGTTAATAAAGAAATTGATGGCTTTATATTAAATAGATTACAAGGTGCACTTTTAAATGAGGCTATGCGATTATACTCAGAAGGATATGCTAGTTCAGAAGATATTGATGCAACTATAAAAGACGGTTTAGGTCTGAGATGGGCATTTATGGGACCTTTTGAAACGATCGATTTAAATGCACCAGGTGGAATCAAAGATTATATGGCTAGATATGGTTCTATATTTGTTGAAATAGCTAAATCACAAACTAAAATACCAGATTGGTCAGAAATTGCAGGTCAAAAACTTGAGTTAGAACGACGAAAGGTTCTTATTGAAGATGATTTAGAAAAAAGAGCTAAAAAAAGAAATTTCTTGTTGAAACAACTTAGAAAATTAAAAATTGAAAATGATGAAACATAGAAAATAGGTATTTTAAATTTTGTTACCATTAGAAAATATTAAAATTTTGGATTTATCTCGTTTGGCGGCTGGCAATATGGTAAGTCATATGTTTGCTGATTTTGGAGCAGATGTTGTTAAAGTAGAAAAACCAGGAAAAGGAGACGACCTGAGAAATTGGAAAATAAATGGTATCTCTCACTGGTGGGCTGTTTATTCAAGAAACAAAAGAAGTATTTCTATAGATCTTAAAAAACATGAGGGTTTAGATCTTTTAAAAGAATTAGTAAAATCAGCAGATGTTTTTATCGAAAACTTTGTTCCTGGCACTCTTGAGAAATGGGGAATTGGTCCAGAACAGTTAGATGAGTTAAACAAGAATTTAATTATTTTAAGAATTTCTGGTTGGGGGCAAACTGGGATTTTCAAAAATGCTCCAGGTTTCGGATCTCTTGTAGAAGGTATGAGTGGATTTGCATCAATGACTGGTGAAGAAAAACAATCTCCTCTTTTACCTCCCCTCGCTCTTGCTGACATGGTTGCTGGATTAACAGGATTTGGTGCGATTTTAATGGCTATTTTGGCTTCAAAAAAAAGTAATACTGGTGGTCAAGTAATAGACCTGTCTCTTTTTGAGCCTTTTTTTTCAATTTTAGGTCCATGGGCAGCAAGTTATAAAATTTCAGGTAAGGTACCAGAAAGAATAGGAAATAGAAGTAATGTGGCTGCACCAAGAGGGATATATAAAACAAAAGATAATAAATATGTTTCTTTATCAGCATCAATGCAGTCAATGTGGGAAAAACTGGCCTTAACAATAGGTTCAAGTGATTTGATTAAGGATCCAAGGTTTTTGACTAATAGTGACAGACTAAATAATCAAGATGATTTGGATAAACCTATTTCAAAATTTATTAAAAAATATAAAAGAGAAGAAGTCTTAAATATCTTCTCAAAAGAAGGAATTACAGTTGGACCTGTTCTAGATATATCTGAAATCATAGAGCATCCATATATACAAGACAGGAAAGTCCTTATTGACCATTTTAATAAAGAATATGGAAATGTTTTAATGCATCAAGCTTTTCCAAGATTAAGTAAAACTCCAGGAAAGATAAGACATTCTGCACCATCTTTAGGAGGTGATACAGATGTAGTACTTAAAGAGATAGGTATATCAGAAAAACAGATACAGATGCTAAGGAAAAACAAAATTATTAATTAATTACAAATAACAAAATTAAAATCACTTATTGACATCAAATAATATTAATAACAAAGTATTTATATTAGGGGGTAGTTATTTATGGATGGCTTAAACAGAGAAATAAATGATTTTGATTTAATTATTAAAAACGGCACTCTAGTAGATGGTACAGGTGCTAAGTCAAAACCAGGCAATATTGCTATTAAAAATGGTATAATAGCAGCTATAGGTGACTTTTCAGGCAAAGCTAATGAAGTCATTGATGCAAATAATTTAGTAGTTACCCCTGGCTTTGTTGATATTCATACTCATTATGACGGTCAAGCAATTTGGGATAGCCAATTAAAACCTTCGTCAATTCATGGTGTTACTACAGTTGTAATGGGTAATTGTGGAGTTGGCTTTGCTCCTTGCAAACCTGAAGATAGAGTTAAGTTAGTAGAACTTATGGAGGGTGTTGAAGATATTCCTGCTCCCGTAATGCATGAAGGTTTAAACTGGCAGTGGGAAACTTTTGAGGAATATATCAAGGCTCTTGAAAATAACAAATTAGACATAGATATATGTGCCCTTTTACCACATGCGGCATTAAGAGTGTATGTTATGGGAGAAAGAGCAATCAAGCATGAAGTTGCAACAAAAGAAGATATGCAAATAATGAGAAAGCTTGCAAAAGAGGCTGTTGAGGCTGGTGCATTTGGTTTTTCAACATCACGTACAATTAGTCATAAAAGTTTAAAAGGAGAATATACCCCAACTTTAAGAGCTCACGAAGATGAATTAACAGCTATTGCAATGGGTTTATCAGATGCTGGATCTGGATTTATAGAAATAGTTTCAGATTGGAATGAACCTGATCCTGAAACAGAATTTGAAGTTCTAAAGAGGATTGTCAGAAGATCTGGGAGACCACTTGTGTTTAGTTGTACACAAAGACATGACAGGCCTTTCTTCTGGGAAGATCTTATGGCAATGGCAAGACAGGCTCAGAAAGAAGGTTTGCCTATTAGGCCGGTTGTGACTCCTAGACCTATTGGTTTATTATTAGGATTAAATGGAAGTCAAAATCCATTCTCTGGAACAGATACCTACAAGTCTATTTCAGATTTGCCATTAGATCGACGAGTAATTGAAATGAGGAAAGATGAAATAAAAAATAAAATTTTATCTGAAGATCCAATAAAGGGAAGTACTTTCCCACTAATAAATAGAATTGGATATACTAAAATGTATAGATTTGGCTCACCACCTAATTATAATCCTAAGCCAGAAGAGTCTATCGACGCAATGGCCAAAGAAAAAGGTATGACGGCAGCTGAATTAGCTTACGAAATTCTAATAGAAAATGATGGTAATAACTTTATTTATGCTCCATTAGTAAATTATGCAGATCATACATTTGGTGTTTGTAAAAAAATGCTTGATGACAGAAATGCAATAATGGGTTTAGGTGACGGTGGAGCTCATGTTGGATTCATTTTAGATGCAGGTTATCCAACATGGCTTATATCATATTGGTCAGTCAAGAAAAAAGCATTTTCAATGGAAGAAACTGTTAGAAGGTTAACTTCAGACACAGCAAGCGCAGCAGGTTTGAATGATAGAGGTATCTTAAAAGTTGGTTTAAAAGCTGATATAAACATAATTGACTGGGAAAATGTAGGTTCCTCTGATCCATTCATGACGCAAGATTTACCGGCTGGTGGAAAAAGATTAATGCAACACACAAAAGGTTATGTAACTACCATTGTGTCAGGTAAAGTTACTTACAAAAATGGGGAATTTACAAAAGAACGACCTGGTACTGTAGTCAAATCGGTAAAGGATGAAGAAAAGACATTGGAATTTGTAAATTAATCTTGAAAGATTGGTTTTGAATAAAAAAAAAATTTCTGATGAATTAGTTGAATTACCATTCAATAAGATTTTTTTTAAATTAGCAATACCTAATATATGCGCGACTTTTTTGTCTGCAAGTACTGTAATATTTGATCTTTGGTATATAGGAAAAATAGGCATTTCTGAATTGGCTGGTGTGGCCTATATTTTTCCAATTTTCATGTTAACAAGCATGTTATCTAATGGAGCTTTTGGTGGGGCTATAAGCGGTGCTACTGCAAGAGCTTTTGGAAGTAAAAACTTACACCTAGCGGAATGTATCTTTAGATCAGCAATATTAATTTCGTTGTTGGGATCATTACTTATAATGTTACTTTATTTTTCTCTTTCAGAGAGATTTTTCAATTTTATGAAAATAGACCAACAGGTAAGTAGCGCAGCTTTAAGTTATGGTAACATTTTACTAGGTGGAATTTTTTTAATTTGGTTGTTTAATATTATTATTGCTGTAACAAGAGGCTCAGGCAATACAATTTTGCCAGCTTTTAGTTGGCTGATTGTTTTGTCTTTTCACGTTTTACTAGCAAGTTTTAATTTTGATTATCTTGATGGAAGTTTTATTTTAAAAAATAATGTAATTTTTTTAAAAGAGAATTATTTATTTAATTCTTTAGAATGGTCTGCCATCTCATTATTGTCTGGATATTTTTTTGGAATAGTATTTATAGTAAGTTTTTATTTCTTTGGAAGTCATTCTTATACATTTACATTTTCAAAAATCTTACAATTAGATGGATTTTTTAGGTTAGTTAAATCAGGTTCATTAGCAAGTTGTCAGTCTTTAATGACAATTTCGCTAGCATTATTCTGTACAGCAGTGATTGGAATCTTTGGCTCACATTGGACGGCTGGATTTGGTATTGCAATAAGGTTGGAATTGCTTTTGATACCTATAATTTTTGGTGTTGGAGGTGCTCTAATTGCTATAGTAGGTGCAAATGTTGGTGCAAATAAATTAAAAAGAGCTGTACAAATGACTTGGAAGGGCACAGCCTTTTCTGTTTTAATTGTTGGTATTACAGGATTGATTTTTTCACTTTATCCTAAACTCTGGTCTAATTTTTTTACACATAATCCGCAAGCTATAGATGCAGCTGAAGTTTATTTGACGGTAGTTGCTCCTTTTTATGCCTTTTTCGCTCTTGGTCTTGGTCTATATTTTGTTTGCCAGGCATTTAATACTTTATTTTGGCCTGTGGTTGGAACATTTTTAAGATTGTTTTTTGTAGTAATCTTAACTTTAATCCTTTTCTACAATAACGTAGCTAGTCCCTATTTACTGTTTTTCACAATGTCTTCTGGTTTAATAATTTATGGCTTATTTATTAGTCTAAGTTTACACTTTGGACCTTGGAAATTATATTATAAAGAAAAATAATCTGAAGGATTTAAGGTATGATAACACCTTTGCCATCTGATTGTTTGTCAAATAATTTGTAGGCTTCTTCAGCTTGATCTAGAGACCATCTGTGGGTAAATAATTTGTCTACATCTAGTTTTTTATTTGCGACAAAGTCAGCACATTCAGCTTGTCCGTGTTTTGAAAATGTCCAACTCCCAATTACTGTAACTTGTCTTCTTAAAAGATCATTACTTACATCTAAAGTGACATCTCCACCTTCTCCTACAAAGCATGCTTTACCCCACGTCTTTACACATTTTACTGCTATTGATCGTGCTGCTGGTGAAGATGATGCATCTAGAGAGGCATCGACTCCAAGACCTTTTGTTAGATCTTTTATATCAATTAATAAGTCTTTACTTTTTTCTGGATTTAAAATTATATCAGCTCCAAATTCAGTAGATCTCTCTAATCTTTTTTTATTTATATCTATTGCGATCACTTTAGATCCCATTTTATTAGCTAACATTACAGCTGATAATCCAACGGGTCCCATTCCAAAAATTGCGATAGTTTGACTTGCTCTTAAATCTAATCTTTCTAAAGCTCCCCATGCTGTTCCAGTTCCACATGATATTGCTGCACCAGAAACAAATGATATATCATCCCTTAAAGGAACTAATGTACTAGAAGGGCATTTCATATATTTAGCATGGGCTCCGTGACCAGTAACTCCAAATACGGCTTTTACTCCTTCAACACAAAGTTGCTGCCATCCTGTGGAACAGTGTGAGCAAGTGCCACAGCCTTCATAATGATGTTGCATTACACGTTTACCTATTTGAAAATTATTTTTGGACACGTTGGTGCCTATTTCAATGATTGTTCCACATGGTTCGTGTCCAGCAATAACTGGTTTGTCGTCTCCACCTAGTCCTAGAGATGATGGACCACTATTTGCTCTGTAGAATTTGAGATCACTTCCACACATCCCTGAAGCTTTGATCTCAATAATTACATCATTTGGTCCTGGTGAAGGGTCTTCAAAATTCTGAATTTCTAGTTTTTTATCACCTAAAAAAACAATGCCTTTCATAATGCTATCCCTTTAAATAAAATTTAATTTCTAAACTTTTTGTGACATCCTTTACATGTTCCAGCAAGGCTTCGAAAAGCATCCACAGTCTTATCAAAATCTTTTTCTTTAGAATTATTAATTAATTTTAAAGAGGCTAACTCAAAATTATTAACAGCTTTTTTAAAACCCTCTAGATCTAACCAAATATCTGTAGAGGCTTCAGAAGGGGCTCCGTCACTTCCTTCTGGGAAAAACTTTATCATTTCTTTACTCCAATTATAGAGAGTAGTTGCGGATTTTTCTATTGTTCCAAAGTCTTCATTTTGAATGGATTTATGAATAGTTTGCATCATTTTTTTGCTCATCTTAAATTTATCTATTCTTTCTTTAACTATTCCCTTTGCGCCTTCATGAGCAACCAAAGGAGTTATAGAAACAATGTTGGAGATTAATAAGAAGCTTATATAAACTATCATATTTTTAATTTTCATATTTAATCCTCTATTAAGCGTAGTTATTTAGTAGTATACAAACATAGGTTAAAATAAAATTAGACTTCTTAATAGTGAAAAAAAATAATAAAACAAAAATTGAAAATTTAGATATTTTTCTCTCCTTTCTATTATTAGGTTTAACCTCATTTGGAGGACCTATAGCCCATATTGGCTATTTTCGAAACTTCTTTGTTAAACAAAAACAATGGTTAGATGAAAAACTTTATGCTGATTTTGTTTCTCTTTGTAACTTTTTGCCAGGCCCGTCTTCTAGTCAGGTTGGTATATCTATTGGCTATTATTTTAAAGGTATAAAAGGAGCTATTTTAGCGTGGTTAGGTTTTACGATGCCTTCAGTTATAATTCTTATGTTATTTGGCTACGCTATTTTAAATTATGATAGTTCAATTCCTCAAGGTGTTCTGAAAGGCTTGAAAGCAATTGTTGTCATAATTGTATTTCAGGCAATATTAGGGATGAGTAAAAATCTATTAAAAGACAACATTGGATATATAATTACATTTTTTACAGCTTCGTTTTTAATAATTTTTCCATCATCGTTTAACCAATTAATGTGTTTGATTATGAGTGGTCTAATTGGAGCATTTGTTTACAGAAAAGAAAAAAGAAAAGAAAAAAATGACAAACATTTTATTAAAATAAATTTTTGGAAACTTTTTCCATTAATTTTATTTTTTGTTTTTTTATTAATTATACCAATAATCAATGAGATCTTTAATTCAAATCTATTAAATTTAGCTAATAGTTTTTTTAAAGTTGGTTCCATGGTTTTTGGAGGAGGCCACGTTGTATTACCCTTATTAAAAGAAGAATTTGTTGCTAGGGGAATGATTGAAAATGATTTGTTCTTGGCAGGTTATGGGGCTTCACAGGCAATACCAGGTCCTTTATTTACATTTTCATCTTATCTAGGAATTTTTTTAAAAAGTGAAATCAATACCTTTATCACAAGCTTATTTTGTTTGTTTTTTATTTTCTTACCATCATTTCTATTAATTATTGGCACTATATCTATTTGGAAAGAATTAAGAAAATTTGATTTAATCATTAGTGCTTTTAAAGGTGTTAATGTCAGTGTCATAGGACTATTGATTGCAGCATTATATGATCCCATTATCATTTCTAGTCTAGAAAGTTATTACGATTTAATTCTTATTTTAATTTCATTTGTAATTTTATTTTTTACTAAAATGCCACAATGGGCAGCTGTATTTCTTATTTCGCTTTGTGGTTGGATGCTTACATTTATATAATTTATTCTTCAATTTGAATTATATTGTCACCTTTTTTAATTATACCTCCCTTAACTATGGAGCAATTGAGACCAGATCTATTATATAATGGCAGAACAAGTGGTTTTTTAAGAAGATCAGCAAGATATTTACATGGAAAGTTAAGCCTTCCACCAAGTAAAATAACGTCACCAACTTTGAATTTTTTGCCAACTAGATAATTAAGTGGAACACCAGAAGTTGTTAAATTTCTTCTATGTTCGATAGGTTTCAAAATTATAGGCTTTTCTTGAAGCGGCGGTTGATTCACTGCCAATGCATCTAGAACTTCATTTTCTATTAGTGTTATATCCCTAATGTCCGGTTTTGGTGAATATGTACCTGTTTGGTTATAGTACCGATCATTGACAATTCCTTTGCCTTCAACTAATTCTGCTTCTTCTAATTCCACCATATCAGCTGAAGCTTTAGGAGCGATATGTATATGCAGTAAAGTCCCACTCTCCCATTTCATAAAACTATTCCTCTGATTTATTTTAATTTAATATTTTATGATAATTCAAAAATTTTTAAACTAAATTTTGACAAATTTTTAAAATAATTTACAAGATAAACTCACTTTAATCTGAGGTAAATTAAATGGAAGATAAAAACATTACTGTAATCTCTGATCAACCTAATGACGCTAATTCTCCTCTTGCAGGAAGCTCCATGACAAAAGCTGGAAGGTTGGCAATGGAATTGTCACACGAGAAAAAAAGACTTAAGCAAGAGTTGGAAGAACTTCAGACTGAGTATGATGAAATTAAACCTACAACTCCAACGGGAACTACAGACTGGTACGTAAAGTGGATTTCTATGCTTTTAGCAGTTGCAGGTATTTTTTTAATAAGTGCATCTTTTATTCTTTATGGACAGATAGCTTATATAGTTAGTTGCATCGGTTGGATTTATGTGGGAATGCAATGGGGCGATAGGGCTATTATGATTGGTTCATCAGTTAGTTGCACTGCAATAGCTATGAATTTAGTTAATACATTAACATAAATTTAATTTTTTTTATTTTTTTTGAAAAAGAAACTTTTTAGAGAAAATTGAGCATTATTATTATTTTTATTGAGATAACTGAGTATTAGAATTGTAAATAAAATTATTATTATAATAGTTGAAAAAATACTTAACTGTACTGCTTTTATTAAATACGCTAACCCAAATGGGATCAAAAAACATAATAATAAAATAAAATATTTCATATTATGACTATAGTATTTTTTGAAAGAAAAAAAACTTTTGATTATGTATCTGATTTACATCTAAAAATATCAGCAGTTACACTTGATAGTAGATTAGTTTTTTTCATGAATGCGTAACGTACGTCTAAAATATTTTCTCCTTTCATTTCTTGATCAGCGTAAATAATTTCTTTATTTTCTTTTAAATCATTTATTCCAATTGCATTGCCACCCATAGTAGCAGCTCTTTTTCTAAGTTCGTACATTAATTCATCATAGCTTAAGCTACCAAGAACTTTTACTCTGATTATACTTATACAATTAGGATTACCTTTTAGAAATTTACTAGAAGAGAAATCAATATTTTGAAATTTATTAAAATAATTTATATCTTTTTTTGAAAGAGATATATTAGGCTTGTTAGGATTTGTTAATTCTTGGTCAGAAATTGTTTCGATATTTTTTTGTGCTTCCTTTGGATTTAATACAATACTTTGACCATATCTACTTATAAATGATGTTTCATGAAAACAGCCAGATAAAAAAATGAACAATAATATTAAAAAAAATAGTTTCATCATCAAAATTCCAAAAATTATTTACTTAATTATTACGTCTAACTAATAAGAAAATTTAACATTTTTTAAAATATTTAGATTATACTTTCAAAACCACTAATTATTTCTTTTATGTAAAAAGCTAATTGGTCATAAATATATCATAGCGTATAGTTTTTCCTAAAATCTGGTGAGAGCATTTTCTAATCTCTCTAATTGGATCAGCATATCTAGGTTGTTTGAGAACTACCCTGTTCTTGGCACAACTTAAAGCAACTTCCAAAAGCTCAATATAATCAGAATCAGGTCCTACTATATCTCTAACTAACCTCATATTATTTTTAACAAGAGCTGTTTTCTTTCTGTCTTTATACATTGTATCGATAATAATAACTTCAGGTGATAGCTTTGGTAAAATATCTTTAGAGTCTCCAAATAATAAATCCATTCTATTTATTATTTTCTCAATTTCACCGCCAAATGATACTCCTTCATTGATACCATTTTGCAGTATTTCATACATTTTGTAGGATCTTTCAACTAACGTGACTTTGGCTCCAAGAGAGGCAAGAATAAATGCGTCGTATCCTAGTCCAGCTGTAGCATCAACTATGTTTCTATTTTTATTAGATTTCATACCAACAGCTTTAGCAAGGTTTTGGCCTCTACCTTTGCCGTATTTTAATCTATGTAAGATTGGACCTTCAACAAAAGAACATTTTAAAATTTAATTATTCTCCATTGGTAAGGTTTGATCAATAGCTGCCCATTCGTGGAGGGAATTATCATAAATTGTAATATTTTCAAAACCTAATTGATATAGTACAAATGCCTCCAAAGATGCGGCAATACCACCACCACAGTAATTTAAAACACAGCTATCTTTAGTTATGCCATTTATTTGAAAAATTTTTAATAATTCATCAAATTTTTTAAATTTCCCTGTTTCACTATCAAGTAATTCATGAAATGGTATATTTAGACTTGTAGGGATTCTACCAGGTCTTCCATACCTCGGGTTTTCACCATTATGGATATCGGCAGTTAAAGAATTTAATATTATAAACTTTGGATTATTCATAGCTTGAAGAACTGCATCTTTATTAACAAAAATATTATTTCTTGGTGAAAAAACAAAATCAGATTTTGAGAAAGTCAAATTACCTTTTGAAGTAGGTAAGTTCATTTTTTGCCACTGATTAAATCCACCATTTAATATGCTTGCTCTATCAAATCCAACAGCTCTTAACATCCACCAAATACGTGAAGACCATTGTGCTCCATTCCTTGAGTAGAGAATTACATGATAATCACTTCCAATTCCCTGTTTTTTAAAACTATCAGCAAGAATTTCAAGTTTAGGCAAAGTAAATCTGAACGGACTGGCTTTATCTGATAAATCTAAATGAAGATCTAAGAAACTAGAATTCGTAATATTACAAAGTTTATAACTTTCTCTACCACTTTCTACAATGTAGGGTAAGGTTGGGTCATTATCTCTATAATGTAGATAGGTTGTACAATCATATATTCTTATATTATCGTTATTAAGATTTTGGCTTAACCATTCACAGCTAACAATCGCTTCGGGATTTTTCCAAGTATCTAATTTCATGATTTTTAATTTTCTATGTTAACAAAAACTTTTTCAAGGCTCCAAATATACACTTCCGCCACCACTTCTAGATTCTAACATATTATGTGCTAAGTTGGCATCTTTAAGTTTAAAAGGTTGAAATTCTGGCAATGTAATTTTATTATTTTTTAACGCTTGAAAAACTGAATTAGCCATTTTTTTGTATAAGTGTGAGTCAGAAATATAATCAAATAAAATAGGTCTTGAAATTGTTAGTGATTTACTAGCTAAAATAGACATTGAAATTGGATCGATTGGTCCAGATGATTGTCCAAAATTTATTAAATGCCCACAAACTTTAATACTCCTAAGCGAATTTTCAAATGTGTCTTTGCCTACAGAATCAAAAACTTTATCTACACCTTTCCCATTTGTAAGTTCCATTACTTTTTTGGTAAAATCTATTTGGTCATAAGTAAGTGTATAATCACATCCATAAGACTTTGCGGTAGAAATTTTTTCATTACTTCCAACAGTTCCAATTACAATAGCTCCTTTTGATTTTGCCCATTGAGAAAAAATTCTTCCTATACCGCCTGTAGCCGCAGTAATTAAAACAGTATCAGAATCATCTAATTTCGTAACTTGATCTATTAACATTTGTACTGTTATTGCTCTCGAAAAATTTGTTGCCATTATTTCATCTGATATAAAATCAGGAATCTTAACAGCCAGATTTTTATCTAAAATCCTGTGGCTTGAGTATGCGCCATAATTTTTTGTAATATATCCTATTTTATCACCTTTTTTAAAGTTATCTATACCTGCTCCTATTTCTTCTATTATGCCAACTGCTTCAAGGCCTGGTATTCCAGGAAGCTCAAGCGTTTTATAAAGCCCAGACCTTACATAAATATCATGAAAATGAACTCCTATTGCTGTTTGTCTTATGAGGAGTTCATTTTCTTTTGGTTTTTTGATTTCAATATCTTCTAATTTTAAAACATTAGAATTACCGTGTTCTCTTAAGACAATTGCTTTGGCCATTTATACCTCATACTTTTCATTACATAAAAAAATTTCAAACTTAAGTAGTATTATATAAAATATTTGAATTTCTTGTTATCAGTTTATAGAATATTTTTATGTCTATAATAAGAATAACAGTAAGAACATTCCAAAACGAACAACATGCAGAAATGTTTATTGCTATTTCTCATAAGATTTATGAAGATGCGCTTAAAGATAAACTTAAAGTAAATTTTACAATGATACAAAATATCTCACTTAAAAACCAAGTGACAAGTATTTGGAAATATGATGATGAAAAACATTTGAAGGAAATTAGATCTTATTTGTCAAAACACAATTCTATTCCTAATTCCTTATCCCCTAAAGAAATTGTTTATAGTGGTGAGGTTATAGTTGATACAAATTCTTAAATTCTTATAAAAAGTTAACACTCATTATAATTAAACATATAAGAGCAATTGCCCAGATGCCTGTTCTAACATAATTTATTCCAGCAATATATACCGGAACATAAATTATTCTTGCTAATAACCAGATCATTGCTAGTAAAGAGTTATCTACATCATTAATAATTGATAAAAGAATTAATCCAATAAATATTGGTAGTGTTTCAAATAAATTTTTTAATGACCTATTAGCTCTATCTATATATATTGAAGTATTTGTTGCATTATCTCTGGAAGAGAATAAATAAGTTAATTTTACATTATTTGTTAACAGGCTTATTAGTACAGGTATGGTAATTTGGATCAGGACTAATAAAAAAGATAATATCAGAATACTCGTTAGCGTCATTTTTGTCTCCAGGTTACTGTTTTGATTGATATAGCTTCAATTTGTTAATAAGGATATTTATATATTCCTTAGATTCAGCTAATTCACTTTTTAGTCTCTTGTTTTGTTCTTCAAGAAAATAATTTTGTCTTTTTAGCCACTCATTTTGGCTAATTTCTTTTGGATAATCTCTTTTGTTCATCGCGGTCTCAAATTTAAATTTTCCTAAAATTTAAATGCTAATTATTAGATTTAAATTCATCATTTTCTTCATTTGGATCTTTAGTAAGGTAAACTCCAAAGCAGAAGCCACCGATGGCAAAAAAATTTATTACAAAATTGGGTTCAACTAAATCTATCCATCTTAATATGCCCCACATAAATGCAGATGCAACTATAATCCAGCCAATAATTTGTTTTTTCATTTTTTTCCAATATATTTAAGTTTTATTTAATCAAAATATTGATAAACTTTTATTACAAATAAAATTAGATAACTATCACTATAAAACGTAATTTGCTTATTTAATATGAATATTTTTAAATTTGTTATTCTTTTCCTTATTATAACCCAAGAAGCAATAGGTAATAAGATATTTAAAGACAATTTCGAAAATCCAAAAAAGTGGCAATTCATTTCAGATCAAGTAATGGGTGGCATGTCTTCGGGTAAAGTTGAATTTATAAATATTAATAATAATTTGTATGCACGTTTGACTGGAAACGTTTCCACAGAAAACAAGGGAGGCTTCATTCAGATTAGAAGAAAACTTGAAAAATCAAGTTTAAAGGGCGCAAAATTTATTGAGATAACTGCAAAAGGTAATCATCAAAATTATTTTATTCACTTGAGAACATCTGGAACTTTACTACCGTGGCAATATTATCAAATTAGTTTTAAAGTTATTAATGATTTCAAAATATTTAAATTACCAATAAATGAATTTAAAAGGTCTAGTGTTTTCTTATCTAAACAAATCATTCCAGAAAATATTACATCTGTAGGAGTTGTTGCATTTGGGAGAGATCATTCAGCAGATATTTATATTAAAGAAATTAATTTTATAGATTAAATCTAATATATTTATTTTAGTAAGGTTGCTCTTTTAAACTCTACGTGCTTTGGTCTAATCGTAAAAAATCTAGAAATTCTGTGTTGTTCTAATGCTTCATCAATTATACTCTGAAGATTACCCAATTCTCCCTCTATAGGTTGGCTGTTCCATTCTCTATTATCTACTAAAAGCGTAATAATATATTTTTGTTTTTTATTAGTCATAATTATCTAATTCTTGAAAGTAATAACCAAATAAATCTTAGAGACACAAAGTTTCTTATAACTCCAACAACATAGGTAAAAGCAGCAGCTTTTAGAATAGATTGACAAGCATCGTGATACTCTTTTGGAACTTTACTTTTTATTATTGGCAAAGCTCTATTAAAACTAGCATCTAATTCAACTTCTAAAGTTATTAAATGAATTATTACACCAATTATAAGTGACAATAATATTAATATTAGACATACTTTTATTAATGAATAAGAACCAGTCGCAAAGATTGTTGGTATACCCATTAGTAATAACCCGCTGCCCAGCTGTGAGATCCAAGCTGTATTCTTAACAAGGCTTGTCCTCTGTTCAAGAGGTTTATATTTTTCATGATGTTGCATTGCATGACCAATTTCGTGGCAGACAATTGATATAGCAGTAAGACTTTTCCTAGAAAGACGATTTTCTGAAACTTTTACTTTTTTTTCACTAAGATCATAATGATCTATACTTAAAGATTTTTCAATTTTAACATCATTTAAGCCAAGCTCATTAAGAATAATTTTGCCAAATTCTAATCCAGTAAAAGGCATATTTATTAGAATTTTGTCATTTTTAGTAAATACGTAATTTAGCCAAATCATTGGGGCGATTGATAGTACTAGAAGTAATATTATATAAAATATCATTTTGTTGAGTATGGCAGATGTTTTGATTTCGTTATGAGATATTTGGTAATTTTTTTATTTTATTCAACTATTAACCTAAATTTATTAGTAACATTTTATTTTTTGTTCCAATATTTCTTTTTTCCTTAAAGGCATTTTGTCTACAATATTATAAATTTCTCTTAATAATGAGATATTTGATGAATATGATTTTATTTGACCGTCATAACCAATCAACCACATTCCATATTTGTTTTTAAATTTTTCTGAAATATTATATTTTTTTACTTCATCACCTACTATTCGAATATACTTTAAATTTCTACTATCATTTTCACATTTATTTAGTTTGAAAAAATTATCGGTTTCATTTATGAAATAAATGTATTTGGATTTTGAAATAAAAAGGACTATCCTTTTTTCCCATGCAAAAGAATTGATATAGTCTTCCAAGATTATTTTTTCAGAGGCATAACCTATTGAAATAGATATAAACGAAATCATTAAAAAAGTAGATATTTTTTTCAAATATAATTTATTCATTCTAATCAGATAGACTTACAGACGTTTCAACCCATTTTAAAAAATCTTTATGCCCCATAGAAACATCTATCTTTAGTATACATGGTGTTTCGTATACATGATTTTTAATTATTAACTTTTCAAGTAAATCATATTTATTAACCAATGTTTTTAATATTAAAACTGTTTCCTTTTCCAATTTAACTTCTCCTTTCCATTCAAACATGGAATGAGACTCTGGAAAAATATTTGCGCATGCAACTAATTTGTCTTTAATCGCAAGTTCGGCAATTAGCTCTGCTTGCTCAAAATTTTCAACTGTCACATATACAAAGCAAAATTTATCTTTTATCATAAGTAAATCTTAAACTGATTAATAGCTTAACGTAAAGAGTAATAAAAATTTTCAAGTTCTAATTTATTTTAAAAACTGACATGAGGTACGATAATTTATGAATAAAGAAAATGATAAGCTTAATAAATTTAAAGCTGAAGCAAAACTAAAATCTAAGAAAAGCGATTTATTTAACTCTTATCTAAAAAAAACTAATAATATTGATGATAAAATTGCATTAATAAAATTTAAGTATAAAGACGATAATAAACAACTTTTAAACAGCATTAAAAACTTATTGAAAAAAAATTAATATAATAAATTTATTATATGCATATTTATGCATATTATGTATAAAAATACTTTACCTTGTATTTATTTAATCATCTTCAGATTTTTTTAGTTGGGTAACATAAACTGAATAGCAAAATCCAAAAATAGCTGCAGCGTCTACCCAATTAAAAGATTCATCCGATCCACCTATAACTCTATAAATTCCATATACAAAACAAACAATTCCAAGTAACCAACTTTGAGCATATTTAAAATCCATATTAATCTCTTATTTGTTAAAGTTTTTAATCCAATATTTATGATAAATTATTTTAAATAACTGTCCTTAAACTTTGGAGGATAAATCTTCCACATCAAAAAGGTCCATCCTAAAAATACAAAATATAAAAACATAAAAAAACTAGTTGGAAAGTCCCAGTAAATAATCTTTTCAATCCAAAAAGAAATAAAAGATTTACTATTATTTATTCCTCGCAGATAATTTTCAATAGAGGTTAATGGACAAGTTATGCCAGCAAGAGTTTCGAATGTCACTATAAACATTAGACCAAAATGAAATAATCTTAATTTAAAGTTTTTTATCCAACTCCAATCATAATAATAACCAATAGGTACTAATAAAAAACCAACAGTAATAAAAATTACAACAAAAAAATGTAAAATTAAAATAATATCAGCTAGCAAGGGTTTAACTCAGAACAACATAAACATTAATTTTTAAATCTTTGATATAATTATTAATTAATTTTTTTTTGTTTACTAGTTTTGAATAAAATAAGTTATTCTATTCAGATGTGTGGAAGATTTGTTATTTCGTCAAAAAATGCATTCAATTTAGAATATGACATTTCATATAATATATGTCCCTCACAATTAGTACCAGTAAAAACTAAAGAAAAATCTCAGTTAATGAAATGGTCATATTCTCCATTATGGAAACAAGATATGAACTTAATTAATTGTCGTTCTGAAACTATGAATCAAAAACCATCATTTAAAAATGCAAAGAGATGTATAATTTTTAACAATGGTTGGTATGAGTGGCAAAGAAAAGTTAATAAAAAAATACCTTATTATCACTTTTCCCAAACTAATTTTTTTGCTGGTTTATATAATGAGATTGGTTGTTTAATATTGACAAGAAATTCCGTTGATCAAATAAATCATATACATCACAGACAACCTGTTTTATTAGAAGAGTCTGAAATTACACCATTTCTTTCAGGCAAAGATATATTTAATAGTAATGCTAACAATAATATAAATTTTTATCGGGTTTCTATGGATGTAAATAATCCAAAAAATAATAATGCATCACTTACAGATATTTATTAGACATAAGAAAAAATATTAAATTAAAAATGTTTAATTTTTTAAATACAACTTGAAAAACATTTATTATTAAATTAAATTATTAACCATGTGTATTGGTTCTACAACAAGTTTCTTTTCTACTTTTGTTTTAGCTTTAGTTTCATTTGTGTGTATTTGGAATTACTCTAAAATTAAGGACAACATAAGAAAAATATTAACTAAACATTTTTCAAAAAAACCAAACTTACAGTAAAAAGCATAAACCTAATAAATGTTAAAACTTATAATCTTTTTAGTTATCATTTTTTTGATTGCTTATTTTGTGTTTAATTTATTTATGTCTAAAAGAGATCATGGAAGTGCTAAGTTCATCCTTCCAATAATGTTAACATTATTGATTGTAGTAATTATATTTTTTATTTTGCCAAGATTTGGAATTAATCCTATTGCTCTACTTCAAAATATTGCTTCTAAAATAATTCCATTTATTTCAATGATAAGAGGAATTGTGGGCTAAAATTAAGTTAGTAATTTTTTTTCATATTTTACTGCTAACTTTTTTATTGTTTTTGAAATAACCAGAATATTCTTCATATAAATAACCAGATGGAGAAAAATACTCCCAATAACCATCCTTAGTCCCATTTTTATAATTCCCTTGATATTTTAATTGTCCGTTATAATAATAAGAAATCCAAGATCCTGATTTTTTGCCATTCTTAAACTTACCTTTGTAGTTTATTTCACCATTTTCAAATAGACGTATCCAGTGACCCTCTTCAAGATCATTTATATATTGACCTTTTTCTATTAAATGACCTTCATTGTTGTATGTAATCCAGGCACCATTTTTTCTACCAGTTTTATAATTTGATACAGAAAATAATTGTCCATTACTGTAATATCTTACCCATGTACCTTCTTTATTTCCATCTTGGATCTGACCTTTAATGTTTCCATTTATTTCTCCACTGAAAGGAACTTTGGTATTTTTTTATAATAAATTTCTTTTTCCCAAATTAAATCACTCATCGTCTCACTATTAACAGAACGTACAACAAAAAAAATTAGAAATGTAAAAACAATCATCCAAATGAATTTTATATAAACTGAAATCATTACTTAAATCCATTCATCATTAGGAGCTGTTATATCTCCTTTTACGTTACCAGTATTTAATATTCCTTTAGGTTCTACTAACATCACATGACACTCGTTTTTAGCAGTTGGTTTGTGATCCACCCCTTTAGGTACTACTATCATTTCACCTTCATTTACTTCTATGATTTCTGCATCAAATTCTATTTTCATACTCCCTTTGATTACAATAAAAACTTCATCTGTGTCTGAATGGTGATGTTTAATGAATTCACCTTTTATTTTAACTAATTTAAATTGATAATTATTCATCTCAGATATTACTTTTGGAGACCAATAATCGTCAAATTTATTGAATTTAGAGTATATATTTATTGGTTTTGCCATATATATAATTTAAACAAATTTAAAATTAGAGGTAAAGATTATTTGATATTTTTTGATTAGATTAAAAATTACTCCTTTCTC